>CAYZBB010000444.1:0-2609 GCA_964476495.1 uncultured Actinomycetes bacterium | reverse complement strand
AGGCATGACCCACATCCTCGGCGAAGCCCTCGCCGGCGCTTTCGCCGCCGCCCTGCTGCTCGCGCTGTTCCTGCTGCTGGCGGTGGTCGCATGAGCGCCGCCCTAGCCGCCGCCCTGATTGTCGTCCTCGCGTCCATCCTCAGTTTGGTCGCTGGCTGGCGGTGGCGGCCGTGAGCACCACCATCAGACTCCATCGCGGCGGCACTCCGGGCCGATGGGCGGTAGTCGTGGACGGACAGCGGCTCGCCGTGCTTCACCACGACGACGCCCAGTGGATCGCCTACAACGAACGCACCGACACACTGTCGGCCGCCCACCCGGAGCGCTCCGACGCCCTCGCCGCCATCCTCACCGCCGAAGGACTCGACCCCGAGCACGAGGTGGCGGGCGAAGTCAGCCAACCCGGCGTCTACGAAATGCCCGACGACGACTACCACGCCGACCCGGTGCTAGCCGCCGAATCACTCAGCCAAACCTCGGCCAAGTGGCTACTACCACCCAACGCGCCCGCCATCTACCGGTACCGCCGCGACAACCCACCCGACTCGACCGCGCTGTTCGACTTCGGCAAAGCCGTGCACCGGCTCATCCTCGACGCCGGCCCGGAGATCGTCCACGTGGATGCCGACAACTGGCTGACCAAGGCCGCGAAGGACGCCCGCAAGGACGCCCGCGACGCCGGACAGATCCCGCTCAACAACCCCGAGATGGCGCAGGCGCTCGCCATGCGGGACACCTTCGCGGCCCACCCGATCGCCCCGCTGCTGTTCCGCGGCGGCCAACCGGAAATGTCGCTGTTCACCATCGACCCGACCCATGGCGTGTGGCTCCGGGGCCGCGTGGACTACCTCGGGCCAGTCAGGGACGGACGGCTCATCCTGGCCGACTACAAGACAGCCCAGACGGCGGCACCGGGGAAGTTCGGCAAGTCCGCAGCCGACTACGGCTACCACATGCAAGCCGCATGGTATCGGCGGCTCGTCCGGGCGCTCGGGATCGCCGAGGACGTCCGGTTCCTGTTCGTCGTCCAGTCGAAAGAGCCGCCTTACCTCGTCTCGATCATCGAACTGGACGCCGACGACATCGACCGAGGCGACCACCTCAACCGGCAGGCCATCGCCACTTTCGCCGCCTGCCAGCAATCCGGGCAGTGGCCCGGCTACCCCGCCGAAGTGCACCGCGTGAGCCTCCCCGGCTGGTACCGGGCGCAGACAGACGACTACCTCGACAGCACCGAAGAAATGGACACCCCAGCATGACCGAACTCGCCCAGCGCGCCCCCGCGCCGCTCGCAGCCAAAGCCACTCAGACCACCGCCGTAGAGCAGGCGCGGGCCGTCGCCGAAGTCCAAGCGGCCGTGATCGTCGCCCAACAGATGCCCCGCGACCTCGCCCGCGCCGAAGCGGAGATGCGCGACACGTGCAGCCGCATGGCCGTCGCCTCCCGCGCCTTCTATTCGGTGCCCAACCGGGGCAACGGGCCCAGCGTCCACTTGGCCCGCGAACTCGCCCGGATCTGGGGAAACCTCGACTACGGCGTCCGCGAACTGTCCCGCAACGACGACGAAGGCATGAGCGAGATCCAGGCGTTCGCGTGGGACCAGCAGACCAACGTCAGATCCACCCGATCATTCCAGGTGCCCCACGAGCGCATGAAGAAGGTGAACGGACGGCAGACCCGAGAGAAGCTGGTCGACCTCGGCGACGTGTACCTGAACAACCAGAACATCGGCGCCCGGGCCGTGCGCGAGTGCATCTTCTCGCTGCTCCCGCCGTGGTTCACCGCGACGGCCCAAGACCTGTGCCACAAGACCCTCGCCGACGGGGAAGGCGTGCCGCTGGTCGACCGTGTGTCGGCGATGGCGAAGGCGTTCGCAGCGATCGGCGTCTCGGTCGACCAACTCGAAGCCCGCACCGGACGCAAACGCGGCCAGTGGGCCGCCGGCGACGTTGCGCAACTCGGCATCGACTACACGAGCATCACCCGCGACGGCATCGACAAGGACGGGCTGTTCCCGCCGAAGGTGACGACCGCCGCCGACATCGTGGCCCAATCCGAAGGGGGAGCGGCATGACCGTCCCCACCATCGAGGCCCGCGAGTGGACCGTCTCGCTGCCTGACCGGCCCGCGCTGGGCAAGGTCGCCGCCTACGGGCTGCCGCCCGTGTTCCACGCCAGCCGCTACGCCGTGCCGCTGGGCACGTTCCCGACTCTCGCCGCCGCCGCCGCGGCCATCACCAAGGAGGCCACGAAGTGACCACGCTCACCATCCCCGCCCGCGACGTGCAGAGGGACGACATTATCCCCGCGCTAGGCGGGCTGACCGTTACCAGCATCATCATGCCCACCTCGGCCACCAGGCACGAGGTGACGCTCCACTTCAACGGCGGCCATCGCGGGGGCGTCTACCTCGACCCTGACTCCCTCGTGACCGTCGAGCGCACCGACCCCGACGGGGCGCTGATCGAGCGCATGGCCGAGGCGATCTACCTCGCCGACGACGCCGAGAACGAGCCCTGGGTGGACCACCCGGACGGGAATCGTGAAGGCTACCGCGACCTCGCCCGCGCCGCTCTCGCCGCCGTGAGGGCCACGAAGTGACCAGCGCCG
>CAYZBB010000443.1:0-2613 GCA_964476495.1 uncultured Actinomycetes bacterium | reverse complement strand
CGGTAGGTGAGGCGGGCTTCGCTGAACAGGTTGACGCGGTTCGCGATACACGCGAACACCACCCCGTTCGCCATGAACGCGCCACGAGACATGCCCGTGAACGACGACCCAATCTCCTCCTCCGACGACCCCGAAAGCGTGTACCGGGCACCACCAAACTGAAACGACGACAACATCCCAGCCCAATCATCAAACGACCAGACGCCGTCGCGCTCCACCACCTCAGCCGGCGCCGGCTGGCGCCTGAACCTCTCGATCAGGCCCATGCGACCAGGATCTCCTCGGATTGAACCTTCGTGGACAGCAGCCACAGCGCGCCCGTCACCGACACAAGCGGCGTGATGTCAACCCCGCTGTTCTTCCGCGACCACGCCCACGCGTCCCCAAGCGGCCTCTGCACCGCACCACGCACAGCCGCGTTCAACTCGTTCGCCGGCGCAACCCTGACGGTGCGCTGCTCAACCGCGTCAAACAGGAATCCGCACGCCTGCGCCATCTCCGGCGCCAGCAGCCGCTCCACCAACACGCCGTCCTTCTCAACCGCAGGCACAAGCGACGCCGCCGGCCCCTTCCCATCACACCCAACCGCCGAATCCGGGAACTTTCCGGCCAGCTCGAGCACGCGGCCAACAACCCAGTCGGTGCCGTGGCGACGGTCAACGAGCTCCACATGCCACAGTCCGTCGTCGCGACGGCCAGCAACAGACACCGAAGCACGCGACCGGTCAGGAGACACGTCAAAGAAGAAACACACCGGGTCCTTCGGCACCGACTGCGCGTCCAACAGCGACCGCCACGTGTCCATGTCGAACACCGAGCCGGCGTCCGCGTCCACCGCAGGCCAGTCGCCCACGCCGGCGCGCTCCACCGCAAACGACCGCGGCACCATCGACCGGTGCTCCTTCGCCACATGATCAGCCGAAATGCGAATACCCAACGCCGGATTCGTTGCCACCCACGACCCAGGATCGGCGAGCACGTCGTCCGGCACATCATCCGGAGACGCGAAGTCCAACGACCACTCGAAGTACGCGAGCGAAGGATCCGTGCCCTTCAACGCGCGGTCACGCACCCTCGCGAACACCAAACCATGCTGATGATCCAACTGGTCAACAGCCGACCCGAAATAGCACAACTGCGGGTTCCCGGCCATCGACTTCGCCGACATCGTCGGCATCAGCGCCGACACAGCCGACTCCGGCAGAATCATCGCCTCATCCAAAATCACGCGGTCCCCGGTAAGGCCACGGCCACCCGACTTCGTCCGCGTCCGATACTGCAACGACTGGCCGCCCAAGAAGTAAAAGCCCTGGTCGCCGTTCACCCTCGAGACGCGCTTCACCCGCTTCGAAAACTCCGGCTTCCCAGAGATCAGCTCCTCCATCCGCTGAAACGCCGCCCTTGCTGTTGCGAACTCGTGCGCCGAGTGAATGATCACGCGCTCCCCGAACACGAACAGGCCGGCGAGCTCCAACGCCTCGATGACGCCGCCCTTCCCGTTCTGCCTGGGCACACACAACCCCACCTCAAACGCAGCCCACTTCCCGTCGGCGCGCTCAAGCAAAGAGTTCCTGACCACCAACTGCTGCCACGGATCAAGCTGCAACCCCGCCAAGGTCGCGCACTCGATCGCGTCATCACCAGCCGTGCCAAACCCTTCCGGCACCAATTGCACCCTAGGCTGCTGAGCGCCGACCACGCTTCCTCGAAAGCTCATCCAACTTGTCCACCTGCTCCTCCGCAGGAGCCAACGCACGCAACCGGTCGAACATGTCCCCCAACGCCTTCGCGCACGCCGCCTTCGCCGTCGCAGACACACCCGGATCGTCCATCTCCCGCGCCAACGCCAACGCCGTCGCAGCCTCCGGCGAACCCTTCGCCGCCGACCCCTTCAACAGACCCTCAACAGCCGCAACAACCGTCACCAGTCCCGCGACCTCACGCGCGACTTACGACCAGCAGTCGCCCGATTGCACCTGCGATGCTCCGGACCCGCGTACACCGAACGGTCAACATCATCATGACCAAGATCCCACGGCTCGTCGGCAGCGATTGGTTCGCCGCAGCGGTCGCAGTTCACTCCGCCAACAGCAACTCGCTGCGCCCAAACACGGCGCAAGGCCGCGTGCCGCGCCCCGTATCCATGCCGAACCCCGGACATCCGCTTCCTGATCTTCGGCTCCACAACAACGTCGGGTCGCCAAGATCCATCATCGCGCTGAAAAGCCTTCCACCACGAGTGCGCCGCCGCCAACTGCTGATGAATCGGCGGTCTATCGCGTCTCCGTTGCAGAATCCGGCGTTTGCACTCGTGCGCTGGAACCCTCAAAATCATCAACTCTGTAGCTCCAACGGCGACAGCCGCATCTCGGCGAGCCGAGCGAGTAGCGCCAGAGCGAATAACCACAGCCCGAGCAGCAGGATCATCGCGCAAGCACAACAGCGCGCGCGAAAATGACTCCTCATCGCCACTCCAGCGTGGGTCGTCAATGTCGTAAACGTCTAGTCCGTCCATCGCAAGATCCCACGCCGCAGTTGTCTTGCCAGATCCCGGTGGCCCACACACCAGAACCACCCTGCGGGAACATTCTGATCGGGGAGGGAGACGAGCGG
>CAYZBB010000442.1:0-2624 GCA_964476495.1 uncultured Actinomycetes bacterium | reverse complement strand
CTGGCGGCGGTTCTGCCGGATCCCGTTCGACGGGGCGGTGCCGCACCCGACGACGTTGATGAAGCTGACCACCCGGTGCGGGTCGACCGCGGTCGACGGGTTGAACCGGGCCCTGGTGGCCAAGGCCGTGCAGGCGAAGGTGGTCCGGACGAACCGGGTCCGCGCCGATACCACCGTGGTGCCGGCGAACGTGGCGTATCCGACCGATTCGGGGTTGCTGGCCAGGGCGGTCGGGCGGATCGGGGCGAACGTCAAACGGATCCAGGCGGCCGGCGGCGCGGTCCGCACGAAGGTGCGGGACCGGTCCCGGGCGGCCGGGGCCAAGGCGCACGGGATCGCGGCGAAGTTGCGGTCCCGCGCACAGGCCGGGCAGCAGCAGGTCAAGGCGGCCGGGGTGCAACGGATCACCGGCGAGCTGGCCATGCTGGCCCGAGCCGCGGCCAAGGACGCCAAGCAGGTGCTGATCAACGCCCGCCGGGCCGCGAGCCGCGCCCGGGTCAAGGCGGCCGAACTGGCCGCCGCCGGCATCGTCGATGCGGCGGCCGGGCGGCGCCGGGGTCGGTTGGTCCGGGCGATCAACGACCTGAAACGGCTGGTCGAGGCCACCGAGAAGATCATCGTGCAGGCCCGACAGAGGATCAAGGGGATCATGCCGAGCGGGGCGACCCGGGTGGTCAGCCTGCACGACACCCAGGCCCGGCCGATCGCGAAGGGCCGGCTGGGTAAGCCGGTCGAGTTCGGCTACAAGGGTCAGTTCGTGGACAACGAGGACGGCCTGGTGCTGGACCACAACGTGGAGCTGGGCAACCCGCCGGACGCGCCGCAGCTCGCGCCGGCCATCGGGCGGGTCACCGCCCGGGCCGGGCGGGCACCGCGGGTGGTGACCGCGGACCGCGGCTACGGCGAGGACGGCATTGACGAGCAGGTCCTGGACCTGGGTGTGAGCACGGTCGTGATCCCCCGCAAGGGCAAGCCGGGCCCGGCCCGGCAGAAGGTCGAGCACAGTCGATCGTTCCGTCGGCACATCAAGTGGCGGACCGGGTGCGAGGGTCGGGTCAGCAGCCTCAAGCACCAGTACGGGTGGGACCGCACCCGTCTCGATTCGTTGGAAGGGGCCCGGATTTGGACCGGGCAGGGCGTGTTCACCAACAACCTGATCCGCGTCGCCAACCTGACCGCCCCGACAGCGGCGGCCGGCCGCGCCACCCGAACCGCCCGCGGGCCGGGCGTCGGCGCCCCGCCACCCCGGACCCGGACACGGACCCGGGGTGGCGGGCGCACCCGAAGTGGCCGGTCGCCGGCCGGTGACCCGACGGGCAGCACGTGAGCATCGGCCCGGTCGGCCCGGGCCGCGGGACCTGCCGGCGTCGTGCGCCGAGGATCGCCCGGTCCCTGTGGCTGATCATCGTGTTGCTCCACCACGGGGGTCCACCGGTCGCCGCGGCCGGTCGGGCTATCGTGGCCAGACCCATGCTCCAGCCCCTGGTCGTCCTGTCCTGGACGCTACAGATCGCCGTGATCCCACTGGTTTTCGCCGCGTCCGCGACGAACCGGCTGCTGAGGACCGCCCGATCGCTGCTCGACCGGGTGATCCAGGACCTGGCCCGAGGGCCGCTGCCTGCCGTCTTCGTGGCCTTCGGCGACGCGTTCACCACCCGGCCGATGCCGCCGCCCGGAGCGAACAAGCGCGGGTACCGATCCCCGAACCCGGCCCAGAGCAACAAATCCGGGCCCATGACCAGCACGAACACCCGAACGGAACAAGAAACCCTCGAAACCAAGATCAAGAAGCTCGGCCAGCCGTGAAGATCAACTTTGGTCGAGCCGGACGACGCCTCAGCGCGCGATCCGGCACTTCTTCATGTCGAAGTAGCTAGACGGTCTCGGTGCGCCACTGCGGGACCGGCGTTTTGCGGACTCTCCGGATGACCTGGACGGCCTGGGCGGCGTGGGGAAAGCCGATACAGGCTTCGACGGTGACGACCTTGAGGGTGCGTTGCTCGATCCGTCCGTGGGCCTTGTCGTGCCGGGTCTCGGTGACCGGAACGTCCTGCCAGGCAGCGCGGCCAACTGGGCGTGCAGCGTGGGCGTGAAGTAGGCCGCACGGCGCGGTGCCCAAGAACTGGGCCCGTTTCCGTGCGACCTCTTCCCGAACCGGGCGTGCGACTTTCACATCGGAGCGCCTCGTGGCGCACTGATTCCGCTTCACACAGAGCAGGTGGTGGGCGCCGCGGTTCTCGATCAGGTACGTGGTGTGCGCGGTCTCGGTATGGAGCGCGTCGGCGGTGATCAGCTTGCCCAGGATGACGAACTGGTCGAGCAGTGTTGCGAACACGGTGATCTCGTTCGTCGTGAGGTCGACGTCGCGTTGTCCCAGAACGATCCCGCTGGTGTGGTCGGGGGCGGCGAGCAGGTGTCGGCACCGGTCCTGGTCATGACCGGATCCGCGCAGCGATTTGCCGTCGACCGCGATCACCACCATGTGCTGTGAGTCGGTCGGGCGCAGCGCCGCCCAGGTTCCGATGATGTCGTCCAGGCCGTTGCCGTCGACCCGGTTCAGGGTTCGTCTGATGGTGGACTCGCTGGGCAGTTCGCCGGTGATCCCGAGGCGGTCGGCCGCGGCC
>CAYZBB010000441.1:0-2624 GCA_964476495.1 uncultured Actinomycetes bacterium | reverse complement strand
AGTCCCGGAACCATCGGGCACTGTTCATCACGTCGGCCCACGTCCCGGACTTGGTGGCAGCGTTACCGACGGACACGGCACCGATGATGTAGGGCGGGTCGGTGATGACCAGCCCGAAGCCGGACCTGAGTGCCGGAAGGACTTCCAGCGAGTCGCCGTGGTACAGCGTCACGTGGTCATCCGCGTAGTACGGGACCACTCATTCCCTCCGCATCATCTTGGACAGCCACGGCATCCCCAGCAGGCCGGCGACGAAGGCGAGCAGGGCCATCAGGTACTCGAAGCCACCGTTCCGGCGGTCGATGACAAGGACGACGATGAGGGCCAGCAGGACCACCACGGCGACGACGCGGAGGGCATCCAGCGCGGTGCGGACACGTGGGTCCTGCGGTTCACCTGGACCGAGGATCGCCATCGCCGAAACGGGAGCGGATGGCATCTTCGACTCGGGTGGCGAGGTAGGCCATCGGGAGCAGGACCAGCCGATCGAAGAACACTCCGGCGATGAAGGACACGACCATGATGACCACGACGCTCGACAGCTGGAACTCGTGCATCACCACGCCCCCGGAGATGGCCGTCGCGGATACCCCGCGCAGCCACCAGCGCCAAGTACGTAGCCTTGCGTATGGCAGACCGGCCCGATGCCCCGATGAGCCCCCCGACTCATCAGCGGGCACCGGACAAGGGGACGCCGACCGTGGCCTCGGAGGAGGGTGAGGAGCACGGTCGGCGGTAGGGCATGGGCACGGATGAATCGTACCCCCGGTTCCGGCGAAAAACGTTATGTCGCGCTTGCTTTTCGCAAGGGACACCAGATGTGGTGTCTACCCGGTCTTGCGTGGTCGTCCAGGCTGCCCCAATGACGACTTCCGGTATGCCTCGACGGCTGCAGGGGTGATGTGCCAGTCCCGGCCATGCTTGACGGCGCGGAGGGTGCCGTTGGCGATGGCGGCCCGGATCGTGACCGGCTTGACGCCGAGGACGGCGGCTGCTTCGGCGGTGGTCATGCTGCAACTTCCGCCAGATGCCAAGCCGGGTCTTTGATACCGACCCGCTTGACGTGCTCCCAGCCGCCGTACTGCCCCGCCCGGACTGGCTGCCCGCAGAAACGGCAGACCAGCCGCGGGGGCTGGTACTGCCGCATCGAACGCTTCACCGACGAGCCATCAGGTCGAATGCGATGCGCCGCTGGGTGCGGGCGTTGGCGGTGGCGATGATGTCGTCCAGGCTGTTGTCGGGCTTGCTGTTCTTGATCTCGACGATGCAAGCGGGGCACGCTGCCGGGTCGGTGATGTCGCGGTGGGCGAGAACGCAACTGCGGTTGTCGTAGTGGGTGAGGTCGTTTGTGTTCATGTCTGTAACTATAGCGCGCACGCTGGCATTGTCAAGGGGTTTTCGAGCGATTGCGCTACGATTTTTCGACAATCTTTCACGCCGCCAGCGCGTCCGTGACGATGGCCGTCGCCTTCCGCTTCATCCGGGCGCGGAGGTTCGACAGCCGGTTGCACTCCTGGCAGTACGCTGACCCCTGCGAGTTCCGGCGCTGGAACTCCGCGGCGTGCCCGTAGCGGCAGCGGTCGCGGGGTGGCTTCACGGCAGCGGCGCGGGCCATCACCCCCTCCGCCCACTTCCTCGTCAGCGCCTCCCACGGGTCCGGCTCGTCGGGACAGTGCCGGGTGTCGCCGATGCCCTTGCGGCAGCGCCAGTACGCCTGTCTGACCCCCTCGTGCTCGATCGTCGCCCGGTGGTGGTCGTGGTCCCCGGTGCCCCGCGTCTCGGTCGGCACGTGGATGCTGACGTGCCCATCGCGTTCGAGGTTGGCGGTCATTCGAGGACCCACTTGGCAACCTTCGCCACCCACACGACCTCCGTGAACCGGTCCTCGATCTCGACGTGCTGCACGGTGCCGGACACTTCGGGCAATCGAGGGTGCTGCCACATGATGCCGACCTTCGGCACCGGCACGGACATCGACTCGCAGACGCTGTACTCGGCCAGTACCGCCGACCTCTTCTTGGTCTTCATGCTGCCCTCCGATGCTCGCGTCGCTGCTGCCGGACCGAACGCCCGCCGTCGGCCACGCGGCGGTGGTCAGCGACGAACGGCAGCGGGCGGGCGGCCAACCGTGTCTCCAGGTCCCGGATGCGGGCGTGTGCCTCGGCCAGTTCACGGGACAGATGCGCGACCTCGGCCTCGGACTCCGCTGCTCGCGCGTCCGCTGCCGCCACCAGCCGGTTCGCCAGCGCGTAGGGGCGGCTGCCGCGGTACGGCGGCGGGACACCGGCACGGTCGCAGTACGCGACGACGAGCATGGACACCGCCCGGGTCGTGACGCCCATCTGCGCGGCTGCCGCCTCGCGGGTCCCGTGGATCGTGACCAGCTGGTACGCCTCGCGCATCCGGTCGGTGATGGGGAGGCCGTTGTTCTTGCTGTGGGCCATCAGGCCGTCACCCGAAGATAGGTGGCAACCGGTGGCACGGAAGGGTGACGAAGGGGGGTGGGTGCAGCCTCTTGGTGAGCGTGGGACGGGGGGTTCAGACCGACCCGTGCGGGGCTGGCTCCATTCTCATCCCAGGTGGCCTCAGCCGCGTTTCTGAGCACGGATGCGCTCATTCTGCGT
>CAYZBB010000440.1:0-2647 GCA_964476495.1 uncultured Actinomycetes bacterium | reverse complement strand
TCGCCGTGGTCGGGTCGACCGGCGCCGGCAAGTCGACGCTGGTCAAGCTGCTTGCCCGGTACTACGACCCGACCTCGGGATCGGTGACCGCCGGTGGTACCGACATCCGTCGATTCGACCTCGGCGCCTACCGGCGACGGCTGGGCGTGGTGCCGCAGGAGCCGCATCTGTTCATCGGCACCGTCCGGGACAACATCGCGTACGGGCGGCCGGAAGCCACCGATGCACAGGTGGAGCAGGCGGCACGAACAGTTGGCGCGCTGTCCGCGATCGGTGCGCTGACCGGCGGCTTCCGCCACTCGGTCGACGAGCGGGGGCGGAACTTGTCGGCCGGGCAACGACAGCTGATCGCGCTGGCCAGGGCCGAGCTGGTGGATCCGGAAGTACTGCTGCTGGACGAGGCGACCGCGGCGTTGGACCCGGCGGCCGAGCGCGCCGTGCTGGCCGCGACGGACCGGCTCGCGCGCGGCCGGACGACGGTGGTGGTGGCGCACCGGCTGACCACGGCCGCACGCGCCGATCGGATCGTGGTGATGGAGCACGGGCGGGTCGTCGAGTCCGGAACACACACAGAACTCCTTGCCGCCGGCGGCTCCTACTCCAGGTTGTACGCCGAACAGTCGACGCAAGTGGGTGACGCCACGTCATCGGTCTGAGCAATGCCGATGTCGGCGGGTTTAGCCTGGTTTCGAAGCGGCCCACCCATTGAGAACAGGCGGACATCGACCGTGTCGTCAGCAGCGCCAGAGTTCGGCCCCAACGACTGGTTCGTCGAGGAGAAGTACCAACAGTTCCTCGCCGACCCGACAAGCGTGGATCCGATCTGGCGGGACTTCTTCGCGGATGCCAAGGCGCCGAGCGCGCTGTTGAACATCGCCGCCGGCAACGGGGCGCAACGGGCCACATCGAGCGATCGGCAGGCTGGGACAACGGTCTCGACCGGATCGGCCACCACGTCCGCGCCGGCACCGGTCGGCGCGTCCCGGAGCGCCTCGGCGGCCCCCGCCGTGCCGGTAGCCCCGACAGCGCCCGCATCCGCGCCGGCACCGGTCGCCGGATCGCTTGCCGGTGGCGCCGTCCCACCGCCGCCGCCTCCACCCACCCGCCCGCGCCCACGGGTCACCGCGACCACCAGGACCGCGCCGGTCGGCGGCAAGGAGAACACCGACACCGCCCCACCCGTTTTGCCCAAGCGCCCGGCGACCACCGCCACCCCTGACGACATGGTCGCCGCCAAGGCGGCCAAGGCGGCCAGGGCGGCGCACGAGGCCGAGGGTGACGGGCTGACCACCACGCCCCTGCGCGGCGTCGCCGCGGCCGTGGTGAAGAACATGACCGTCTCGCTCGAGGTTCCCACCGCGACCTCGGTGCGCGCGGTGCCGGCCAAGCTGATGGCCGACAACCGGATCGTCATCAACAACTTCCTCAAGCGCAACCGCGGCGGGAAGATCTCCTTCACCCACCTGATCGGCTACGCGATCGTCCGCGCGATCAGCGACTACCCGAACATGAACCGGCACTACACGGAGGTCAACGGCAAGCCGGCCATGGTCACCCCGGCGCACGTCAATCTCGGCCTGGCCATCGACCTGCCCGGCAAGGACGGCGCTCGCAACCTGGTCGTTGTGCCGATCCGCTCGGCCGAGACGATGAGCTTCACCCAGTTCTGGAGCGCCTACGAGCAGGTGGTCCGCAAGGCCCGGCAGGGCCAGCTGACCAACGAGGACTACCAGGGCACCACGATCTCGCTGACCAACCCCGGCGGCATCGGCACCAACCACTCGGTGCCGCGGCTGATGGAGGGCCAGTCGGCGATCATCGGCGTGGGTGCCCTCGAGTATCCCGCCGCCTTCCAGGGAGCCTCCGACCAGACGCTGGCCGAACTGGGCGTCTCCAAGATCATCACACTCACCTCGACCTACGACCACCGGGTCATCCAAGGCGCCGAGTCCGGCGAGTTCCTGCGTCGCATCCACCAGCTGCTGATCGGCGAGGATCAGTTCTACGACGACGTCTTCACCTCGCTGCGGCTGCCCTACGAGCCCGTCCGCTGGGTCCGTGACCTGGAGGTCGGCCGGCACGGCCAGATCGACAAGACCGCGCGCGTCCTGGAGATCATCGACGCCTACCGCACCCGCGGCCATCTCATGGCCGATACCGACCCCTTGAACTACCGGCAGCGCCGGCATCCCGACCTGGATGTGCTCTCGCACGGGTTGACCCTGTGGGACCTGGACCGGGAGTTCGCCGTCGGCGGCTTCAACGACCGCGACTTCATGAAACTGCGCGACATCCTCGGTGTGCTGCGCAACTCCTACTGCCGCACCGTCGGCATCGAGTACATGCACATCATGGACCCGGTACAGCGACGCTGGATCCAGCAGCGGGTGGAGGTCATCCACGACAAGCCGCCGGTGGAGGAGCAGAAGTACATCCTGGGCCGGCTCAACAGTGCCGAGGCGTTCGAGACGTTCCTGCAGACCAAGTACATCGGGCAGAAGCGGTTCTCGCTCGAGGGCGGCGAGACCGTCATCGCCCTGCTGGACGCGGCGCTGAACAAGTCCGCCGAGTACGGGATGGACGAGGTCGTCATCGGCATGGCCCACCGCGGCCGGCTCAACGTGCTGGCCAACATCGTCGGCAAGCC
>CAYZBB010000439.1:0-2654 GCA_964476495.1 uncultured Actinomycetes bacterium | reverse complement strand
AGCCCAACACCCCGCCCGACTGGCGTGCGACCGGCGAGTGCGCAGGCATGAACCACGTCTGCCACGAAGCTCACCCCGCCGACCCCGGCGAGTGGTGCCCGGTGTGCGTAGCTGAGGTGGCGTGGTGCGCTTGGAAGATGGGGGTGCTTGGGTGATTGCCGCAGCAGACCGTCCCGATGTCCAGGCCACGTTCGACCGCAATGACCACTGCATTACCGAGGGGTGGGCGACGTGGGCCAAGTTCTGCCGAGGCAATGGTCTGCGCTACTGGGGGCACCGCATCCTCGGCCACAAGTGGGTCACCTACCACGATGCCAACCCCGGCTATCGGCACTGCACCTGCGGTCGCCGTGAGCACTGGTACGCCGACGGTCATCACCGCTTCGGCAGCTACGACCGGTGGGTCTGGCGGGCCACCGCCGAGGGGAAGGTGTCGTGACCGGCGACGACCTGCGTGCGCTGTCCACCGCCACCACCCCCGGTCCGTGGAACCAATGGGGAGTGCGAGTGCGCGGGTCGTACGTCCACATCTGGACGGCCGACGAGCGCATCGTGGCCCGCTCCGTCCTGTCACCCGACGCCGAGTTCATCGTGTGGTGCCGCAACCACGCCGCCGCCCTGGCCGACCTCATCGACGCCGCCGAGGCACTGGCGCAACCGGCCGGGTGGTGGACCGGGGTCGAGCATCGTCAGGAGCACCAGCTTCTCGACCGGCGCGCAGTGGTCCGTGACGCCCTCGACGCATTGGAGGCCGACCGTGGGTGAGATCACCTACACGGAACACGTCCGAGACAACGTGGGATCACAGGCGTCCAACCCTGAAGCGGCGCGGCTGAAGGTCTACTGCCTCACCCTTTGCGATCTGCTGGACCGCTCGACTGTCGAGGTGGACCGCTTGCGGGCCGAGAACGCGGCGCTCGCTGCCGTACTCGCGGACATCGCCGGCATCACCTACTCACCCGCCCACGAGGTCTACGTGAACGGCGAGTGTCACCGGTTCCAAGACCCACCGTGTCACGAAGCGGAGCCGACCGACCCGGAGGACTGGTGCGTCACCTGCGTGGCCGAGGTGGCGTGGTCTGCGTGGAAGATGGGTGCGCTCGGATGACCGCCGCCCTGGTGGTCTTCGCCGCCACCGTCGCGCTCACCGCCGGCGGGCTCACCGTCATCGCCGCCCTCTGCCTCATCCGGGGCTGGCAGGACCACCGGGACGGCTGGCGGGCCGTCCCCCACGAACAGCAGGAGTGGGCCGATGTCTGAGCGCGACCACGCCCGCATCGGCGCATCCAACCGCACCCGAGGCAAGACCACCGAGAGAGCCGTCGCCAAGTACCTCCACGAGCACGGCCTCGGCGACGGCCGCCGCAACCTCGCCGGGTACGCCCGAGACCACGGCGACTACGGCCCCGTCACCGACCGAGACGGGGACCTGTGGGCCGTCGAGATCAAGGGGCCGGGCGCGCAGCCGCAACCCGGCCAGGTCGAAGCGTGGGCCGCCGAGGCTGCCCGTGAGGCCGACCACGCCGGGGCGCCCCTCTGGGTGCTGATCGTGCGCCGGCCAGGGTGCGCCGACGTGGGCCGCTGGTGGGCCTACCTGCCCCTGTGGGCGCTCTACGGGGACCGTGGCGCCGAGGAGCAGAACCCCGTGGTGTGGGGCGACCTCGCCTGCGTCACCCTGCGGGCATGGGTGGCGCTCGTCGCCCCCGAGCACGAGGTGGTGTCGTGATGCGCCACACGCTCGTCACCATCTCCGTGGCCGGACCGTGCCCCGACTGGCTCGGCCCGTACATGTGGTCGGTGGACGGCCCCGGCGGACTCCGCCAAGGGTTCGCCCCCACCGAGGCCAACGCGTGGGTGACGGCACGCACCGCCGCGGTCACGGTCCTCGGCCGCCTGGAGGCCCCGCTCGGTGGGCACACCCTCGCCGCCGCCATCGAGGATGCAGGGACGTGACCTTCGACGGCTTCATGATCTCACTCGGCATCACCTGCGCCGTGTTCCTGGCCGTCTTCGCCTACGCCATCGTGCGCGCCCTGATCTACGAGCACCGCCACCCCCACGACGGCCCTCGCGGGCGGGGGTTCACCGAGTGACCCTCTACGACCACCGCCCGGCCATCGACCGGCTCATCGACGGCGGACCGCCACCCGCCTCATGGGGAGGCCCACCCCGGGCACTCCCGCCGAGGCCGCTGCCCCGGCACCTCACCAACCCCGCCCCGCCCCGCCGGTGGGGCCGCGACCTCCGCACCATCACCCGCCTCACACGGGCACGACGGGCGCTCGCCCGCATCACACGGGGGACCACGGCATGACCTGGCACGAGGACGCCGCATGCAGGACCCTGCCCACCCGCATCTTCTACCCCCAGCAGGGCTCCACCGCCCACGTCGCCAAAGCCGTCTGCGCCACCTGCCCCGTCGCCCACCAGTGCGCCCAGGAAGGCGCACACGAGCCACACGGCGTATGGGGCGGACGGTCACCCGCCGAACGCGGCACGTCGCTCCACAACCGGGGTGAGGCCCACCGCCTCTACGACGTCGCCGTCTGCGCTGTCTGCGACACCCGGTTCTGGACCCACAAGCGGTCCACCGGCAACGCCCAACGCTGCGTCACCTGCCGCACCGAGGCCGTCGCGTGGCCCTCGCCGAGCAG
>CAYZBB010000438.1:0-2655 GCA_964476495.1 uncultured Actinomycetes bacterium | reverse complement strand
ACTGCGGCACCTACCCGAACCCGTACCGCGCGCTGGACGGTGACGCATGAGCACCGAGGCCAACTTCACAACGTGGATGGCCGGCCAGTACGACGACCTGCGCCGGGAGCGGGACGCGCTCAGGGCTCGGCTTGCCGAGACGCAGGAGCAGGTGCGGCGCGTGCTCGAACTCGCCGACGCCGCCGAGGACGCGCAGAGACGGCTTGGTCGCAAGTGGGGGTCGTTGGTGGCGAAAGCGATCCGCGGGGCCGTAGACGGCGAGGTAAACCGATTTAGCAACGACGATAGAGGGGGTGAGGGGTGAGCAACGACAGGACCGGTCACCGTTCTCCTGCGCGAGAATGCCCGAGCTGTGGCGAGTTCTCGGCCGACAGCCACCTGTGCCACAAGTGCCTGAGGTCGACGAAGCGCGCCATCGTCCGCATCTCGCAACTGTGGGTGTCGCTGGAGGAGGCGATCACCAGGCAGGACCACTTCGCCCCGCCGTCCGAGGTTCGTGCGTCGTCGCTGTTCGGCCCGCTGCCGTTCCGCCCGGTGCCGTCCGAGGTGGCGAGGGATGCGCGCGAGAGGCTGGTGAAGTGGGTGGCGATCGCCTCGGTCGGGCACGCAACCCCGGACAACACGATCGGTGCCTACTGCCGGTTCCTGCTCTCCCGGGCCGACAAAATGCGCACCGCCGTCTATGCCGAGTCGTGGGCCGACGACATGGCGCTGACCCGTGACGAGATCGCCGGAGCCATCGACCTGCCCGCCGAACGGTCCCGCGTCAACGTCGGCCCGTGCCCCGAGCACACCGACGACGAGGAACCGTGCGCCGGCCGGATCGTCGCCATCTACCCGTCCGACCTCGACGAGTCGCCGCACATGGACTGCACGATCCCCGCGGCAGGCGTCAAGGTGTGCGGCAGATCGTGGCCCGCCAGCCAGTGGGCGCACCTCGGGGACCGCATCCAGGCGCGGCAGCAGCAGATCGACGCCCAGAAGTCGCGCGTGAAGCCCGACGAGACGATCGCCGAGTACAGCGAGGCTCCTGAGTGGACTGGTGGCCGGACGTTCATCTCGATCAGCGACGCCTCGATGATCTACGGCGTGCCTCGCAAGACGCTGGAGGGCTGGATCAGCAGGGGCAAGCTGCGGTCGTACCCGGTGACGGGCCTGCCGGTCGTCGGCCGTCCGGGGCGTCCGGTGCTGGCGGTTGTCGATCCCCGCGAGGTCGACAAGCTCGTTCCCGACATGCGCATGGAATCGGCTTGCGTGGGGGATAATCCCTGCTAGGCTGGCGCCGTACGGCGACGGGTATCCGAACCGTAGAGCCCCGATCATTCATGGTCGGGGCTTTGCCGTGCGGACCAGCCACACGGGCGAGGAACAGCAACGCCGGCCAGGTGCCGGTCGAAGGCCAGGAGCCCACCCCCAACCGTCCGCTGCGAGGTGATCATGGCCGCACAGAAGAAGGTCACCGCTGAGCAGCGCGCCGAAGTGGTGCGGCTCCTGAAGGACGAACACCTCGGCCGCAACGACATCTCCAGGCGCACCGGTCTCGGGCTCGGCACGGTCACCAACATCGTCCGGCGCGCAGGGCTCACGTTCGACCGGGTACAGACCCGCGAGGCCACGGCGGCACGGCAGGACGACCTAGCCGAACAGCGGACCCGGATCATCCAGTTGATGCGCGACGAGGCAGAGGCCCAACTGCGCGAACTCCGGGACGTGCGGAACGGAACGAAGCCGTGGCGGACCGTGCTCAGGTCCGGGTTCGGCGAAGAGAAGGTTTCCGAACTCGGATTCATCCCCGCTCGTGATTACAGCCAGATCAACCAGTCGGTCGGCTACCAGATCAGCCACTCTGCCAAGCTCGAATCGTTGACCAGCCCGGCGACCGCCGCCGCCGTTTCGATCCTCGATGGGCTCGCCGCCAAGTACGGCCTGAATGACGGCGAAGTGCGTGAGTAGAGACCTGTCACCCACTCAAGAGGCCAGCGTCCGGAACTCGAACGGCCGCGTCAACCTGTGGCACGGCGCCGTCCGGTCCGGCAAGACGATCGGGTCGCTGCTCCGCTGGCTCATGTTCAACGCCGCCACCATCGGGCGGTCCGGCGACCTCGTCATGTTCGGCCGAACCCGTGACGCCGTGTGGCGCAACTGCATCGGTCCCCTGATGGACCCGGAGAACTTCGGCAGCGTCTCGGCTGAGGTGCGTGGCAACTACGGCGCCCCGACCGTGCACATCTTCGGCCGCAGGGTGCACGTGATCGGCGCCCATGATGTGCAGTCCGAGATGGTCATCCGTGGCCTGACGATGCTCGGCGGATACGGGGACGAGATGACGACCATCCCGGAACCGTTCGTGATGCAGGTGCTGGCCCGCATGAGCAACCCCGGAGGAATCACGTCACGGCTGTTCGGCACCACGAACCCCGACAGCCCGCAGCACTGGCTGAAGAAGCTGATCGACGAAAAGGCCGACGACCCCGCTTGGCGCACGTTCCACTTTCTGCTCGACGACAACCCGCGGATGAACAGCGGCGCCGGGCTGGAGTACAAGGAGCAGATCAAGCGCGAATACACGGGGTTGTGGTATCGCCGGTTCATCCTCGGGCAGTGGGTGCAGGCCGATGGTGCCATCTATGAGACGTGGGACCAGGACCGCCACGT
>CAYZBB010000437.1:0-2660 GCA_964476495.1 uncultured Actinomycetes bacterium | reverse complement strand
GGCGCCATCGCCATTCCGATCATCACCGCGGGCAACCTGACCGGCATCGACTACCGACTGATCGGCGCATACGTCGGGCACCAGACCCCGATCCTGGCGGCCTTCGTCCCGCTGCTGCTGGTCTTCCTCGCCGACGGCATCCACGGCCTCAAGGACACCTGGCCGGTGGCGTTGGTCATGGGCCTGTCCTTCGGCGTGTCCCAGTGGTTCAGCGCCACATACCTGTCGGTCGAACTCACCGACGTGATCGCCTCCCTGGTCGGCCTGGCCGTCGGCGTGGTGATGCTGCGATTCTGGAAGCCGAAGGGCACCGAGGCGGCCAAGGCCAGGCTTGCGGCCGAGCACAAGAGTGAGGTCGCCACCGGCGAGGCGGTCGAGATCGACGCGTCCAACGTCCACGCGGTCAAGGGACTCACCGGCGGCCGGATCGCGATGGCCCTGTTCCCCTACGTCCTCGTCATCGTCGTCTTCTCGGTCGCCAAGCTGTGGCCCCCGCTGAAGGACGCTCTGGCCCACACCGACCTCAAGTTCGGCTGGCCCGGCCTGCATGGCCAGATCATGGCCGGCGACAAGGTGTCGACCGCGACCATGTACAACTTCAACTGGTTGTCCAACCCCGGCACGCTGCTGCTCATCTGTGGCGTGATCGTGGCCCTGGTGTACCGCGTCCCGGCTTCGGCAGCGCTGAAGGAGTTCACCAACACCGTCTTCAAGCTCCGTTGGACCTTCCTGACGATCGGCGCGGTGCTGGCGCTGGCCTACGTGATGAACCTCTCCGGGCAGACCATCTCGATCGGTACCTGGATCGCCGGCACCGGTGCTGCCTTCGCCTTCTTCTCCCCGATCCTGGGCTGGCTCGGCACCGCGGTGACTGGGTCGGACACCAGCGCGAACGCGCTCTTCGCCACCCTGCAGCAGGCCGCCGGCAAGCAGGCCGGCATCAATCCGACCCTGCTCGTGGCGGCGAACACCTCCGGCGGTGTGGTCGGCAAGATGGTCAGCCCGCAGAACCTGGCCATCGCGGCGACCGCGGTCGGCCTGATGGGCCACGAATCAGTCATCTTCCGCAAGGTCGTCGGATGGTCGCTGCTCCTGCTGCTGGGCTTCTGCCTCCTGGTCGGACTGCAGTCGACCCCGGTGCTCGAGTGGATGCTCCCCACCCCGTGAGGAAGGTGACCAGATGACCGTCCGGACCGAAGGCCTGCGGGTCGCCCTCTTCGCGACCTGCATCAACGACGTAATGTTCCCCGGCACTCCCAAGGCCGTGGTGTCCATCCTGGAGCGTCTTGGTTGCTCCGTGGAGTTCCCGATGGAACAGACCTGTTGCGGCCAGATGTTCACCAACACCGGCTACTTCGACGCGGCCGTCCCTGCTGTCCGGGCCTACGCCGACGCCTTCGAGGGCTACGACTACATCGTGGCCCCGTCGGGCTCCTGCGTCGGTGCGGTCCGGCACCAGCACCCGATGCTCGCCGCGCATGCCGGCGACCGGGTGCTGGCCAGTCGTGTCGAGAAGGTGGTGGCCCGGACGTACGACTTCAGCGAGTTGCTGGTGGACGTGCTCGGCGTCACCGATGTGGGGGCCTATTTCCCGCACCGGGTCACCTACCATCCGACCTGCCATTCGGTCCGGGTGGCCAAGGTGGGGGACCGTCCCTACCGGCTGCTGTCGGCCGTCAAGGGCATCGACCTGGTGCCGCTGCCGGCGGCCGACCAGTGCTGCGGCTTCGGCGGCACGTTCTCGGTCAAGAACCCCGACGTGTCCGTCGCGATGGGTGCTGACAAGGCCAGACACGTCATGGAGACCGGTGCGGAGTACCTGATCACCGGCGACAACGCCTGCCTGATGCACATCGGCGGGCTGCTGCACCGGCAGAACGCCGGGGTGAAGCCCATCCACCTCGCCGAGGTGCTGGCCCATACCGAAGGAGGCCTGAAGTGAGCGCAGAAGCCCAGCGCCGGACGCCGGCGCCTCCGCCGGGCACCTTCCTCGGCATGCCGAAGTTCGGCAAGAACGCCAAGGTCCAGCTGGCCGACAACCAGTTGCGCGCGAACCTGCGGCACGCGACGACGACGATCAGGGCCAAGCGGGTGGCCCGGGTCTCCGAGGTGCCCGAGTGGGAGGACCTCAGGCTGGCCGGGGCGGCGATCAAGGACCGCACCCTGCGCCACCTCGACCAGTACCTGCTCCAGTTGGAGGAGTCGCTGACCCGGGCCGGGGCGAGGGTCCATTGGGCCATTGACGCGGCCGAGGCCAACCGGATCGTGATCGATCTGGTGAAGGCCAAGGGCGCTGACGAGGTGGTCAAGGTCAAGTCCATGGCCACCCAGGAGATCGAGCTCAACGAGGCCCTCGAAGAGGCTGGGATCGCCGCTTGGGAGACCGACCTGGCTGAGCTGATCGTCCAGTTGGGCCACGACCGTCCCAGCCACATCCTGGTGCCGGCCATCCACCGCAACCGGTCCGAGGTTCGCGAGATCTTCCTGCGTGAGATGGGCCAGTACGGGACGCCGGCTCCGGCCGACCTGACCGACGAGCCGGCCGTCCTGGCCGGCGCCGCGCGGACGCATCTGCGGGAGAAGTTCCTGCGCGCCGGCGTGGCGGTGTCCGGGGCGAACTTCGCCGTGGCCGAGACCGGGACGCTGGTGGTGGTCGAGTC
>CAYZBB010000436.1:0-2673 GCA_964476495.1 uncultured Actinomycetes bacterium | reverse complement strand
CGCGTCCACGTCACCAGCCGAAGAAGCCCGGCCACGTGGATCTCGCCGGCGACGACCGCCGGCCCGCAACCGGGCGGTTTCACCCCTGAGGGGACGGGCCCTGCGGGGCCGGGTCCGCCGCTCCACGACGCGGTTTCGGCGCCGTATTGTCCGGTTCGGTGCGACTCACAGATAGGCGCAACCAGGGCATGCGCCGGTCAACGAATCTCAGGGCCCAGCTCGGCGGCGATCCCCTCGGCCAGCCGACAAGTGGCGTCGTCGAACAACACCAGCGTTGCAGCGTGCACGGCGGTCTCGGCACGTCGCAGCGCGTGCAACGCCTGCCGGATCGCGTCGTCCTTCGGCCAGCGATAGATGCCACTGGACACCAGAGGGAACGCCAGAGTCTGCGCACCGAGGTCGTCGGCGACCACAAGGCTGGTGAGGTAGCAGGACCGCAGCAGATCGGACTTGTCCGTGGTTCTGGCATAGGTGGGTCCGACGGTGTGGATCACCCAACGCGCCGGCAGCCTGCCTGCCGTTGTGGCCGCCGATTCGCCGGTCGGCAGCCCGTCCGGAAACCGCGTCCGGCGCAGTTCCTGGCACTCGGCCAGGATGTCGGGGCCACCGGCCCGGTGGATCGCACCGTCCACGCCGCCGCCGCCGAGCAAGGTGTGATTGGCGGCGTTGACGATCGCATCCACCCGCTGCTCGGTGATATCGCCCTTCATCAGCTTGATCCGCATGACGTGGTTGTTCCCCGGATCAGCCGCGGTCAGCCGGGAATGGTGACGCGGATGCCGCCGCCGACCACCCGAAGGTCGATCTTGTCAAGGGATCCGACCGTCGGCGCATCCAGTTCGTCGTGCGTGGTAAGGACACCGATCACCGGGCAGCCGGCAGCCTTCGCGGCGGTCACGCCGGCCGGCGCGTCCTCCACCACGAGGCACCGCTGGGGCTGGAGACCGAGCGCCTCGGCGCCGGCGAGGAACGGCGCAGGGTCGGGCTTGCCCACGGTGACGTCATCGGCGGTGATCACAACCGCCGGACGGGGTAGGTCGGCGGCCGCGATCCGCGCGGAGGCCAGCCTGAGCGTGCCGCTGGTGACGATCGCGACCCGGTTCGGCGGGAGCAGCTTCAGCGCCTCGACGGCGCCCGGTTGAGCCACCACACCCTCGACGTCCGTGGACTCGATGGTGATCATGAATTCCTTGAGCTCGGCCACCTTGGCCGGCGGCAGGTCGGGTTCGAGGATGGCCAGCACCTGCTGCACGGGTATCCCGTGGATCAGCGGCTCCACGTCCGCCCAGGGCCGGCCGATCCGATCGGCGAGCTTGCGCCAGCTGCGGTACACGCTGCCCGACGAATCCACCAGCGTGCCGTCAAGATCGAAGAGCACCGCGTCCACCAGCCAAGTCGTCACGGGACCGGATGGTACGTGGCCGACCCGGCGCCGTTGTCCGTGAGCCGACGGGCGGGTGATCCGATCGACGAGTGAAGGATCGCTCGCTGTCAGCGGGCCGGATCCTTCATCGGCCTGGTGGGTTGGGGCGGGTGTCGGGCAGGATGCGTCCGTCGGGCAGGATGCGTCCGTCGAGGGTGTGCGTCCGTCGGGCGGAGGCTGGGCGGTCTCGGCGCAGCAGCGCTGCCACGCCGAGGATCTCGGCCACAATGCCGGCCAGGTCGTCCCTGAGCTGCCGCGGGGTGTAGCGCAGCACCGTCCACCCGGCGATGACGAGAGCGTTCTGACGCTGCCTGTCGCCGTGGAAGTTCTCCGCCCGCGAGTGCACACCCCAGCCGTCGACCTCGACCAGCAGTCGCAGGTCGTCGACCACCATGTCCAGCCAGTACTCCTCTGCCGGCCCCAGCCACACGCGGTACCCCGCCGTCCACCGCTCGGTGGAACCCCGCAGCAGCGCATGCAGTGCCAACCGCTCCGGTGGCGAGACGCCTCCGGAGCGGGCCTGGACGACGAGGCGCCGCGCGGCGACCGCACCTCGCGCCGGACCGAGCCGTTCGAGTGCTCGTTCGAGCGACCAGATCGATGTGCCACGCTGAAGCGCAGCATCCCGGATGTCTTCGGCGTCGATCGCGGCGGCGCAGTCAAGCACCGTCCTCGCCCGGCCGGTCACAGCGATTCCGCGCACGGTGGTTCGGTCTGCAGGATCGAGTACCCGTCGCGCCACCCGGAGATCCGACAACTGGGACGGCCAGATCCCTGGGGGGACGAGCGCCGTCACGGGTCCGACAGCCACTCGGGTCAACCCGTGCCACCACGCTGCCCACGATCCAGCGATCACCCCACCAGGAGCGAGGTAGAGCGATGCGGCCCGCACCTTCAGTTCAGCCGACATCGGGACCGCCGCCGAACAGTAGATCCCGGGCAGAACCACGCGTAGTTCACCGGAGCGGATCCGACGGGAAACCGACGACGAGCTCATGCCAAGCGCGGTGAGCTCCACGCGGCTGACGACGCCCCCATGGGTCTTCAGCGCCCGCAGCACGTCGGGATCGACTCGGCTCATGACCGGATATTCATGGGCAGCAACGAACCGGTCGGTCGCGCTCGCACAATTGTGGACCGAAATCGGACATGTGGATGACGGGACCGGGCACGGCTGTGGGCTCGGGCGCCGCCCGAGTGAGGGATCAGGGTCGCCCAGCGAGCACGATCCTTCACCCGCCTCCCGTCTC
>CAYZBB010000435.1:0-2686 GCA_964476495.1 uncultured Actinomycetes bacterium | reverse complement strand
GCGATGAACCCGACCAGGTCGGCGTCGCTGTCGGCCACCGGTGGGAGTTGGCGCATCGACCCGTCGGCGTACTCCACCACCACCCGGTCGCAGCCGTACACGAGGATGTTCTCGATCGCCGGGTCGTCGACCAGCGGCTGGAGCCGGCCCAGCCGGAACACGCTGTCGAAGATCGCCTGCGCCAACGCCTCCTGCGCCTCCTGTGACCGCAGTTCGCCTGTGCGGGCCACCGAACTGGCGGTGTCCTCCTCCAGCAGCTGGCGGATTACCGACCAGCCCGCGGCTTCCTCCTCGGCCCGATCAGATGCGCCGCCGCCCACCCGGCCGGGCAGGCGCTTGGCCACATCACCGCGGAACCGGGCCACCTCCGCCCAATCCACCCCGTCCACCGACGGTGAGGCAGACCCGAGCGCAGACGCAGGCAGTGCGGGCCGGATCGGCACCACCCGCGACACCAGCGGCGGCGCGGCCGGCACCCGGCCGGCGGGCTCAGGCTCGCCCGGCAGGCGGAAGCCGCCGCGCACCCTGCCAGCACGACGTCCGCCCGTCGGCCGTTCGCTGCCGAACATCGGCAGGTCCATCAACTCACGCTGTTCAGGCTCGCTCATCACCCGTTCTCCTCAACCTTGCGGGGCGGCGCGACCCACCGCGCCCGCTCCTGCTCCGAGCGGTGCACCAATGCCCGTAGCGCCTCACCGGTCGCGCGCACGCTGCGCTGGTAGGCCGACCCGGCGAACGCCGCCGCGGGGTCGCTGCCCAGCAGCCGCCGCAGTCCGCGCACCGGCGGCGGTGGGGCGCCGTGGGAGAACACCGCAGCCCGGTCCGCGTCCCACTCGATCGAGCCGACCACCGCCAGGCCGAGCGCTCTTCCGACCTCGCCGGCGCTGTACGGGCGGCCCGCGCCGACCAGCAGCAGCCGCACCTCACGGCCCGGCAGGGCGGCATCGCCCAAGGTGAGCGCCCACGACCGGGCCGCCGCGACCGAGGGCAGATCGGTGTGGCACATCAGCGCCGTCACATCGGCCTGGTCGATCAGCGGCATGGGCGAGCCTTCCAGCCCGAGCCGGCCTGCATCCACGAGCACGTCCTGGTCACGCGCGGCGAGATCCCGTAGCACCCCGGCCAGCGGTTCCCACAGCCGGGCCAGCCCGGCAGCCTGTTCGTGCGAACGCGACCCGATGATCACCGACGCCTGGGTGCCGTCCACCGGCATCGCCATCCGCAACAGCGCATCAGCCAACACCCCTGCCCGGTGCGCCTTCACCAGATCAACCACACCGGTGTGGTCCCGGGTCCCCCGCCAGAACCCTGCCAACAGGGCCGAGGACCCCGACGGATCAGCCTCCACCAACAGGCACCGGCGCGGCCAGCACGACGCCAACGCCAACGCTGTCGAGGTCACCCCCGGCGCACCCCCGGCAGAGGTCAAGGTGATCAAGGCCATGGCTCACCTCTCCCGGCTCGCCAACACCAACGCCAAGTCACCCGACGCGGCCCGGGCAGCCAACTCCCCGGCCCGGTTGTCAGCGACCAGAACATCCACCACCGTCTCGGTATCCCCCGGCGTCACGTTCAACACCGTGCCGGTGATCTCCACCGGCGCCGCGGTCACCTCCACCCCCTGGGCCGGTGCCTGGACCAGCCGCACCGTGTCGCCCGCCTTCAACGGCTCCGATGGGATCAGACCGGGAGCGATCGGTACCGCCACCACCGCCATGCCCGCGCCCGGGACCACCGCGTCGCTCACCTGCTCCGGCGCGACCAAAGTGCCCGCCGCCAGATCGGTCACCGCACGCTTGCCCACCAGCGACTCCAGCCCGGACGCAGGAACCGTCCGCAGCGCAGGATCCAGCGTCACCCGCACCGTCGTCAGATCCTCCGGGACGATCAGCTGGCCGCGTTCCACCGGAGACCGGACCGCGACCACCTCGGTTGCCGCCGACGACGACGTCCACAACCACAACCCGGTCAAACCACCCAGGCACACCAGCACCAGCGCCAACACCACCGCGCTGGGCCGGCGCTGCAACTTCGTCGTCTCCGGCACCGGCGGCGAGGCCGTCTGCTGGGCGCCGGTGTTCGCTGTGGTCTGAACTGTCTTCATCGGTTTGCTCCTACCTGCCCCGGGTCACAATCACCTGGATCTCGCCCACCCTCAGCTGGCGGGTGGAGGCCACGTCGAGCCGGATCGTTCCCGACTCCCCGTAGCCCTGCCAGTCAGCAACCCAGTGCGCCACCGCCCGCACGGTGTAGCGGCCCTGCTGCTGATACACGTGGCCGCACGTCGGAGACTGACCGACCATCCCGTCTCGATCCACCATGGACGGGCGCCACTCTGTGCCCCGCCCGCACCGCAACGAGGTGCCGTCACCCATCGACCAGGTGACTGACGTGACCTTCGCGGTCAGCGAGATCCCGCCCGCGCTGATCGACGCCGGCCCCCAACTCGTCCGGGACGGGTTGTCCACCCACAGCCACACCGGAATGCCCACCGCGGTCATCACGTCCGGGTCCAGCGGGGTCAGACCGATACTCACCGGCTTCAGCTGCAACCGGGCGATCGCCAACCAGGCGAGTTGCTCGGCGCTCGCACGAGGCGGCACCCACAAGCCGATCGTGTCCTCCTCCGTGGAGGACAACCGGCACTCGATGAACACCCAGTCCTCGGCAGGCGGATCCTCCGGCA
>CAYZBB010000434.1:0-2693 GCA_964476495.1 uncultured Actinomycetes bacterium | reverse complement strand
TCGACGCCCGCCGGGTCGCGCTCACCGGCGCCCACGACACAGGCGACATCCACGTGTGGGACGGCGATGGTTCCCTCATCGTCATCGAAGCCAAGAACAGACGTGGCTACCAGGTGACCGAGGCGGTCGAACAGGCCAAGAAGGAAGCCGAGAACGCTGGCTCACTGTGGCCTGTTGCTGTCCTGAAACGCAACGGAATAGGAGATGTCGGGCGGAGTTTCGTCGTCATGGAGCTTGACACATGGCTGGCATCCTTGGATCGGCCATTCTGATCATGAGCGTCGATAGAATGGCAGCCAACAACGTGAATGGTCCGGGCGCGATTGGCGTCGCCCCGGACCCGGCCAGCACCGCTCTAGGAGGCGCTGACATGCCCGACGCTACCTGTTCCGTCGATGGCTGCAACCAGTCCCGGTACTGCCGTGGCTGGTGCAGGCTCCACTATTTCCGCTGGTGGCGTCACGGCGATCCTCTCGCCTACCACCGGAAGCCGGGCACCTGTTCGGTAGATGGGTGCGAGAAGCGGCCCAGGGGCAAGGGTCTGTGTGGGATGCACCTCGGCCGATTCATCCGCAACGGTGACCCGCTGATTGTCACCCGGATCTCCGGCGATCCTGAGGCCAACTTCTGGCTCAAGGTTCAGAAGACTCCCACGTGCTGGTTGTGGACAGGCCACATCAACGACTCCGGCTACGGCGACATGAGAATCAACGGTCGCCTCGTCCGTGCTCATCGGTTCGCGTACGAGCTGCTCGTAGGGCCGATTCCGGACGGGCTGGTGCTTGATCACGTCTACGCCAGGGGGTGTCGCAATCGCAACTGCGTCAACCCGGCGCACTTGGAACCGGTGACGCTGGCCGAGAACACCCGACGCGGACGGGAGGCCCCGACATGAGACACACCCTCGTCACCCTGTCCGTCGCCGGGCCGTGCCCCGACTGGCTCAAGGCCTACATGTGGAACGTGGACGGCCCCGGCGGGCTCAACCAGGGGTTCACCGACACCGAGGCGCAGGCGTGGGCCGCTGCCCGCAACGCCGCGGTCGGTGTGCTCGGCCGCCTCGAGGTGCCCGGCGGTGGGGCGCAGCTGCGGGCCGCGCTCGGAGAAGAGCCGTGAAGGCGCCGTTCCCGTGGTTCGGAGGCAAACGCCGGGTCGCTCCGCTCATGGCCATCCACGACGGCCGACCCGTCCCCCCGAGACCGATCCCGCCACGCCGCCCCACCCTGCGCCGCGACCGGGCCGCCGTCACCCGACGCCGACGGGTCCTCGCCGCACTCACCCGGATCACACGCCGATGACCCCGTCCACCTGGTCGTGCACCAACGGGCACACCTGGATCTCGCCACGCCCACAGGAATGGGGCGCCGACATGCACCGCCGGACCCCACAAGAAGAAGAAGGAGGAGGCGAAGTGACCTGGACCGAACACGCCGCATGCCGTGGGCTACCCACCAGGCTCTTCTACCCGGACCGAGGGCACAACCCGCACGCCGCGAAGATGGTGTGCGCCCGGTGCCCTGTCACCGCCGAATGCGCCGCCGCCGGCACCACCGAAACCCACGGGGTGTGGGCCGGCACGACACCCGTCGAACGGCACGGCAAAACCGCCCACAACCGGGGCGACAACCGGCGGTTGCACGAGGTCGCCGTCTGCCCGCAATGCGACACCCGATGGTGGGTCCACCAGGCCCGTGCCGGCCAGTCCGACCCGTGCCACACCTGCCGCATGACAGGAGCAGCATGAGAGAGCACGGGACCCGAGCCCGGTACGTCCACGGGCCCGGGCCAGGGTCCGGGCCCGGCTGCCGGTGTGACCTGTGCCGCGCCGCCAACACCCAAGCCGCACGCGACCAGCTCAAACGGGCCGCACCCCCCTACGTCGCCGCCACCCGGGCACGCGACCACCTCGCCGCGCTCGCCGCCCAAGGCGTCGGCCTCAAAACCGTCGCCCGCGTCTCCGGCGTCTCAAACGGCGCGCTCACCAAGCTCGTCTACGGCGACCGCCAACGAGGCACCCCACCATCACGACGGATCAGGCCCGCCACAGAGAAAGCCATCCTCGGGGTCACCGCCGCCCACGCCACCGGCGGCCAACGCACCCACACCGCCGACGACTACCGCGCCCTCCTCGACCTGCTCACCGGCCGCGGGTGGACCGCCACCGCCATCGCCAACGCCATCGGCGTCACCCCTGGGCCGTGACGTGACCTACCAGCTCATCAGAGGCAATGCCATGTCGCTGCCGTTGGCCGATGAGTCGGTGGACCTCATCGTCACGTCGCCCCCGTACTTCGCTCTGCGGTCGTACACCGACGGCGGCGAGCACTACGACGGCCAGATCGGGTCGGAGGCGACCCCGCAGGCGTTCCTCGAGGCGCTGTGGGTGTGGACGGCGGAGTGCCGTCGGGTGTTGAAGCCGTCGGGCAGCCTGTGGGTCAACCTCGGCGACAGCTATTCGCGCGGGTCACGGACCACCATGGACGGCACCACCGACAAGCGCAGGCAGGGTGACAGCCGAGTCCCGCCGTGCACCTTCGTCCCCGCCAAGTCCCTCATGCTGCTCCCGCAGCGGTACGCCATCGGGTGCATCGACCAGCTCGACCTCATCCTCCGCGCCGAGGTCATCTGGGCCAAGCCGAACGGCCTGCCCGAGTCAGTGACGGATCGGGTGCGCCGCAGCCACGAGCAGTTCT
>CAYZBB010000433.1:0-2697 GCA_964476495.1 uncultured Actinomycetes bacterium | reverse complement strand
TGCTGCTGGTGAACAACTACACCGGTGACCGGATGGCCTTCGAGATGGCGCAGGAACTGGCCGAGGCCGAGGACATCAAGTGCGCCACCTTGTTCATCGACGACGATGTCGCAGTGCAGGACTCCACCTGGACGGTCGGACGACGTGGCGTGGCCGGGAACTTCTTCGTGATCAAGGCGGTCGGGGCCAAAGCGGAGGAGGGCGCCGAACTCGACGAGGTGATCCGGGTCGGCGAGAAGGTGAACAGCGTCGCCCGCACCATGGGCATCGCGCTCACCGCCTGCACCCCGCCGGCGAAGGGTTCGCCGCTGTTCGAGTTGGCCGACGACGAGATGGAGGTCGGGGTCGGCATTCACGGCGAGCCCGGACGGCGGCGCGCCAAGCTGGTCACCGCCGACGAGATCGTCGACGAACTGTTGGGTGCGGTGGTACCCGATCTGCCGTTCAGCTCAGGTGACCGGGTGGCGCTGATGATCAACGGTCTCGGTGGGACGCCGATCAGTGAGCTCTACCTGCTGTTCGGCATCGCCGCGCAGAAGCTGGCCGATCAGGGCATCACGGTGGCCCGCAGCTATGTGGGCGAGTACTGCACCAGCCTGGAGATGGCGGGAGCGTCGCTCACCCTGGTGCGACTGGACGACGAGATCGAGGCACTGCTGGCCGCGCCGGCGTCCATCGTGAACCGGATCTTCTGAGTCAGCAGTCGTTGACCCGGTCGTCCGCCCACAGCGGCGACCGGGTCTTCAGTTCTGGGGTGTCCACGTCGGGCTCGACCCGGCTGGCGTGCCGGAGCTCGACCTCGCCGGCGATGGTGGCCCGCAACCGGGACAGCACGCCATCGGGGCATGCCACCGTCGGGGCAGCCTGAAGGTAGCGGCTGACGTCCTCTTCGGAGATCATGCTCGCTCCCTCTGTCGGTGACCCTGGGTTGGACGCAGCGACCGCGTCATCGGTTCCCATTTCAGTCCACCTCCTTGAGGTGCTGCAGCAGGACGGCCAGTTTGGCCCGGCCGCGGGAGCATCGGCTCTTCACGGTGCCGGGCGCGCAACCGAGGATGCGTGCGGCCTGCTCCATCGAGTATCCCTCCAGATCAACCAGGACGAGGGCCGCTCGTTGATCGGCGCCGAGCTGGTGCAGTGCCGCGGTGACCTCGTCGGCGAGGCTGGAGCGGACGGCGGCGGCTTCCGGATCGTCCCGGGTGGCGGCGAAGCTGAGTGAACGATCGGCGTCCTCGGGCAGCGGATCGGACGGCCGGGCCGCGATCCGGCGCAGCCGGTCGAAGCAGGCGTTGACGACGATCCGGTGCAGCCAGGTGGTGACAGCGGCGTCGCCGCGGAAGTCGGCGGCCCGGCGGAACGCCGAGATCATCGCGTCCTGGAGGGCGTCGGCCGCGTCGTCGGGGCGGTTCATCACCCGGATCGCGATGCTCCACAGCCGGTCGGCGTGGCGTTCCATCAGCGTGTTGAAGGCACGATCGTCGCCGGCGACGTGCGCTGCCAGCAGCTGGGCATCGGTGGGTTCGCTGGTCATGCCGGCACCCTGGGCGGGCAAGCAGGTCGGGCGAACACGTCCCTGAGGCTAGCGGAGATGCTCCGATGTCAGGCTGCGGGTCTAGAGAATCGGAGGTCCACCAGGAACGGCACGAGGGCCGGTTCGTGGGGCAGGTCGGGTGGCCGGCTGCGATACCGGTGGCCGGTGGGTGTTCGGATCGTGCTGGTGCCGTCCGGTTGGAGGCTGTGCCGCCAGCCGGGATGCTCCTTGAGCTGGTTGCACCGTTCGCACAGGCCCTGGCCGTTGGTGAGGCTGGTGGTTCCGCCGGCATGTACCGGGGTGATGTGGTCGATGTGCCGGATGGGTGCCCCGCACCACGGCGTCCGGCAGACCTCGTCGCGAGCCTTGATGAAGGCCCTCATTCCCTTGGGGAAGCGGCGCCGGCTCGATTCCATGGTGACCAGCTGACCGCTGCCGGGCCGGACGTAGAGCCGACGGACCCAGGCTCGGTTGTTGCCGATGGCGTCGGCGGCGAGTCCGCGGGCGATGGCGGCAGGGATGGGCCCGTGGTCGTTGATCCGGGCCGGGGTTTCGCTGCCACCCAGGAGTGCTTCGTCGGTGATCACCAACTGGATCTCGATGTCGACCTCGCCCGCTTCTTCCTCTCCGGTCAGGCGGGCGACGAGAGTGTCGGCCATCACCTGGTTCTTGGAGCGCTCATCGCCGGCGGCACGGACGGTGCCGGCGGCAGCGGTGAGAGCGGCGTAAGCGGCGACGCCTTGGGCGACCGGTAGCAGGGCGGAGACGCGGGTCATGCAATCGGGCGCCGGCCGGATGGTGACATTCCGGTCAGCTTCGGCTTGCCCGATGCGGGCGATCACGCTGTTCGGGTCGAGTTCGTAGGCGAGCTTTCGGGCTTCGGCGGCGACCTGCCGGATGGACAACTCGGCGAGCTTGGGGCCCAGTTCGGCATCGATCAGAGCGCGGTGGGTTCTCGACAGGCACGCGGTCTCGCGAGCGAGAACGGTGGTGTGCCATTCGGAGATCTCGCCGGCCGTGAAGGCCGCCATCGTCGTGGGCATTTCGGAGGTCAGTACGGCCGCCAAACTGACCAGGGTGCTGGCACGGTGGGGTGATTCGTGTCTGGCCAACCCGATCTCACCGGCGACCGAGACGGGTACTCGCTTCACGTTGCGGCCCTCGGC
>CAYZBB010000432.1:0-2699 GCA_964476495.1 uncultured Actinomycetes bacterium | reverse complement strand
GACCTGGCCGAGACGGCGGCCCATTCGATCTGGGACGCCCTGCAGATCGAGGAGTTCACCCGCCGCGACGACGCGAAACGGGACCAGTTGGCTCCTGCGCTCCAAGGTGCGACGAGGGAGTTGGAGTCGGGGCAGGCGGTTCTGCTGGACCTCGACGAGGACGAGCCGGAGAAGCCGGACGCTCCGGCGCAGCAGATGCGGTACGGCGTAGAGACCCTCGCCGCAGGAAGTCGGCTGCACTGGTGGATGACTCTGCACGGCATCAGCGACGTGGAGGCGGCGATGATCGCCGGCGCCATCGACTCCTGGAACGACTCCGGCACCCACATCGGCGGCCGCTCGGCTACCGGGCACGGCCGGCTCCGGCTGGACGTGCACCAGTGGGCCACCGCGACCCCCAGCACCACCGTGGGCGCCGCGCTGGCGGTGTCCGGGTCGGATGACCTCGCCGATCATGTGCGCGCCCACCAGGACGCCATCTGGGAGGCCCTGGGGTGGTTCATGTGAGCGATCGAGGACGGAAGTGGCTGCTCACTCGTGAGTGCCGCCTACTGAAGGTCGTCGCGACCGTTCCCCATGGCGCGGTCCTGCCGATCTGGTTCCCAGCACCCCTGGACGGGATCCTCGCCTTCGCCTCCCGAAACCGGAGACTGGCGGGGCGGTCGCGGGAATCTCGGGACGCAGACCACCACGTCGAGCAGATCCCCCTGACCGCGGCCCGCGGATCCGGCCTGGACATGGGCGCCCAGTGGGTGTGGGCGGCGACCTGCGCCACCTGGGAAGACCACGGCACCGACCTCCGACACGTCCACCAACGCTGGGACACCCAGGCCGCCGAACAGATCGTGGACACGATGCCAGCGAACCCAGAGGTGGGCCGGTTCAAGCAATGGCGAATCCCGCTCGCCGCTGTCGTCACCGACAGGCTGACCTGGTGGTGCATCGGCGACCGCGACAAGGTAGCCGACCTGCTGGACTGGCGGGTCGGCGTCGGCCGGAAACGGTCTGTCGGCGAGGGTGAGGTCATCCACTGGGACGTCGCCGACGAGGGTGAGCCGGACTTGGACCGGATCCTCTGGCAGGCTGACGGCACGGTAGCCCGCCCACTGCCGGCCCGCGCAGCAGAGTCTCTGGGTGTCCCCGGCAGCGATACTGTCCCCCACCAGCTCCGGCCGCCCTACTGGCGGCCGGCCCAATCCGCCGTTCCGGGTGTGTTCGCCCGCGCATCCCGAGACGTCATCGCACCATGGACATCCCGGGCGGTGGCCCGCAGTGCTTGATCAGATGATCTGGCAGTGGCTGCCGGCCCGCGCCGACCGAACCAGGATGACCGACCCAGCAACGATCGCCGCTGAACTTGGCCACCCAGTGCAACAGGTGAACGCGACACTGGCGGAGATGGAACGGCGCGGGCACGCCATCCGGGACCGCCCCACCGGTCGACGTGCAATGCACTGGCATCGGGGTCGGCCATGCTGATCGACTCACCCCGACTCAGCCAGTCGGACCGGGAACACTGGGATCGGGCGGAGGCGTGCGACGCACTCCGCGCGAGCCTCGGCCTGCTGGGCAGGAAGGCTGACCGGGCCCGGCAGGTCATCCGCGACTTCGCCGCCGCGGGGGCGTGTATCGCATCCGTCTCCTGGGGCAAGGATTCCACTGTGCTCGCCCACCTCGTTGCCACGGCCCGCGTCGATGTCCCCCTGGTGTGGTGGCGGACCCGGGACTTTGAGACACCCGAATCCGACCAGGTGCGGGACGCGTTCCTCGCAGCCCACCCGGTCCGGTTCGAGCAGCGGGAGACCGTGTTCCGGTTCCCGAAACGCGGCGAGCCGGGGTTCATCGAGCGTGAGCAGGCGAAGTTCGCAGCGGGGAAACGGTCCTCGTTCGCGAACCCGATGCGGGAGCGGTACCTCACCGGGGTCCGCGGCCAGGAATCCAAGACCCGCCGTATGGCCATGGGCCGGCACGGTGAGGCCTCCGCGAACTCGTGCCGCCCGATCGGGAACTGGACTACTGACGACGTCTTCGCCTACCTCCACCAACATCACCTGCCCCTCCACCCCGCGTACGCCATGACCATGGGCGGCCGACTCGACCGAAACACCATCCGGGTCCACGCCCTCTGCTGCCCACCGCCGATCACCGGCGGATCATGGGACATGTGGCTGTCCATGCTCACACAGCAGCAGGAATGGGAAGACCACTACTACCCAGACGTCATCCGATCCGCACATCAAGCCAGATCACACATGTGGGAGGCTCCGTGACCCAGGTCTACAGGGACGGCAAGGTCCACGTCTGGGCGCAGGAATGCGCTCACTGCCTGTATGGCCCGGATCGGATCGTGTCCGGCCGGCAGGCACGGCAGATCACCGCTGACATTCGTAGCCAGGCCGGCGCGGCCTTCATCTGCCATCGCAGCCAGGTGAGCGACGACCCCGAAGCGGTGTGCCGCGGCTGGTACGACCGGTTCGCCATGGAGGATCCCGTGTTCCGCTTGGCTCGTGTCGCCGGCGTCATTGAGGAGGTCGGCGCGTGATCCCCGGCGTGTTCGAGCTCGCTCCATCGCGACCGCCGATGTGCGATCTCCGCCCATCGCCACGTTCCACAGCACGGTGCGAGCGTCCAGATGGGCATTTGGGCGAGCATGTTGGCCGGACTCGCGGCGGCTACTGGAAGATCTGGCACGGGGAGGG
>CAYZBB010000431.1:0-2713 GCA_964476495.1 uncultured Actinomycetes bacterium | reverse complement strand
CGACATCGCCATCGCCTGGAACGGCACGCTGCTTGCCGTCACCCAGGCCGCCCCCAACAGCATGATCAAGCTGGGCGTGGACGGGGCCGGCATCGATCTGGTCTGCTACGGCGACACGGCCGACGCCGCGATGCTGTGGGACCAGTCGGCTGACAGCCTGATCTTCAACGGAGTCGCCAAGCTCAAGCTCCAGACCATCGCCGCCGCCACCGGCACCGCGATCCCGGTCACGCACTCGGGCTCGCTCCCGATCACGCAGAACGGCGCGGAGACCAACACCCTTGCCGACCCGACCTACCTCGGGCAGACGATCTCCATCTTCGTGGACACGGACACCAGCGGCGCCCGCGTGATCACGGCCGCCAGCCGCATCAACCAGACGGGCAACAACACGATCACCCTGACGGAGGTGGGCGACTTCATCAAGCTGGAGGCGATCACCATCGCGGGTGCGCTCAAGTGGCAGGTCGTCGCCAACGACGGCGCGAGCCTGAGCACCGTCTGATGTCCAACACCGTCGCCGACCTGCGCTCCCTGCTCGCCACCGCGCTCGCCAGCGTGAGTGGCTGGCGGGAGTCCACGTCGGCGCCGGGCATCTTCGGCACGGACCCGCAGCCGTCGATGCACAAGTCCTTCGCCGTGGGCATCGCGGAGACATCGGTGCCCACCACGGAGGGCCGGCACGTCAACAGCGCCGCGGGCGTGCTGGCCGAGACCACCGCCGAGGTGCGCTGGGGCTACCTCCTGCGCGCCGATGCTCAGGTGACGGATCACACCGCAGCCCTCACCGCCGAAGCCGCGCTGGCAAAGGCGTGCTGCGGGGTCTCCCGCGCGGGCGGCGTCAAGGTGCGGCTCGACCGCGCCCAGCGCGACACCAGCCAGTCGGGCTGGTTGCTCGGCACCCTCCGATTCCGCGTCATCCATCAACTTCCGACCGCCTGACATCCGGAGCCCACCATGGCCGCGTCCGTCATCATCAAGCACCTGCACGACGGCAGCCTCACCGTCAAGGACGGCACCGGCACGCCGGTGAGTCTCGTCGTCCCCTTCTCGGTGGGCGACTTCACGCTGACGGGCGTGCAGGAGCAGCAGAACGCCGTGGTCGCCTACGAGACGCGCGGCGACCTGCACGTGGTCCGGCACACCACGCGGACCTACCCCACCGGGTCCTTCTCGGTCATGCTGGCCGACTACAGCGACGCCACCAACCAGACCCTGCGCGACTTCCTGCTGCGGCAGGGGTCCTACAGTGCCAACGTGGGCACCCTGACGCCGGATGAGGTGTACGCGGTCGACCTGGTGTGGACGGTCGAGGGCACGGACCTCGGCGACCCGGCGGACCACGTGGCGACCATGACGGACTGCGTGTGCACCCTGGACTTCGCCGAGGGCGAGCCGAACACCCTTTCCGTCAGCTTCACCATGTACGGCACCTACACCCAGACCTGAGCGGCGCGCGCGCGCCTCCGGAGACACCATCATGGCCGTCAACCTTTCGATCGTCGCCAAGATCCTCGGCATGGAGAGCGCCCAGAACGACAGCGGCACCGCCACGATGCCGCATGCGCTGGAGTACCCGGGGTCGCTGTACACCGGCGACTTCACCTCGGGCACGACCGACAACAAGCAGGACCTCATCTGGAGCGACCGCCGCACGCTCACCGCGACCAGCGAGCAGCTTGACCTCGCCGGTGTGCTGACCCAGGCGCTCGGCGGGGCGATCATCACCATGGTCGAGGTGCGCGGCATCGCCATCGTCAACCGGGCGACGGCCGCCGCGAGCCGGCTGCTGATCGGCGGGGGCTCGAACCCCTCCTTCGCGGGCCTGTTCGGCGCGACCGGCGACATCATCAAGGTGCCGGCGTCGGGCCTGTTCGCGTGGCACGCCCCGCTTGACGGTGGCGGCCTCACGGTCACCGCCGGGACCGGCGACATGCTGACCGTCGACAGCGGCGCCGCGACGATCACCTACGACATCGTCGTTTGGGGCGTGTCGGCCTGATCCCACCATCCACGCGAGGACACCGCATGGACAACGACACCGGAACCGCCAAGGTCCACATCGGCGCGACCGAGATCACGCTGCGCCGCCCCGCTTCGCTCACCGAGCGGCGTGAGATCGTCGTGGCCAGCGTCGGCAACCAGCCGCGCGCGCTGGCCGCTGCCCTCGGCCGGTGCTGGGCGCACCCCGCCAAGCATGCGCCGAAGGTCAAGGGCTACGACACCGACGGCAACGCGCTGCGCTACGGCCGCGACGTGCTGGACGACCTCCTGGCGCGCGGCGTCGACTACACCGACATCATCGCGGCGGCCGTGGTGGCCTTCAACCTCTGCGTGGAGGGTGTGTTCAGCGAGCAGGAGGTCAAGGCGGCCGAGGATTTCTCCGCGGCCCCGGTGCCTTCGACCTCGACGTGATCGAGATCGAGCGCGCTTGGGGCAAGGAGCCCGGATGGTTCGACACCCTGCCACGCCCCCGCCAGGTCCAGCTTCTTGGCTGGTACCGCATCCACCGCAACCCCACCGGCAATCCGCGAACCAGCGGACAGCGTGACACCCCGCGCGTCGTCAACGGACGCAACGGGCCGCGCTCCAAGGTGAGATGATGTCCAGCACCATCCGCATCAAGCACGGCAGGACCAGCGCCATCGTGCGCGGGCCGAGCGCCGCGGAGCTTGAGGCGATGGTGCGGCGCGCGATGGGGCCGGCGGTCGAG
>CAYZBB010000430.1:0-2721 GCA_964476495.1 uncultured Actinomycetes bacterium | reverse complement strand
GTGACCGCCATCCCTCGCCGCCCGTAGCACGCTCGGCTACCCTTCGCGTCGATGGCGACGCAGATCACAGTGACCGGCACGTTCGTCGACGCCGACAACAACCCGCGGGCAGCGTCGGTCGAAGTGCGACCCACCGACGCGTTCCGATGCACCCTCGACGGCATCCACGTCAACCGGGTGTGGCGCGACCTCGGCGACCTGTCCGCCGCCGGCGCCGTCACCGCGCAGCTGTGGGCGACAACCGACGCGACGATCCAACCGCAAGGCGTCGAGTACGACTTCCGGCTCACCTACGACGACGGCACCGTCGAGAAGTTCCGGTGCCCGATCCCCCATGACGCCGACGGCGGCGTCTACGACCTGGCGGAACGCCCCGAGTACACGGCCCGCACCGTCCAACATCCGCTCGCCACGTTCGCTGACGTCGAACGCATCGTCGCGGAACGGCAGCGGGCCAGTTCGCTGCGAATCTCGAAACTCACCGCGCTCGGCCATTCGTACGGCAAGCTCGGTGTCGACGACTACGTGCAGCTGTACCACGAACGTCTCGCCGGGCAGCTCCACGCCGACCTCGAGGTGCTGCACGTGTCCGGGTCGAAGCTGATCGATTCGGGCACCGGGTACGGCGGGTTCGTCCACATGATGCGTTCGACCGGGTGGCATGAGGCGTCGTACGCGTCGGAGGACTTCTTCACCCCGAGGCCGGGGGCGTGGGTTCTCGTCGACGGCATCAACGACCTGAACTCGTACCTGGGGACGTACCCGGCGTCGGCGCAGCTGGTGAAGGCGTTCCCGTCGGCGTTGCGGGCCGTGATCTCGTGGTTGTCGCTCGGCACGTTCTGGCCGCACTACAACTACTCGACGGGGCAGACGTTCCCGGCGGGGTCGTGGTCCGCCGAGGGGGTCCTCAACACGTCGACCGGGTGGCTCGCCGCCGGCCGCGGCCCGGCGCTCACCTACAAGTACTCGGGGTCGACCGGCGCCCAGGTGCAGGTCGTCACCCCAGCGAACGCCGCCGGCCAGGTCGTCGCCCTGTTCTACCTGTGCGACTTCGCTGCCCCGACCGGCGGCGGCGCGTCCGGCACGTTCGCCGGTGGCGTCCAGACGTTCACCGTCGACGGGGTCGCGACCGAACCGATCGGCTACGAAGGCGTCGACTTCAACACCGGTGAGATCTGGCCGGGTGACTCGACCGGCCCCGGCATCGCGGTCGCCCGGTTCCAGCTCCCCGACGACGGCGCCTCCCACACGATCGTGTCGACCGCCGCCGCCGGCGGCTGCACGTACCACGGGTGGGGCATCGAAGCGCCCCGCCCCGGCCTCGTCGCGAACATCGCCCGCCCCCTCGACTCCGGCGGCTACACGTCCCCCGTCGACGACGACGACGTCACCACCTACAACGGGTACATCGCCGACATCGTCGCCGAGTTCGACGCCCCCGTCGGCCTGTTCGACATGGACGCGATCCTCGGCAAGACCGCCGTCGCGTTCGACGACGCGATCCACCCGAACCCCGAGTACGAGGCCCGCATCGCCAACGGCATGTACGACGCCCTCGTCGAGCTCGTCGGCGCGAACAACGAGGTGTACCTGTAGATGGGCTACCAGGGCTACGAACGAGCGAACGGCGAGTGGGGCGTCAACCGGCAGGTCAAGACGTTCCACTGCAAGGTCGCGTCGTCGTCGAACGTCGACCTGACCACCCTGAACACCGGCGACATGATCGACGGGGTCACCGTCGCGAACGGCGACATCATCTTCCTCCCGGCGCAGACGTACGCGTGGGAGAACGGGCTGTGGGAAGTCCCGTACTTCCAAGGCGAACCGCGTCTCGTGTCGTGGCTGCGCAGCGGCACGCAGCTCGTCCACGGCACCGAGGTGTGCGTCCAGTTCGGGGCGACGCTCGGCGGGACCCGCTGGCAGGCTGTCCTGCACAACGACATCGGGTTCGGGCTGTTCCCGATGGCGTCGAACATCTCGTGGGAGTGCCTGAACCGCCGGCCGGTGAAGGCGACCACGACGACCCCGTACGCCGTGTCGGCGTGGGAAGGCCACATCGCGGTCGACGCGACCGCCGGAGCGAAGACCGTCACCCTCCCCGCCCCGGCCACCTACCCTGGCCGGGTGATCTCCGTGTCGAAGACCGACTCGTCCGGCAACGCTGTCACCGTCGCGTCGGCCGCCGGGTCGGTGTACGGGGCGACGTCGCTCGCGTCGCAGTACTCGGCCGGGACGTACGTGTCCGACGGCACCAACTGGCACACGACCGCCAAGAACTAGGAGCTCCCATGACCGCACCCGCCCAGTACGTTTCGGTGCCGACCACCGGGACGACCACGACGCTCACCGGCATCGGCAACGTCGTCTGCGTCAAGTCGTTGGACGGTGCTGGCATCGTCGCTGTGTCACTCGGTTCCGTCACCGCTGATGCCACCGGCGCGACGGAGAACAACTACTTCGTGGCGGCAGCTCCGGGTGACATGGTCGTCTTGCCGTGCCCGGGCGCGGCGATGTTGGCGGGCACGATCACGATCAACCTCGATTCGACCGCGACGACGAAGGTGGCCGCATGGCTGGATACGGTCCCCGCGTAAGGCGGCCGTCTCACACGTTCCGCTCGAGGCATCTGGCGCGGCCGTCGACCGCATCCCCCGGTCTGTTCAACCCGCTCTCGGTTCTCCCGTGGCGGCAGGCGTTCTGGGCAGGCGACCCGAAACTCGG
>CAYZBB010000429.1:0-2725 GCA_964476495.1 uncultured Actinomycetes bacterium | reverse complement strand
ATCTAGAGGACGGGTGGGCTGACGTTCGCCAGTCGGTGCAGCGGGTGAAGGGCCAAGGGCTGGTTGTCGGCGGGTTGAAGTCGAAGTCCTCGCGGCGTGAGGTCTACCTGATCCCGGCCGTCGTCGCCCTGCTCACGGCGTGGCGGGCCGAGGGCGGCGGAGTCGGCTACGTGTTCCACGGGCTGAGCGGGCCGGACTCCCCCGGCGATCCGCGGCGGGACTGGCAGCTATGGAAGGACGCGCTGGTGCGGGCCGGGGTGCCTCACGTCCCGTTGCACGGCGCCAGGGCCACGGCGGCGAGCCTGATGGCTGCCACGTCCGCCGATTGGGTGGTGTCGGAGATCCTCGGCCATGCCGATGTGGCGGTGACGCAGGGCCACTACCTGCACTCGACTCCCGAGCAGCGGCAGAAGGCCCTAGCCAGCCTCGGTGGCTTGCTCGACTCACCTTCCCATTCGCAATGAGAAGGTCAGGGGTTCGAATCCCCTTAGCTCCACCGACAGAAAAGCCCCCGCCACTAGTGCGGGGGCTTTGTTCGTCTCATCGGTCTCATGGGCGATGGTGGGCCAAGTGGTGAGCCGTCCTCGCCGCGGACGCCAAACGCGCCCCCGCTCGGGTGAGCGGGGGCGCGTCGGTCGACTACGGGTTGAGCCTCACGGGCTCGTTGGGCGTCAGCCGATGCGGCGGATGGTCCACACGCGCTCAGCCATCGACACGTTGGCTGCCGTGCAGTTCGCGAACCGCAGACGGCCTCCCGTCCCCGTGTGTGAGTACACGTTCCACGTGATGCCGTCCTCCACGTCAGTTGCGGGGGCTGCGATGAAGGCTCCGCCGGGCTGTAGCTGACTGTTGCTGAGCCCGAACCATCCGGTCGAGTTCGCGTTGATGGTGCGGGCTGTGACCGTCACGGTGAACGTGGCCGGTCCCGTCAATGACTGGACCCACCCGGACCATGCGGCGCCATTCCAGCGCCGACTCCACACCTCACCGACGAACGTTTCGAGTCGCTGGGTCTGCCAACCAGAGATGTGTTGGCGCTCGGTGACGGTGCCGTAGCCGATGGTCCACGGGGAAGCCGAGGGAACCTCAAACTGGACCCATGTGCGGCCGAGGCTGCCCGGCGCGTCCGCCTCTAGGCGCGGCGTGGCGAGCCACTGGATGAGCTGGTAGCGCGTCGAGTACACCTTTCCCTCGGGACGGATGCAGAACTTCCCCACAGCATCATCCCGACCCGACTGGATGATGTTGCCGAACGCGCGCACCCCTTCACGCGGCGACACGAAGGCGACGCCTTGCGCGATGGCGTAATCGACCACGTCTGCGATCAGTTGCAGTCCGGTCGCGTCGGCGGCGTTGACGTGCGTCATCAGCACAAGCCAGTTGCCTGCGGCCTTGGCCGTGTCGATCAGAGCTTGGAACTCGGCGAGCGTCTGGTAGGGGGCTGCCATCATCGACCCGACCGCAATGCGTTTGATCTGGTAGTTGTCGATCGTGTCGCGGTTGTTGAGGCCCGCGGCCGTCCCGAATCCGGCGAGATGGTAGCGGGCTGTGATGTGCTTGTTGGTGCCCTCCGAGCCGCCGGGGTAGACGATGTTTTGGACCTTGAAGCCGTAGGAGGCCATCAGGTCGGCCATCGTCTCCGAGTCGGCGATGTACTCGGCCTCGGTCATCGAATGCACGCCGTAGTGGTTGTAGCAGTGCGACAGAACCTCGAAGCCATGGTCGTCTTGCAGAGCCTTGAGTTGGGCGCGCTGGGCGGGGTTGGTGATCGTGGTGGAGGCGTTGCCGATCACGGCCACGCCTAGCGGGATGCTGCGGGCCGTCATGATGGGCGCCAGCCTGGTGATGACGTCGTAGTGTCCGTCATCGTCGATCACGCTAATGAGCGGGCGAGCCACCTCCGCATTGCGGGTCGCGGAGATGAGGGCCTGACTCACGCGCGTGATGCCGTCCGCCTTGACGCCCTGCGTGCTGGTCGCGTAGTCGGTCGCCGCGGTGGTGGCGGCCGTGCCGAGCCCGAGCGAGGTCCGTTGTGCGGCGGCGTCGGCGGCGGCGAGCAGCGCCCGCCCAGCGGCGGTTGAGTCGGTTATGTCGGCGGCGGCGGGCTTCCAGTCGCCCGCCTTGACGGTCCCAGCGGTGGTGCCGACGCTCTTGGTGGCCGCGTCGCCTAGGCCGAGGTTGGTGCGGGCCGTCCCGGCGTTGGCGAGGTCGGCCAGGTTGCTGGCCTTCTGTGCCGCGCCGGTGATGCGGCTGTCGTTGCCTGCCGCCCACGAGCCGGACGCCGTGCCGGTGTTGGCGGCGATGACGGCCGCGGTGAACTTCTTGAGCGCGTCAAGTGCTGCAATCTTGCCCATCAGGCAACCGTCCTTACGTTGTAGTCGCCATCGGCGTCGGTGGTGAGCAGGTAGGCGGTGCCTGCCGGGGTCGTCTCGTAGTCGCCGTCCCCGTCGAGCGTGAGACCGACCAGGGGCGGCAGCGCGATCGGATCGAGCGTCACCGCGTTTTCGAGGGTGAGGACCAGGGCGCCGTCCTCGTCCACGATGCCGGAGGCGATGGCCGGGCCGGGTGGGCCGAGTGTGATCGTGCCGAGCGACTGCGGCTGGCCACTCCCGGCGTACCGGCTGAGGATCGACAGCCGTCCCGCTTTGGAGCCGCGCCGCAGATCCCCGGTGCCGGTGGTGAGGCGGGCTTTGAGGCTGCCGGTGGTGAGCGTGCCGACCAGGGC
>CAYZBB010000428.1:0-2726 GCA_964476495.1 uncultured Actinomycetes bacterium | reverse complement strand
GGCGTGCGCTCGTGTCGGACAGGCCACCGAACCGTGCGGCCTGGAGGTTCGCCAGGCCGAAGCGGAAAGCGGCCGATAGGGGCGGCACGGGGACCGGTGGCGGGTTGGGGATCGCACGCAGAGCGGCGATCGTCTTCGGCCCGACCTTGCCATCCACGACCAGCTTGGCCGACGTCTGCACCGCGCGGACAGCCGCCTCCACCATCGGACCGAAGCTGTCGACGTGCTTCCCGACCGCATACCCTGCGCGGGCCAGGAGCGCGGCCAACTCAGCGACGTCCGTCCCGGTGTCGCCGCGCTCGAGGATGCGGTCACCGAGCTTGCGCCCACCAGTCGGGGTGCTCGGCTTGTCGACGGGCGGAGCAGGCTTGGCGAGCAGCAGCGCCGTCCACGTCTGCGGACCGGCCACGCCGTCGGCCGCGAGGCCCTTCGAGCGCTGGAAAGTCTTGACGTCGGCGTAGCCGAGGGCCTTGAGTCGGGCCTTGAGGTCGGCGGCAGCCTTGGTGTCCTTCGCCGGGTCGTAGGCGTGGTGCCATCTTTCTGAAACCACTGTGCGCCGCCAGCCGTAGGCGTGCTCGCGCAGCTTCTCGCCAGCCTTCGGCGGCCTCGACCCGTCGCCACCATGGGTGAGCCACACGTGGGCGGCCGACGGCGCGTACTTGCCGCCCGTGGTGGTGTGGCTGTCGATCGCCACGCCCTTGATGTGCGGAGCGTTGGCATTCGGCTTCGCCGCGAGCGGGCCGATCCCCGCCTCATATCGACGTCGCAGCTCCGCCTGCTGCGCGTACGTCCGCGACCAGGCGTCGATGCCGCCCGCAGGCATGCCGGCCGCCCGCATCCGCAGATAGGACGCCGCAGCATCACCGCGCAGGGTGCCTCCGCCCGGGATCGCGTACGTGGTGGGCGGGGAGGCCATCAGATGCCTCGCTCGTCCCGCAGCGGGTCGGGCTCGGCGTCCGTCTGCTCGATCGCGTCGAAGCTCTCCGGCTCGGCACCATCGCCGATGCTGTAGTCGACCACCTCGGGGAATGGGCCGGTGACGATGGCCTCGCGCGGCAGGTAGGCGACCGTGTAATCGGCGCCCGGGATGATGGTGAGTGCCGCCAGCAGCACGGTGGACAGTGCGGACGCGGATGCACCCTGCAGCAGGGCCGCCCAGTCCACATCGGACAGCACCGCGGCACCGACCAGGCCGGCGGCGAAGAACTGGCCGAACTGCCGCAGGCCGCGCGCCACCAGGATCTCCCACCATGTGGCCGTGGAGGCGTCCGCGAGGCCCTTGAGGCTGGTCGCCACCGTGACGATGAGCAGCAGTCCGACCGTGCCGGCCGCGAGCGGCCAGGTGGCGGCCGGGTCGGAGGTCAAGCCGGGCAAGAACGGGACGACACCGGCGATCGCGGTCCGCACCAGCGCCAGGCCGATCGAACGCCAGAAAGTGGGGTCGAGCAGAGTCATGAGGGCTCCTCCGGGAAAGTGAAAGCCCCCGCCGGATAGGCGAGGGCTGTTTCGGTTTAGGTGTCGATGGTGGGGGCCGAGTCCTGCTGGCGGTGATGCGCCCACCGCTGATGCAGGTCGGCGTAGAACCGGGACCACGCCCGATCCCTCGTCTCCAGCAGGTCGATCCGGGATCCCTGCTGCTCGATCCGGGACCGGAAATCGGCCAAGTCGCGGCGGAATGCGGCGATCATGTCCGCCGACGCCCGCGACAACGCCGCCGCATTCGCCGCAGCAGCCGTCGATTCCTCGATGGGCTCTTTGCGGCGTGCGATCCGCCATGACACGAGAGCGCCGATCAGGGTGCCGACAAGGGTGAGGGTAGCCACGATGATGGGGGTGGACTCAGGTGGCATGGTCAGCGATCCCCCAGCCGGTCCGCAGCCTCGCGGGTGCGGCGCTCGATGATCAGCACCTCCCGTATCCGCAGCACACAACCGGCCGCGAACGCGGCCGCTTGGCCCCAGCCGGACAGGGCGAGTGGTGCGATGGTGATGGCGACCGACCCGTAGGTGAGCCACGCCCCACCTGCGAGGATCAGCCCGGTCATCTCTTGGCCCCACCGGGTCGACCGATACCGGTGATGGCCGAGCGCGGACAGCACCAGACCCGACCCGGCAGCCAAGGTCAGTCCGACCGCTGCCGACAGCCAGGGTGCGACACCGGCCAGGGACAGCACCGGATACCAGCCGATCAGCGGGCCCACCATCAGCGCGGCGGCGAGCACCACCCAGTAGACGATGATCGCGATCGCCCACGGGTGCGCGATGTGGGGCCGGGACTCGGTCACGGGGTTTCCTGCTGGCGGAGGTTGGCGACGGCGTATTCGAGGTGCGCGTCCGTGACTGCGCCCGGGTTCTCCCCGGGCGGTAGCATCACCTCGCCGGACCACAGGGCCAGCACGTTGCTGGCCAGGAACTCACGCTGGCGGTTGGCTGCGAAGATGTACACGTCGGCGATGGTGTCGGCTTCCGTGGCGTCCACCGGGCTGACGGCCAGTTGCCGCATCCGGTCGATCACCCACCGCTCGTAGTCGGGGATGCCCGCCTTCGCCGCCGCCGCCAGAAACCGATCCCGTAATGCGGCGTCGCCCGCGGTCAGGTTGATGGCCTGCAATGTCGCCATGCGTCTTCCTCCTAGAGTCGGTACCGGACGGCGTTGAGTGAGAAGTTCGCGGCGGTCGAACCCGATCCGGCGTTGTTCACGTGCACCGAGACTGTGCCGTCGGTCGC
>CAYZBB010000427.1:0-2751 GCA_964476495.1 uncultured Actinomycetes bacterium | reverse complement strand
CGCCGAGGCCGGCGCCATGGACTACACGGTCGTGGTGGTCGCCCCCGCGTCGGACCCGGCGCCGTTCAAGTACCTCGCCCCCTACGCCGGCTGCGCCGTCGGCCAGCACTGGATGGACAACGGCGAGCACGCCCTCGTGGTGTACGACGACCTGTCCAAGCAGGCCGAGGCCTACCGCCAGATGTCGCTGCTGCTGCGCCGGCCGCCGGGCCGTGAGGCGTACCCCGGTGACGTGTTCTACCTGCACAGCCGCCTGCTGGAGCGGGCCGCCAAGCTCTCCGACGAGCTGGGCGCCGGCTCGCTCACCGCGCTGCCGATCATCGAGACCAAGGCCGGCGACGTCTCGGCGTACATCCCCACCAACGTCATCTCCATCACCGACGGCCAGTGCTTCCTGGAGGGCGACCTGTTCAACTCCGGCGTCCGGCCGGCCGTGAACGTGGGCATCTCGGTCTCCCGGGTCGGCGGCGCCGCGCAGGTCAAGGCGATGCGGACGGTGTCCGGCACGCTGCGGCTGGACCTGTCCGCCTACCGCGAGCTGGAGGCGTTCGCCGCGTTCGGTTCGGACCTGGACGACGTATCCAAGCGTGCGCTGGCCCGCGGCTCCCGGCTGGTGGAGCTGCTCAAGCAACCGCAATTCACCCCCTACCCGGTCGAGGAGCAGGTGGTCTCCATCTGGTCCGGCACCCGGGGGCACCTGGACCGGGTCCCGGTGGAGGACGTGCGGCGGTTCGAGAGCGAGTTCCTGCAGTACCTGCGGCACGCCCCGGGGAGCCCGCTCCAGGCGATCCGCGACTCCAAGGTGCTCTCCGAGGATTCGGAGAACGCGCTGAAGGCGGCGTTGGCCGAGTTCGCCGATACCTTCACCACCTCCGAGGGCACCATCCTGGGCCGTGAGGCGCAGGTCAAGCCGATGGACGCCGCCGCGGTGGGCCAGGAGAAGGTACAGGTCCAGCGGCCGACCCCGCCGAAGAAGTGAGGCCGTCCACCATGACGGTCGGCATGTCGGTCGGTTCCGACCAGGGAGGTGAGTGATGGCGGCACAGGTACGCGTCCTGCGTCAGCGGGTGAAATCGGTCAAGTCGACCCAGAAGATCACCAAGGCGCAGGAAATGATCGCGACCTCGCGCATCGCGAAGGCGCAGGCCAAGGTGGCCGCGTCCACCCCGTACTCGAACCAGATCACCCAGGTGCTCTCGTGGCTGGCCTCGGCCTCCGCGCTGGATCACCCGTTGCTCAACGAGCGGCAGAACGCCACGCGCGCCGGCATTCTGCTGATCACCGCGGATCGCGGGCTCTGCGGCGGCTACAACGCGATGGCGATCAAGGCGGCCGAGGAGCTGGGCGCGCTGCTGCGCTCGCAGGGCAAGGAGTCGGTGCTGTACGTCATCGGTCGCAAGGGCGTGGGCTACTACACGTTCCGGCATCGCCCGATCGCGGCCTCCTGGACCGGCTTCTCCGAGCGGCCGACGTACGTCCACGCGGAGGAGGCCACCGAGGAGATCCTGCCGGCGTTCCTGGCGGGGTCCGCCGGAACGACCGCGGACGGCCGCCCCGGAATCGACGAGATCCACCTGGTGTCGACGCATTTCGTCTCGATGATCACTCAGCGGCCGCAGGCCAGGCGGATGGCGCCGATGGAGATCGAGTACGTCGACCGGGATCCCACCGCGCTGCTGCCTGCCTACGAGTTCGAACCGTCGTCGGACCAGCTGCTGGACGAGATGCTGCCGAAGTACCTCAAGACGCGGATCTACGCGGCGCTGCTGGACGCGGCGGCCGCCGAATCGGCCGCGCGGCGGGCGGCGTGCAAGGCGGCGACCGACAACGCGAACGACATCATCAAGAAGCTGAGCCGGGAGGCCAACCAGGCCCGGCAGGCCCAGATCACCCAGGAACTGACCGAGATCGTGGGCGGCGCAGACGCTCTGGCCGCGCTTGGCAACGAAGAGGACTGAGAGCCAATGACAGCAGTAACTGAGCCCTCCCACCGCGACCCCGCCTCCCCGACCACCGGCCGGGTCGTGCGGGTGATCGGGCCCGTCGTCGACGTCGAGTTCCCGCGCGGTGAGGTGCCCGAGCTGCTCAACGCGTTGCACGTCACGGTGACCCAGGGCGGCCCAGAACGCACCCTGACGCTCGAGGTCGAGCTCCACCTGGGCGACGACATCGTGCGGTGCATCTCGATGCAGCCCACGGACGGCCTGGTGCGCGGTGCACCGGTGACCGACACCGGCGCACCGATCTCGGTGCCGGTGGGCGATGTGGTCAAGGGTCACGTGTTCAACGCGCTCGGCCAGTGCATGGACGCCCCGGGCACCGCCGAGGACGCCGAACACTGGCCGATCTACCGCAAGCCCCCACCCTTCGACCAGCTGGAGGGCAAGACCCAGCAGCTGGTCACCGGGATCAAGGTCATCGACCTGCTCACCCCGTACGTGCAGGGCGGCAAGATCGGCCTGTTCGGTGGTGCCGGCGTGGGCAAGACGGTGCTCATCCAGGAGATGATCACCCGGGTGGCCAAGAATTTCGGTGGCACCTCGGTGTTCGCCGGGGTGGGGGAGCGCACCCGCGAGGGCAACGACTTGTTCGTCGAAATGACGGAGTCAGGTGTTATTCATGACACCGCGCTGGTCTTCGGCCAGATGGACGAGCCGCCCGGCACCCGTATGCGGGTCGCGCTCTCAGCGCTGACGATGGCCGAGTACTTCCGGGACGTGCAGCACCAGGACGTGCTGCTGTTCATCGACA
>CAYZBB010000426.1:0-2752 GCA_964476495.1 uncultured Actinomycetes bacterium | reverse complement strand
CATCGGGTACTCCATCGGGTGACCCGATGATTTCCTCGGGTGGTTCATCGGGTACTGGATGGCAGTACTCGCATGTCGGGTCGGTGATTCCCCGCTCCGCATGCCAGCGGCGGTGGTTGCCGCGGATGCCCGCCTCGGACTCCTTCGCCCGCATTGCGGCGGTCACTGCAGCTCCGGGCTGGAACCGGTCCCAGTCGTGGAATCTCCACCCGGCCTCGCCGTCGAACTCGTCGGCGAACCACAACCCGGCGGCGACCAGCCTGGCAGCGTCGGACTTGGTACCCCAGCGGGTCAGCACGCCGGCGGGAATGAACCCGTCCGTCCCGTTGTCCCGCGACCATGAACCGGATAACACCCAGACGCCCATAGCCGCCTTGCCCGCCTTGCGGGTCTTCGGGTGGTCGTGGAGCTTGTCGTCCACCTTAAACCAGCCCATCAGAGTCCTCCCTCGCAGTTCGGGTGTGTGGTGGCCCCATCGCCGAGGCTGACCATTGCTAGGCCGCAGGCGTCGCAGGTGCGCGGCTTGGCGGTTTGGCTGCGCCGTTCGCGGACGGCTGTGCGGATGGCCCGCTCGGTGTAGTTGCGGCCTTGGAGCGCGTGGCGGGCCTGCTGGATTCCCGAGTCGAACGGGACCGCGGCGGCGTCGAGTTGGTCCTTGGCGGCGTTCACTGCGCACCGGAACGGGTCGTCGGAGGTGCTGAACCGGGTGAGTCCGTCTCGGTCCACGAAGCGCTCCAGCGCGATCGGGGAGATGTCTGCCAGGCGGGTCTTGTTGATAGCGATGCGGAACAGGTCGTCTGGTCGGTCTTCGTCGGGCAGCATGACCAGTTCGAGGTCAACGTCGTCGCGCTTGCCGGATGTGCCGCGGGAGCCTCGGGCGGCGTCCTTGCCGGTGTTGTCCAGCCGGAGCGACGTGAAGCCGCACCGCTTGAGCTTGATGCCGGTGTGCAGGTAGTAGGCGCGCATCGTGTCGGACGAGTTCTCTTCGCCGCTGATGACCCGTTGCAGGCTGTCGATGATGAGCAGGTCGCCGGGCTGGTGTTCATAGGCGGCGAGGATGTCGAGCAGTTCGCCGGCTCCCGCTGACGTGTCGAGTGGTGGCAGCTCGGGGAACGACAGGTAGGTGAGTCCACCGAGGTCGGTGTCTTGGGTGACGCCGAACGACTCGAATCGTTCGCCCAGGTCGTCGGCGGTATTCTCCATGTCGATGTACAGGACGCGCCGGGACCGGGGGATGTCGAGTCCGGCGAACCGGCGGTTGCCTCGTGCGACCGCGAGCGCGATGGCGAGCGCCAGCAGTGACTTTCCTGTGCCGGCCGGGGCGGCGAGGGACACGGCGGCACCGGCGGGCAGTAGTCCGCACATGACGTATTCGCGGGGTGGCCGGTTGGGGTCGAGCAGCGCTGCCAGGTTGATGGCCGGATGTCGCGCCAGTGTGGCCGCTCGACGTGCCGCTGCTGGGTCGTCCCGTTTGAGGTCGTCCACACCCAGGTCGGCGGCGATGTGGTCGGAGGCGTCCTTGCCGACCGCCGGGTGGGCGATGACCAGAGACGCGGCAACCCCGTCGAGTCGTTCGGTGACGAGTTGAGCCCACCGCTCGCCTTCGTCGTCGCGGTCGGGAATGGCGATGATGTCGGCGCCGGTCAGCGGAGTGACATCGACACGGGCGAAGCTGCGTGCGCCCATCGGTGCAGTCGTGGCGACCTGCCCGATGGCCTCCAGGCTATGCACGTCCTCTTCGCCTTCCACGAGATAGACGGTTCGGCCTTCGGCTACGGCGTCGGCAACCCGCGAGCGCCGGTAGAGGGTGGGTGCGCCTTGGGTGTTGCCGGATTGCCGGAAGTTCTTGGCGGCAGTGTCGCGGTGGACGATCCGGCCGTCGTCGTAGCTGTAGGTGGTGCGCGGGTTGTGGTACAGGTCGCGCAGGGTGAGTCCGAGCGATTCCACGATCTCGGCTCCGTCGCATCCTCGCGTGAAGCAGGTGAGCTTGACCCGGGATCCGTTGTCGAACACGGACAGCCCTTGCGGGTTGTCGGCGCCTTCGTGGGTGCAGGTGGTGTGTGCGTAGTTGCCGTGGCGGCGGACGCGGTGGCCCTGCTTTTCGAGTGCGTCCACGATGACGTCGAAGGCGGGCCCGGTCATGCCGCATCCCAGCGGACAGCGTTGGCCGCGGTGCCCCATGCTGCCGTGACGCTGATGGCTGCGCTGTCGCCACCCTTGTTCGCCTCGTGGCCGCACGGTCGCATCCAGCCGGACATCCCGTCCGTGGCGACGCCGACCGAGACGCATGTCGGGCAGTACACCCAGCGGGCCAGGTCGGTGTTCCAGTCGTCGGGGCGGAGGAAGTCCACACTGATTCCGGCGATGTCGTCCCGCATGGTGGGGGATGCGCCGACGATGAGGGTGGGGTGGGTCCACAGGTCACCGATGCCGCGAACGATCTTGGCGACCGGTGCGCGATAGTCGTCCTCAGTGACGGCCGGCTTCACTTCGACCAGGAGCGGCGACGCGCCTTTGATGAGGAAGTCGGGGATGTATCCGCGGCCGTCGATCGGCTCGTACACCCACTGCCACCCGACGATGTCCATGAGTGCGGCCCAGCGCGCCTCGTGGCGGGAGCGGAAGGTGTGCCCAGCGTATTCGGTGGGGATGCCTAGGGTAGGCTTGCGCATATCGAACTCCTCAACAGTTCGGTCACGCCCTGGGACGGTGCCAGCCGTCGCCAGGGTCTTTACTTCCCCAATCGTACCCG
>CAYZBB010000425.1:0-2754 GCA_964476495.1 uncultured Actinomycetes bacterium | reverse complement strand
GCGATCGCGTCCGCGCTTGACCTGCGCCTCGACGACGTCCCGCACTTCGCCACCTTCTGCGATGACTGGGCGGAGCGCTCGCAGGATTGGTTCGCGAGCCGCGGGCTGATCCGCTCTTTCTACCACGGGCCCGCGCTCGACGCCCTGTCCTGGCCGCTGCACGTCGAGCCCGGAACCGACTTCTGGGGGCACCACGTGGACCGGATCGTCGCAGCACTCGGCGCCGGCCCGTCACCTCGCGGACCATTCCGGCACGTCGTCGTCCTCGACCCGAAAACCGGCGCCATGATCCACGACCCGCACCCATCCGGCGCCGGCGTCACCGAGGTTGACGAAGGTCGAGCTGATCTTGGCCCTGGACGGCGGTGAGCGGTGATGCCGCGAGCGAAGCTGTGCGCCGAATGCAGGCACCCGAAGTCGCACCACCGCACGGCGTCCTGCCGCCACACCTGGCAGGCGATGGGAGCCACCTTCATGGGCAACCGGATCATCACGCACTGGTGCCTCTGTGGGGGATATCGGGAGCGGACCTCGGGCGGTGAGCACTGATGCCGAGGCTTATGAGCGTTGTGGTGGTGGCGCTGTGAGAGCACCATTCCCCTACTTTGGAGGCAAGCGGAGGGCGGCCGGGCTCATCTGGCGCGAGCTCGGCGACCCGGGTGGATACGTGGAGCCGTTCGCAGGGTCGGCGGCGGTGTTGCTTGCACGTCCACCGTTCGCTGATCGACGTGTTGAGACCATCAATGATGCGGATGGGTGGTTGGTCAACGTGTGGCGCTCTATCAAACTGTCGCCTGCTGAAACGGCCAAGTTCGCGGCTGGACCTGTCACCGAGATTGACTATCACGCCCGTCTCGCATGGCTACAGGCCCGCCGCTCCCCTGATCTAGTGGCATGGCTGGAGGGTGACCCTGATGCGCACGATCCGAAAGCCGCGGGGTGGTGGCTGTATGTGGTGTCGTGTGGTATCGGAGATCCGTGGGGTAGTGGCCCGTGGATCGTCCGGGATGGGCGGCTCGTAAAAGGTGGCGCGGACGCGGGCCAGGGTGTGAACCGTGAACTCCCGCACCTAGGTAACGCGGGTCACGAGGCCCGCATTGCCGCCGAGTTGGAGAGAATCGCCAACCGTCTAGAACGCGTCCGCATCACCTGTGGTGATTGGCGGCGGGTACTCAAGCCGTCCGTCACGAGACCCACAAGCGGCGGCGACGGTTCACTGGCGGTGTTCCTCGATCCGCCATACGCCACCAGCGGTGACCTGTACGCCGTGAGTAGCGACGGGATCGCCAGCCAGGTACGCGACTGGTGTATGACTGCACCTCAAACGATGAGGATCATCCTGTGCGGCTTTGAGGACGAGCACGACGACCTGTTGGGGTACGGCTGGGTACGCATCGACGGTAAATCGGGTGGGGGTGCCGGGTACAGCACGGACGCAATGGCTGGTCGCCGGGAGCGTCTGTGGTGCTCTCCCGCATGCCTGGGCAGTCATCGGCAGGACGATCTATTCGAGGTGGCGCTGTGAGCCTTGACCTGTTCGGTGCTGCACCCAAGCCACGGAAGCCGACCACCGGCATGGGCGGGCATCAGTCGCACGCGGCGCAGACCACTACCTGGCTCACCCCTCCGCACATCACCGCAGCACTTGGACGGTTCGACCTGGACCCGTGCGGACACCCCGGCTGGCCGACCGCTGATCGGCTGATCTGCCTGCCAGACGATGGGCTCGCCGCCGAGTGGGCCGGGCGCGTCTGGCTCAACCCGCCCTACGGTGCCGAAACGTGGACATGGCTCGATCGGCTAGCAGGCCACGGGCGGGGAACCGCCCTGATCTTTGCCCGGACTGAAACCGAAGGGTTCCACCGGACGGTCTGGCGTCGCGCAACCGCGCTCCTGTTCCTGGAGGGCCGCCTGCACTTCCACCACGCGGACGGGACGAGGGCCAAAGCTAACGCGGGGGCACCGTCCTGCCTGGTCGCCTACAGCGAGGCAGACGCCTACGCGCTCTTCCTGGCTCAAAGGCGCGAACTCATTGCCGGACACCTCGTTGAGGTGGCGCCATGATGCCCTTCTGCCCTCGCTGCGGCCACATTCACAGCCCCGCCGACGTGCTCGCAGCTGACCGTTTCGACCCCTCGGTGACCACCACCTATCGGAGCGTCCGACCCGACGCGCCCGCATTCCCCACCCGCAACCAAGCCGAAGCCGACCTGTGCGACTGGCGGCAGAAGGAGGCATCGTGAGAGGCATCTACAAGTTCCTGGCAGTGTCCGACCACTACCCGTCTGGGACCTGCTGGGCATGGCTGGAGCGTGCCGAGCGCGTCTGTGGGCGCCCTGAGGGGGACGATGAGAATCTCTGCCCTCGGCACGGCTCGGTAGCCCGCAAGCGGGCGCAGGCGCACGCAGCGAAGGTCGCCGCACGGACGGCCCGCATTGAGGCGTGGGCACTCGCTGCACTGCCCCAGCGCCGGGAGCGCCTGGCCCGCATTGAGGCCGAGATCGCACGTCTAGACCCGCCACCACCGACCACAGACATGGCGGCCTTTGGTGGGGTGGGGTCCACGGTCGCGACGAGATACCGGTCCAAGTTCACCCCTGAGCGAATCCACAAACTCTCCATCCTCTGGGAGGAGCGTGTGCAACTGGAGCGGCTGATTGCCTTCGCCGAGCGCGTGGCCGAGAAGGAGGCATCGTGACCATCGGCGACTTGACAGCCCGCCACCTCGGTCAACGGATCCGCATCCCCGGACTG
>CAYZBB010000424.1:0-2784 GCA_964476495.1 uncultured Actinomycetes bacterium | reverse complement strand
CCATGTGCATCGAAGTCAAGAAGGAGCGCACATGAAGCGCCAACTGACCATCACCGCCGCCGAATGGGCGAGCATCCGCACCGAAGGCGACCCGGCCACCTTCAGCGCCACAGGGGGCCGGATGGTGCGGACCCTGTGGCTCGTAGCGAGGGGCAACGAGCACTGGTTGATGGCTCCCGACGAACCGAAACTCATCAGCGCCACCCCGCCCGTCGAGTTCGTGCAGGCGTGTGCGCCGTGCGAAACGTGCGGGGATCAGCGCATCGCTGCCAGCGGTGGGCCTGGGTACTTCAAGGGTGGTCGGCTGCATCACCTGGTGGGTGGTCAGACCGTCATGGAGATCCGATGCCCCAACTGCCGCATCGAACTGGTGGGGCCGTGCCCGAACTGTCCTGCGGTCGGCAAGTGCGCCGTCTGTGGCGACAAGGGCATCTACACGAACGGCACCGTCATCCTCGGTCACGCCTACGCCGTGGGGCAACCGCTGCCGATTCGTCGCCAGCACCCGTTCGCGCCCTTCGGCGGCGCTGGCGGGTACGTCGTGGCATGGTCGGGCTGCGTCCAGTTCTGGACCCATGGCGAAGTGTTCGGCCTGACCGGCCGCCTCGCCCACTACGGCCCGCCCGAGTCGCTGGTCGGCCGCTGGGCGTTGCAACTGGCGGTGGTGGGATCGTGACCCGCCAACTGACCGACGCAGACATTGCTGCCATTGCCGTAAGTGGACACGACGGCAGGGCGCACGCCGTACCTCGCTGGGCATGTCGTTCGCTTGCCGCCGAGGTGCAGGCATCCCGCAAGCTGATCGCAGAACTGCGGGTGCTGCCTTACTACGCCATCGACATCGACCTGCTACGCCGACTGATCGACGGGGCCGGCTTGTGACCGCCGCCGCCGTCCCCATCGCCCAGCCGTGCGCCATCGTGTCGAGCGGCAACCGTGGCCCGCTGTCCATGCTCGTGTTCGAGGGTGCCGTCGTCGCGATCTTCACCGCCGGCCACGTCCACATCGCTGACCGGGTAGCGCAACTGCTCGAGCGGCACGGCCTGGCCGACGTTCCCGACACCGTGGCAGGGGCACTGTGAGCCTGCGCGTCGTGCCTGTACGCCGCTCCGACGCTTTCGGGTTCGTCGCCGAGCACCACCGCCACCACCGCCCCCCCGTAGGGTGCATCTTCACGCTGGGCGTTGCAGACGGCCCGACACTCGTGGGCGTTGCCGTGGTCGGCAGACCCGTCGCCCGTCACTACGACGACGGGTTGACACTCGAGGTGAACCGCACCGCCACCGATGGCACTCCGAACGCCAACTCGATGCTCTACGGTGCCGCCTGGCGAGCAACCAAGGCGCTTGGTTATCACCGGCTCATCACGTACACGCAGGGTGGAGAATCGGGCGCGTCGCTCCGTGCAGCTGGTTGGGTGGTCGTGGCCCAACTCCCACCCCGGAAGGGATGGGACACGCCGAGCCGACGCCGCACCACCGCAGGCGTTGATGGTATTCCTCGCACGCTATGGGAAGCCGCGTCATGAACACCTGCAGGCTCCACGCCGTGCTCTGCGACCTCGACCGGCAGTGGTTCGAGCACGAGATCGACAAGGCCACCTGGGAGCGCGAAGTGCGCCTCGCACGTGCCGACGCCGCCGCAGAGCGCCGCCAGGAAGAGGCCGACATGGCCGACGCCGCCCACGACTTCCACGGGCAGGCGTACTGATGGCCATCGCGATCGACTCGCCCAACACGGGCATTGCCAGGGGCCGTGGCGGATTCATGCGCGGCGCCAACGACGTGCCGTGGATCACCGACCCGAGTGGCGCTGTCGTCAAGTCCGGGGCACGCAAGGGTGAACCCAAGCGCCTCGCCTACGGGTCGCCCTCGAACCGCGGCAAGCAGATCGAGAACACCACCAACCTCGTCAAGTGGGGCGAGCGCCGGGTGGTGCTCGGCATCGGGGCGACGCCCGAGCTCGTGGAGATGTGTGCCGGCCTCGTCGGGCTCGACGTGGACTCCGACGAGTACAAGACGCTGGCCGACTCCATCATCATCAAGGCCAAGGACGCCGCCAAGGCCAACCTCGCCGCCGAGCGCGGCACCCACGGGCATGCGCTCACCGAGGACCACGACGGCGACCGCGACTGGATCGCCCGGGCCGAGGCCGGCGAAGTGCTCGGGCTCGACCTCGAGGTGCAGCAGGCGCTCGTCGACGCCTGGCGCGACATGCTGGAGCGCACCGGCCTGGAGATCCTGGCCGTGGAGGCATCGTGCGTGGACGACACGTGGAGGCTGGCCGGCACCCTCGACCGCATCGCGCGCACCACCAAGCCGCTGCGCTTCGCCCTGCCCGGCGGCGAGATCCGCGAGGTGCCCGCCGGGTGCGTGCTCGTGCTCGACGTGAAGTCGGGCCAGCGCCGCACCGACCGCTCCGGGGCCGTCATGTACTGGCAGAGCTACGCAATCCAGATCGCCAGCTACGCCCAGGCGGTGCCCTACGACACCGAGGCCGAGACTCGCGGCGAGTGGCCGTGGGTCATCGACCAGGACCACGCCCTCATCGCTCACCTCGACATCGAGGGCGCGCTCGCGGGGAAGCCGGAGTGCGACCTCGTCTACGTCGACCTGCGTGCCGGGCGCGAGCACGGCGGCGAGTGCGTCGTCATGGCCAAGCAGTGGGAGGCACGCCGCGACCTGTTCAGCGTCGCCATGCTCCCCGACGAGATCGCGGTGTCGGCCCCTACACCTCCCGACGCCCCCGCGACCACCGCGGCTGGCCCGGCAGAACCCACGACGG
>CAYZBB010000423.1:0-2797 GCA_964476495.1 uncultured Actinomycetes bacterium | reverse complement strand
CGTCCTCGTGGCTGCTGGTGGCATAGAGGCACTGGGCGCAGATCCACGTGTCCTGCCGGGTGTTGCGGCGGCTCTCGGCGGCCGCCCAGATGAGCAGGGCGAGGACGACGAGGGCGATCAGGGTGAGTGCGAGGGTCATCTCAGACCACCCTTGTGTCCGTCGACGTGGACGCTCCCACAGGGGCAGGGCTTGCTGCGCGCGAGGCGGTCGGCTGCGCGCTCCTGCCTCTCGGTGCGGCGGGCTGCTGAGTTGTTCTTGGGCATTGCTTCCTCCTTGCATGCGAAAGCCCGCCGCGAACTGCGACGGACTGAAAGATGGGGTGGCTCGGCTCACCCCCCGATGAGCCGAGCCGGGTGCCGCTGGGGGGCGGCGGACTACTAGACGGGAACGCGGCCAGACGGGTGATGGCAGATCCGGCAATCCCGACGCCCACGCCGCAGCCCCGCCGGGCGCAGGTTCTCGCCGACTAGCGGGTGTCCTCGCGGGCATGTCTCGCGCCTAGCGTTCATTGCGGCGAATCCGCTTCCCGTGACCACGGTGTTATGGCGGGGCGTTACCGCCTGCAGATGCTCCGGGTTGGCGCACCTCCGGTTGTGGCAGCCGGACGGCCCATCGTGGTCTAGGACCAGACCCGCGCCTATTGGCCCGACAAGTGCGATCCAGATGATGCGGTGCACCACAACGCGGCGACCATTGATCTGCACCTGGGCATAGCCGGTGCTCTGCACGCTTCCGCGCCACTCCCAGCATGCGTGAGGATCGGGATACCCATCGAGTCGAGCGGTGATGGAGCGAAGCCAGCCGTTCCCAGTGCGCAAGCCGTCCTCGATTACATGGTCGTTCTTCACGCGGTGCCCCCCGGGACCGATGCGGCGGGGATGTTGGGCGCGTCCGCTGCCTTCTCCTTGGCGCGGCGCTCGGACAGGTAGTCGATGAACGCGGCAGCCTCGGCGGTGTCCAGATCGGATGTGCTGGTGACCTCGCGGTGCGCGTGCCAACTCGCCAGCTTCACGTACTTCTCGCGGTCGTCGAGTCCGAGCTCCCCTAGCAGGGCGTGCATCCGCTTGCGCTGCGCGTCGCTCTGCGGCCCCGGCTTCGGGCGGGCCGGTTCTGCCGGCGCGCGCTCATAGCTGAAGCTGTCCGGGTCCGGCTCGTCGGTAGGGATCGTGAGCGCCTGTAGGAGCGCCGTGCGATAGGCGACACTCATCGCCTTTGGCGTGCCCTTGTCGCCCGAGTCGAGCGACTCGCCAGCCGACTGGATTGTGATGCTGTCGCCCGCGGGGCCGTAGGCGCGGTAGGTGACCAGCACCGTGACCTCACGGGCAGGCTTGCCGGTCGTCGTCATCGCGTCGCGGTAGTGCGTCTCGACCGACTCGGGGACGATGACGACGGAGTGCTTGCGGAGCACCGGCCCGACCGCGTTCATCACCGAATCGATGCCGCGGAAGCTGTAGCCCTGCTGCGCGTTCCGTTCACCCTTGCGGACGGCCTGCACATCCTCCATCACGGCTGACAGCGCCTGCGTCACGGTCTTCTCGGCGGTCATTCGTCCTCACCTTCCCAGCACTTGTCACAGCGGACCATCTCGGCGCGGTCGCCGCGGATCGTCCACCGCCAGCCCTTGTCGTCGCACCACGAGCACAGCTGCTCGGGCGGCTCGTCCAGCGCCACATCCCGGTCGTCCTCGTGGGTGTCGCCGTTCATGCCGCTCTCCCGGCCGCGAGCGTGTCGATGCAGTCCTGCTGGGACCGCATCCGGCGCCCGTGACACTCCCAGTAGCCGGCCGCACCGTCCTCGCGGCGGCTGTTGACGTAGCCGTAGCAGCCGACCCACTCGCCGGCGGCGTCGTACAGGATGGTGTCGCCACCGAGGCGGCCCATCGGGTTGAACTTGGTGGACCAGCCCTCCGGCAGCCTCAGGCTCGGCAGCAGGGCGAGGTCCGCCTTGCACGCCTCGCAGGGCTGGCCGGTGGTGCAGGTGCAGGTGTCACTCATCGCGAACGTCCTTCCTCGTGAGCCTCTTGAACAGCAGGCAGCCGAACGCCACCGCCACGGCGGACCACAGCAGGACCGCGCTGGTCCAGTCGGCGGGCGGGATGGTGAGGGCGGTCACGGAGCGCTCCTCAGCGTCTCGATGCTGGCGTCCGCGTAGTCCTTGGCCGCGCGCTCAGCCCAGGCGAAGTCGTCGAAGGCGAGAGCGGCGCCGAGGGCGTAGAGGGCGATGACCTGGTTGAGTGCGGCGGTCATCGGAACGACCTCAACGTGAACTTGGGCATCCTGCGGTACACGGCGAGTGCCGCCTCGATCTCGCGCGCCACCTCGGCTGGAGAGGCGACCTCGACCCGCACGGGGCCGCCCTCGCACCGCGCGAGCCGGTCCTTCTTGTCGGCGATCTCCGCGTGCAGGTCGGCGTTCTCGGCTCGCATGTCGCAGATCACCTTCTCGTCTGCCCAGCCCCGTTCAATGAGGCCCGCGTTCTCGGACTCCAGCGCGGCGATGCGGGCGTTCAGGGCCTTGCGGGTCAGGCGGGCCGGCGCGGCGACCGGGCTGAAGGTCAGCCAGCTGACGCCGACACACGAGTTCGGGCTGTCGCACTCGAACGCACCGGGAATGCCGGGGGTGTAGTGGTGGTGGTAGATGGTCTCCCGGCACCCCTTCACGGTGCACGGCTGGATGTCGTTCATTGCTCTCTCCTCAGGGAACGAAGAAGCCCCGGGCCGGTCGGCCTCGGGGCTGGTTGGGTGGGTCGGGGCTACGCGCGCCCCGGCCTCATGAGTCGTTCGATCTCGCGCCGCCG
>CAYZBB010000422.1:0-2806 GCA_964476495.1 uncultured Actinomycetes bacterium | reverse complement strand
ACGACCTCACGTGCTGGTGCGCCGAGGGCTCTCCGTGCCATGCAGACGTCCTGCTTGAGTTGGCAGCCCGAGGCGGTGAGCAGCCGTGAGCCTCCGACTGGGATCTCTCTTCTCCGGCTACGGCGGTCTCGATCTGGCCGTCCACCAGGTCTTCGGTGACGTCGAAACCGTCTGGGTGTCGGACATCGAACCTGGCCCCTGCAAGGTCCTCGCACATCGCTTCCCCGGCGTCCCCAACTTGGGCGACATCACCCGGATCGACTGGACGCAGGTTGAGCCGGTGGACATCATCGCCGGCGGCTCCCCCTGCCAGGACATCAGCAGCGCCGGACGCATGGCCGGAATGCGTGACGGCACCCGCTCCAATCTGTGGGTGGAGATGCGTGAAGCAATCCGTGTCCTACAGCCCACCTACGTCATTTGGGAGAACGTCTATGCAGCCAGATCAACTGCCGCCGCTAGCGCGATGGAATCCGACCCGAGATTGCTGGGAGACCACCCAAGTGGCCAGCCTGTTCTCCGAGCACTTGGACGTGTACTCGGAGACCTGGCCGAACTCGGGTTCGATGCGGAATGGCATAGCTTACGAGCGGCCGACATCGGCGCTCCCCACGGCCGCGCCCGCTATTTCGTCGTCGCCGTCACCCGCGATCCCGCCCGCCGCGCCGAGGTTGCAGGACGCCTACGCGGCTGGCCTCATCGACGGAGAGGGGTGTCTACACCTCACGAAGAACGGCAAGAAGCAAACCAGCTGGGCGGCCAAAGCCACCATCAATATGACGATCGGCGCTCTGCCAGTGTTGCAAGCCATGCAGCAGACCTATGGGGGTGGCCTCTGCCGACTCCGGGAGCAGACAGAGAAGTATCAGGAGGTGTGGCTCTGGTCGCTTACCGCGAGGGCAGAGCTCAAGCTGCTACTTACGGCCGTGCTGCCCTACTTGATGGTCAAGCGCAGGCAGGCGGAGGTGATCTTGGAATACCTGGAGCAAGTGGAGTCCGCGCCAAGGAACGCGCGGGGGACGGTCGTCTGGGATCAAGCGATGAGGGACATCGGCGCTGCTGCAAAGGCTCAGATCACCCGGTTGAATGCACGAGGTGCGGCTGCGATCGCTCAGATGCCTGCTCAGGGTGCCTTGCTGCCCACCCCGAGCGCGTCGCTAGGGGTGAATGGCGGTTCGCAACCGCCGGACAAGCGACGGGCGGGCGGCCATTCGGTGCAACTCCACGACGTGATCGAGCACCTGTAACGCTCCTGCCAACCCCGGCGGCGAGCAACTTCAACGCGGGCGAAGACCCCGCACAGTGGGAAGCCCGCCGCCAACGGGTGAAGGAGACCGCTAACAACGGCAACGGCATGGGCATGCCGCTCGGCATCGCCGTGCAACTCCTGCCGACGCCTCGCGCAACGGGCGGCGGGTCGAGCACGGAGGCCGTTGAACTCAATCCACCAAGGAGTGAAGGTTATGCAAGCAACTTGCTCGATCCCGGACTGCCCGAGCCCGGTCAAGGCTCGAACGTGGTGCAGGAAGCACTACAAGAGATGGCTGGCGAACGGGTCTCCACTGATAGCGCGGAAGGGGGGTCCGAAACCCAAGCCTGTATCGGATCGGTTCTGGGCGATGGTAACGAAGACGGACTCGTGCTGGCTGTGGACTGGAGCGAAGGCCAGCAAGTACGGGCACGGGAAGTTCATGCCGACGGCCAAGAAGAACATGAAAGCGCACCGCTGGGCGTGGGAGGCGTTGGTAGGACCGATCCCAGACGGGCTGACTCTCGATCATCTCTGTCGGGTGCCGGCGTGCGTGAACCCGGCACACCTGGAGCCGGTGACGCTGAGCGAGAACGTCAGGCGCCAAGCAGCAGCGATCACTCACTGCCCCCAGGGGCACCCACTGTCAGGCGCGAACCTCTATCGCTCACCAGTGGGGAGACGGGCGTGCAGGATATGCCGCAACGAGGCGTCCCGGCGCCACAGGACCAAGACTGGGGGCCGTATCGCGCCGCTGTAGAGCGTTGGGAAGCCGTCCACGGCCCAGCCCCAGCACCCACCAAGCCCGGCCGCAACGGACGCCCCAAGCTCAACCCCGCCTTCGCCGAATGGCTCATGGGTGCCCCTCCGGGCTGGATCACCGACGTGCCCGGCGTCACCGACAACGAGGCCCTCCGCATGGCCGGCAACGGCGTCGTCAGGCAGCAGGCCGTGGCAGCAATGCGGCTCATGCTCAACCGGATGGAGACCCCAACATGACTCAACGTTTGACTAGCAGAGCTGTGTTTCGAGCATGCCCGCCTACACCCTGCACCGAGAACCGACGACGGGAGCAACCAGTGAAAGACGCCCTCCATCCACCCTTCCCCTACTTCGGCGGTAAGTGGAGAGCCGCTGGGCGAATCTGGGAGGCCCTCGGCGACCCGTCCGGCTACGTCGAGCCGTTCGCCGGATCGGCCGCGGTCCTGCTCGCCCGCCGACCCTTCACCGGGCGTCGCGTCGAGACCATCAACGACGCCGACGGCTGGCTCGTCAACTGCTGGCGCGCCATTCAGCACGACCCCACCACGGTCGCCCGGCACGCATGGGGACCGGTGTCGGAAATCGACTACCACGCCCGCCTCGCCTGGCTCCAAGAGCGGCGCACACCCGATCTGGTGTCATGGCTGGAGGGCGACCCCGAAGTGCACGACGCGAAGGCCGCCGGCTGGTGGCTGTACGTGGTGGCATGCGGGATCGGTGACCCATTCGGGGCCGGCCCGTGGCGGGTGATCGATGGGCACCTCCGCAAGCTGCCCCACCTCGGCGACGCAGGCC
>CAYZBB010000421.1:0-2817 GCA_964476495.1 uncultured Actinomycetes bacterium | reverse complement strand
CGTTGGCCCGCAGGTCACGCATCAGGGCCAGCTCGAACTGATCGGCGTCCGTCTTCGGCGATGCCAGCGCCGCCTTGGTGATCCGCTCGATCTCGTCGATCTGGCCGGGCCGGTCCGCGATCCATCGCGCGGCGATGTCGTTGATCCGGCTCTGCCGCTCGAGATTTGCGCGGGTGTCGGCCATCATCTGGTTGAATGCGTCGGCCGGAGGAGTCGACGTGGTGGCCGTCGCGGCAGCGGTTGCCGTTGCCGTCGCGGCCGTCGTCTTGTGCTCAGCATCGTAGGCGAGCCGAAGCGAGGCTGTCTGCGTATCGCTCAGCGCCGCCGGGTCGAACCCCTTGGCCTTGAGCCATTCATCGAACCCCATTGGATTGTCTCCTGATGGGTTGCCAAGGGATCGCGACGCGGCCACGGCGGCCGACGTTGCGTTGTCCGCGCCGATGGCGACGAACGAGACTTCGAGTAGCTCGGTTTCCCGCGAGACGATGATTGGGCCGGAGAGTTCACGGCCGTTGACCGTGACCTTTTTGCCTGCCTCGACGAACTCGCGACGGAGCACCGACGCTCCGACAGATGCACGCCACTTGAATCCGTTTTTGGCCTGGCTCGTGACCTCGGCCGCGTCGGCGTTGTCGCCGGTCACGACGCCGGTCAAACGCACACCCGTGCCGTCGATCTTCACGGAGTCGCTCTGGCCCACGATCCGCTCCATGTCGTGGGCGAACAGAATCGGGATCTCCTGCGATGCCACGCGCATCCCGCTCAGGTCGAGCACGACCGGGGCATAAAAGCCACCCACCACGACCGGAGCCCCGGTGTAGGCGACCATTGAGAACGACGGCCTCTTGACCTCACCCTCGGCGGCCTTGAGTTCGACGGTCGTCTCGGCTGCGAACCGGGCCACGAGCGGGGAAGCAAGACGGATCGTTACAGGTTCATGGCTCATATGTGGTGCTCCCTGGCGTGGCCATTGCGGCCGTGGCGTGCGACCGATGCGGCGGCGGGGTCATTGGGCGTTGTCGCGGGAGATGCAGTGGGCACCGGATCGCCCGGATACGGGATGCCCCGTTCGGCGTACATGCGGCGGGCCTCGGCGATATCGTCGAGGGTTTCCTCGAACGAGTAGCCTTCCTCGGCACACTCGCGTTGCAGCGTCGTGGTGCCGTTCAGGAGCCGCTGGTGCTGGGCGTTGGCTTCCTTCTCGGGGTCGACATGCTTGAATCCGTCCCAGTTCCAGCCGTGCCTGAGCGGCTCGGCGGCCGAGACGCCCGACCACAGCAAGGGGTCAGCCTTGCGGGACTCGGCCACCCACTCGCGGAGGAGCCGATCGAGAACCGCCGTTTCGAGGAAGTAGCGGTCGGTCCAGATCATCCAGTGGTAGACCTGGTGGTCGAGCCGCCCGGAGGAATAGTTGAGGTCCGCGCTATCGCCCGCCGCGATCGATCGAGGGATGTGCAGGCATCGCGCGATCTGGCGAAGGATCGCACGCTCGAACATCTCGTAATTGGTCGTCGGCTGTTCGGGCTTAAGCTGGGTAAGTTCGTAACCGTCGGGAACGACGGTCATGGTTACTCGCTCGACGGTCTGTGTATCGAACGCATCGAGATGCTCGGTGTCGTCATCGGGAGGCAGTTGCGACTTCAGCATCGCCGCGAACAGGGCCGCGATTTCGGCTGCGGAAACGGTCGCAAGCCCATACCGCCGAAGCAGAGCGTAGAGCGGCAAGGCGGGTGTCAGTTCGGAGACGCCGCGTGCCTGACCGGGGCGCCGCCGCTTGAACCAGTGCAGCACGACCTCGGAGGGAAGTCGCGTGAAGCTGCCCCAGCTCATGCTCGCCAGGTCGCCGGGGTGCGACTCAAGTAGGTGGTAATATGCCGGGTTGCCCCAACGATCGAACTCGATCCCGTCCACGGCCGTTTTGGACGGAAGAGTCGGGCCGGGTGTGGCGATCTGGTCGGCTTCGACGTCAGTCAGGTCGAGCTGGACTGGTGTGCCGAGGCGCGGGTTGTTAGCGATCAGAAGGAACCCTTCGCCGTCAACGCCCCGAGCCTCGCGAAACGTGCGGAGCTTCTCGGCCAGTCCGATTGCTGCGGTCCACTCCTCGAACGAGGACATGACCCGACGGTTAAACGCGGCGTTACTTGTGCGAATCTGGAGACGCGGACCGGTGCCGATCGTATGGCTCGCGACGGTCTCCAGCATGCCGGAGCAGTAGCTGTTGTTGTCCCGCTCGTAACGGGCGCGATTCCGCAGTGTGCGGCGGATCTCGGGCGAGTTCGCGGCGCGGGCCGAAAGGGCGTCCGCGTTCGCCCAGTGGTTGGAATTCTCCGTGCTCGTCTGCGCCGCGTCGTAGCGTGCGCGCACCGGGGACGGACCCCGTCGAGTTGACCGGAGGGGCTCTCCGTTAGGTCCCAGGATTTTGGGGGTCACGCCTTAGACGGCACCCGGGGGCTGGAGCTTGACAAAACGCAGGCCACCACGCGGTGAGTTCGCGGCAGCCTTGGCGCGAAGGTACTTTTCGGCGGCGATCAGGTCGGAAATCTTGGGCAGTTCGACGCTGCCGGCATCGCCCGTGACCTTGGCCGGCTTCGCTGCGTTCGCAGCGATCGTCTCAGCGATCGTGTCGGCGTCTTCGGCGTCGCTCATGGGGTTAGCTCGCTCGCTTGCGTCGGGCCATCAGCTCTTTCATCGACACACGCTTTCGCTTGCCTGGCGGGCCTTCGCCTCGGGTCTCGACCAGTGAGACGCCCTGCATCGACGCTGCCACCGCCGCGCCGGTCAGGCAGTCGAGCCAGTGGTTGTCCGGTCGACCCGGCC
>CAYZBB010000420.1:0-2821 GCA_964476495.1 uncultured Actinomycetes bacterium | reverse complement strand
ATTTTCCCTGAACAGGGGGTACGAGAATCAGACACTCGCCAGATGTTCCGCAATCCTCTCCCCGCTCATCCCATCCCCGAAGCATGTTGACGGTACGGCCTTGAGCCCACCTGTGAGGGCCGAATAGAGGCCGACCCGTACCCCATCCGTGGTGGTTCTCACGAGCGAAGCGACGCCCGCCTCCACGGACTCGGGCCGGTCGGTCTTGGTTCGGGCGATGACGCACGGCACGCCGAGGAAGGCCGCCTCTTCCTGCACGCCACCGGAGTCGGTCAGGACCGCGTAGGCGGTACTCAGCATCTGAGTGAAGGTTTCCGGCGGCAGGGGTGGCAGCAGGAGCAGGTTGGGCGTGCAGGGGTTGGGCAGCGCCGCTTGGATGGCCGGATTGGGGTGGACCGGCCAGACGAACTCGAAGTGCGGGAAGCACTGGCAAGCCGCCACCAGACCCCCGACAATGGCTTTCAGGGGCTCGCCGTGGGACTCCCGGCGGTGCAGGGTCACGAGCACCCGCTGGACCGGGACGAAGGGCACGGGGCGGTTCTGGAGCAGGGACACCAGTAGATCCAGTCCGGGGTTACCGCAGACGACGATGCGATCCAATGGGACTCCCTCGTCGGCAAGGTTCCGCTGGTTGCCCGTAGTCGGAGCGTAGTGCCATGTGGCGATCTGGGCGATTTCCGTCCTGAACCCTTCCTCGGGCCACGGGCAGGCGAGGTCATGAGTCCTCAGTCCGGCTTCGATGTGGTGGACAGGAAGGCCAAGCGAATGGCCAGCCCCGGCACCTGCGGAGGCTGTTCCTGTGTCGCCCTGAACGACCACCGCTGTTGCTCGCAAAGATCCGAGTGCGCCTGAAAGGCGTTCCGCCAAGCGGTCGCGGTAATCAATGGGATCTCCGGACGCGAAACATCCGAGCCGGTGGACATTCGGGAAGTCGGGGTCATGGTCCAGTCCGTCGAGGAGGGTGGTGTGCTGGTCGGAACAGACCGCTTGCCACGGAACGCCAAGGGAGGTTAAGTTCCGGCAAACGCTCCGGATCTTGTTGCGTTCCGGGCGTGTGCCAAAGACGAAAGTGAGCATCCCCCAATATGGGGAGTCCGTCCGTGACCGTCAATCCCAAGCCACGGGAGTATCGCTCCCATCGCAAGAACCCGCTGTCCAACCCCGAGGATTACGCCCATTACATCTCCCGAGTCCGGAGCGCGGTCGGCAAGAAGGGTTCCAGGGTGGCATGGCGGAAGAACAAGGCCGTCATGAGCCCCCGCCCCCTGAACCCGGCCCCGGTCAAGCAGCCCGGCCAGATCAGCCTCAAGAGCCAGATTCATTTCGGCCCCCTCCGCCAGTGGATGAGGGGGTACGCCCTGTGGCTGGTGGCGCAGGGGCAGCCGCCCAATGTGAAGGTCCGGGCCGCCAAGGTAGGGCAGATGTCGAAGCACAAGGCGGGCGTGAGTCACGTCAAGGCGCTGGAGGCCCGGGTGGACTTCCAGGAATTCATGGACGGGCTCTTGGAGAGTCAGGTCAACGCGGCCAAGGCGGCGTACGAGGAGATGTTCCCCCTCATGACCGAGGCGCAGCGAGTGGCGCTGGAAGCGGCGATTGCCGACCCCAAGATGTTCAAGTCGGTGGCCAAGATCGTGGAGGGGATGACCGAGCGGGTCTGGCCGAGGAAGCAGCCCGAGGCCGACACCAAGAAGGTCGTCCACATCCACCTCTCCGGCCAGCAGGCGGCGGCCTTGGCGCAGCAGCAGCACGAGGAGATCCCCGAAGCCGAGATCACGCTGATCGAACCCCCGAAGGAGGATTCTGTTGAGCGCGTGTAATTGCATCGTCCCGTGGGGTAACTGTCCGTGTGTGCGGGGTCGTCAAGGATATGGATATTACGGTGCGTGGTGGGGCATTGTTCCGCCACCCGGCTGGTACTACTACGGTCCTCCAGTCTATGATCCGGAGCAGGACTGGAGAGTCGAATGGGAGAAGGCTCGCCGCCTTTTCGATGAGTCGCGAGGAAGCAACCTGACGTGACTGCTCCAGCCGTGGTCTCGCTGGTCGAGGGGTCGCCGGAGTGGCTGAAACTCCGGAAGAAGTGCCAATCCGATCTCTATTGGCTGGCGGATGTCGTGCTGGGGTATGGCGACAAGGTGCCGCTTAACCCTGCTGTCCATGGCCTCATGTGCAAGGTCGTCACCCGGCAGACCGGCATCCCCGATCTGGATGACTGTCCGTACCGGAAGATCGAGGTGCCGCGTGGCGTCGGGAAGACCACGCTCATCACGATCTCCTACGCCATCCAGCGTATCCTGCGGGACCCGAACGTCTCCATCCTGATCTGCAACGAGCGGGAACAGAACGCCAAGGATTTCCTCTCGGAGATCAAGCACCACCTCGACAGTAACGACCTGCTCCGGGCGCTGTTCCCCGAAATCTGTCCGGACGATAAGCACGCCGAAACGTGGTCCTCCACCCGCATCACGGTCAAGCGGACCAGCGGGCGGAAGGAACCCACGGTCTTCATCATCGGCGTGGGCGGGACCGTCACCGGCACCCACCCCGACCTGATCCTCGTGGACGATATGCTGTCCCGCGAGGCGATGGAGAACAGCCGGGTGGGCGGTGGCCAGTTGATGCAGCAGTTGAACCGCTGGCTCCACCAGTTGAAGCCGCTGCTCAACTACAACTACCAGCCGTTCCCCGAGATCATCTTCGTGGGGACCCGGTGGTGGTTCGGGGACTCCTACGAGCATATCGAGGAGTGGCTGGGCTATCAGGAAGACCCCCGCCCCTACCTTCTCCGGTGGCGGCTTCCGAACGGGCAGGACCAGACCCT
>CAYZBB010000419.1:0-2876 GCA_964476495.1 uncultured Actinomycetes bacterium | reverse complement strand
GGCGGTCGTGCTCGGGTGACCGGCAGCCGAAAGGCTACCCTCGCACACCGCGGCAGTTGAGTGCGCGGCCGGGCAGCCGGAAGGCTACCGTCCGCGCCGCGGCAGATCCGCTTGCGCGACATGTCGGTGGTTGGCGGGGAACTCGTCGTTGTGGCAGATGGGTCAGGCCGCCGACGTCCTCCCCGGGAGCATTTCAGGTTATGGGCTGCGGCTGGCTCGCTCCCGCCCATTTCAGGACATCCTTTGGTATGAGACCGCTCATTGCGGCGCCCATGTGACCCTTGCCCTCGTACCAGACCACGGTGCAGTCGGTGATGAGGGCGGCGGTCTCCTCGACGATCTCCCTGGAGAAGAACTCGTCCTTGTCGCCGCACAGGATCAGGACTGGCACTGTGATACGGGGGAGGACGTCGCGGGCGTCGAAGGCCACCTCGGCGCGGGCCTCCACCAGCAGGTCGCCCGCTGGCACTGGCGACCCCCGGAACATCCGCCCGGCGAGGGCTCCCAGACGCCGCCGAAGGGCGGCACGCTCCGCGCCCGGAACGAGGTATTCGAGGAAGACGGCCCCGGCATCGTCGTGCCGTCCCTCGGCCCGTGCGGTTGCCCAACGCAGATCAGCGTCCCTGCCCCAGTCGGTGATGGTGGCTGCTGACAGCGCGAGGACCACCTTGGCGACTAGCTCCTGGTGGTTCGCCGCAAGATATTGCGCGATCATTCCGCCGTAGGACTCACCGACCACCAGGTCGACGTGACCACCGAGTTGCTCCCCAATGAAATGGGCGTAGTCGTCGGCCATGTTCGCGACAGTGTGACCCGGTGGCATGTGACGGCGACGGCAGACCAACCACACGGTGTACCCGGCGCGGACGAAGGGCATGTGCTGGGCGGACATCATCCTGCCCATCAGACCGGTCGGGATCTCGCTGCCCGGCCCACCACCGATGAACAACAGAGTCTTGGTCCCAGAGCCGAGCGTCGCGAACTCCATCCCGTTGGCTGAGGTGCCGGTTCGCCGCGCAGTCCCGGCTTGGCGGTCTCTGCCTGCTCGCACCGCGAATGCTTCAACCGTGGGTTCGCCAAGGGCTTGGCGCTCCACGGCGGGGCTGTGGCCGGGGCCGAACATGCGCACAGGCATGGCCGACAGCAGGGCGCGTGTGGCGTCGGCCTGCTCGAGGTTCGTCATCAGCCCTGGGAAGGAGAACGGCCGCAGTTCACCGTCAGGCTGGCTGTCGGCTGCGTCCCCGATCAGTACGACGTCACCCCGCACGAACGCGTAGTGGCCTGGTGTGTGTCCGGGAGTCGGCAGCGCCGTCAGCCCTGGGGCCACCGACACCTCGCCTCGCAGTTCGACCGTGCCCTCGGGAAGCTCCGACAACCGGAACAGCCGGCACGCGAAGCGGCGCAGTCGCGTGCCGGGCACCCTGCGGGTGCGCAGGATCTCAGCGTCGGCAGCGCCCAGCCACACCGTGGCACCGGTCCTGCGCCGCCACTCCGCCGCTGAGTGGGAGTGGTCCCAGTCGTAATGGGTGAGCAGGATGTCGGTGACCTCGTACGGGGATCGCCCCGCCGCTCTCAATTCCCGAGCCACAGGGTTGAGCTGGAAGGACGGGCCCGGGTCGACCAGCAAGATGCGTCCGGCGGTAGCCACCAGGTAGCTGTTGCAGCCCCAGGAACTGGATGACTCCAACGCCCACAGGCCAGGTCGCAGCAGCCTCATCTCCGCCCCCGATCACTCCGGCCGCACGGCCCGGACGAACGCGCAGTTCATCGTCCTACCGCGAAGCAGCCGCCCCTCGACCGAGCCGAACCCTGCCGAACGCACCACGGCCTCCAGCGACGCCTGCGTCAGTTCCTGCTGCCCCTTGGCCCGGGGAAAGGCGCGCAGAACGCTCGGCCGCCGCACCATGTGTCCAATCGAGCCGAGCGCCTGCCCGATCGACATCCCGTCGCCGGTCGCGTCAGCGACGATGAGCACCCCACCCGAACGCAGCAGCCGGTACGCCTCAGTGAGCACCCCTGCAGCATCCGGGACGATATGCAGCAGGTTCACCGCCACCACCCCATCTGCCGATTGAGCGGGGAGCCCGGTTAGTGTCGCGTCAGCCACACCAACCGTGACGCTCGGCATCCCGGCCAGCACCTCACGCGCTCGCTCCACCATCCGCGGCGAGAGATCCGTGGCCGTCACCGTCCGACACCGTTGCGCGAAGGCGCGGGTATACAGGCCGGTACCGCAGCCCAGTTCTACCACCTCACCCTCGGGCACTGAACCGGCCACGGCGGCGCGGACAGCGTCCACCAGATCGGCACCCGCGACATAGAGGTGGGCTTCCTCGTACCCACTCGACACCCGGCTCCACAAATCGGTGGACATGGCTGCTCCTCCACAATCCCCTAACTCCAGTACACACCCGTCCTGCCCCGGCCGCACCAGAAGTCGGCCACCCCGGCTGCGGGTGACGGAAACGCAGCGTCCGGTGCCAACCCGTGCCCTGATGACCGGCTGCAGGCACTTCGATGACCAGCGACACCAGTGCCGCGATGCCGACCCTCCGCCACGGTGATCTGCCGGATTCGCGACACCGGCGAAGTTGAGCCACCGTCGCCCCGGGTGCCCGGTCGTGTCGCGAGCCTCCGCAGCCAGATGTGACTGCGCCCAGGCAAACGCGTGCCCGGCCGCAAGCCGCGGTGATTCCGTGACACATCACGCTCATCGCCACGATCGCCCTCGCACACCGCGGCAATTGAGGGCGGTCGTGCTCGGGCGACCGGCAGCCGAAAGGCTACCCTCGCACACCGCGGCAGATGAGGTCTCTGGACCCACCCGACTTGCACACTTTTAGTGACCCAGGCGGGCGAGCATTTGGGCGACGTCG
>CAYZBB010000418.1:0-2890 GCA_964476495.1 uncultured Actinomycetes bacterium | reverse complement strand
TGCCGGCCCTGCGCGACGCCCTCGCCGACCTCGGCCGGCCGGACATCATGATCGTCGTGGGTGGCGTGATCCCGCCCGCAGACGTGCCCACCCTGCACGAGATGGGTGCCGCGGCCGTCTTCGGGCCGGGCACGGTGATCGCCGAGGCGGCACTCGACCTGCTGCGCCAGCTCCCGGCAGCGTTGGCGCACTGACGGCCCACCCGGCACGCCGCGACCGGCGCGTTTGAGAACAGGAGCGAGCCAAACTTCCGTTCGCCTCCTACGCCGTCATCGACGGCAACCTGGTCATCGGCCAACCCCGGGTGGCCAAGGAGACCACGACCAAGGTCGCCGACCTGATGACTTCCCGTCAGGCCGGCCGCTGACCACCCCCGCCGTTGCGGGCCGGCCGCGGACTGGCGCTTCAGATCGAGATTCAAATCGTCGACGTCGCTGCCGAGAGGACCTGTTCAGCGGTGCACGGTGATCCGCTCGAGTCTGTCGGCGAGGGTAACAATTGCGTTTGCCTGGTAACGGAGGTGTTCGATCAGCTCACGCACGATGCGCGACAGTTCCCTCTAGTCAGCCGGCACCCCGGCGACTTCGATCTCGTCCACCAGTTCCGGCAGACCAGCCAATTCGTCGACGATGCACACCGCGCGGGTTACAGATTCGACGATTGTTGGCGGCGATATCGGCACGGTCGCCGTGTCCTGCAACGTTTGCGCGTCTTGTCCACCGGACGGATCGCGGATGTCGATATCCACTCCGGATTGATGCGCCGTCCGGCCAGGTCGCGGTCCCCGGCCCTGCGCGAACAGGTCCCAGGGACATCGGTCGGGTGGTTCCTCGTGCGACTCTCCGCAGATCGTGCAGGGCCTTCCGACGCTTGAGATACTCCGGCCGTCCCGTCCCTGCACGGTGATCGATGTCCGCCCTTCGTCATGCGATTCTTCGAGTTCGCCGCGTCCGCGGTGTCCGCCGGCCGACGCGTCGCGGTACGCGGTCGCAACGCTTACGCCGAGGACCTTGGCGATCGCCCGCAACGACATCTGCGCCTGCGAGAGCGACTGCACGACCGCGCTGCGCTGCCCACGTGGCACGGCCAGCCGCAGGTCGCCCAACCGTTCATCGACGTACTCGTCCCAACTCGAATAGCCGAGCGCCAACTGGGCACGCCCTGGTACGCGATCGCGATGTACTCCCACGCCCGTTCCATCATCGACCGGATCTGCAAGGTCACTTGCTCGGCGCTGGCCGACGACATCTCGAAGAACGCGACGCTGTCGAGGTCCGGTTCTTTCTCGGTCGCGTGCCCGACCAAGCCTTCGATGGAGCGGAGGCCGGCCATCAGGCTGCCCGTCGCCGACCGGTCCGTACCGGGCGACCCTGATGGCGCACTACGTTTGCCCCGGTCAGGGCACCTACAGTTGATCATCATCGCTCCCGTTGATCGTTTGATAGCAGCGTTTGATCGCAGGGGCCCGCTATCGCAGTGACTGGTCAAGCTCATCGAGTGCCTCCTCTGGGTGTCCAGGTTTACGTGGCCGTAGACGTTCATGGTCATCTCCAGGGCGCTGTGCCGACGATCTCCATCACCGTTCACGGGAATGCCGACTCGATCAGGAAACCCGGCGGCTGCGCGCCGCCCAGGCCAGCCTCGGGTCACCCGTAGAGGCCGCGTATCAGCGTCCGGAGCCGACCCGTGAGCCGGGCCGGTGAACCCACCGGCCTTCTTCCCGACGATGCTCGGGGGCCAGCCCAGCACACCACCGATCCGCATGGTGGGGTGCTGGGACGACCTCGACCCCACCACCTACACCAGCCGGCTCTCCGACCTCGCCGACTGGATCACCTGGTTCCGAGCCGCCTACCGGATCCCGGCCACCGTCCTGCCCCGTGCTGGTTCACCCACCCCGCATCCGCGAGGACATCGGCCACCTGTGGACCGGATGGCTGCTCACCCGCCACCCCGATGCCGGCGTCGGCGTGATCGGCCTGGACTGGGACCAACGCCGCGCCGCCGGGATCGGCCGGCTCCGCGAAGCCACAGCCGTCACCGGCTGCACCGCCACCCGCCACCCGCCACCCGCCACCAGGCCGAACCCGAACCGGCCCCGGCGATCCCGAAGTCGACCGAACAGCTATGGCAGGACCACCTCAACAATCAAACCCTGCAGCGGGTCTGGGCGGTCGCACGGCAGGCCGCAGTCGACCAGGTGGTCGAGATCCTGCAGGCCGCGGAACTACGCCACGACCTTGCACCGGGGATCCTCGCCGAGACCGCGGACCAACCCGCCGAAGCCAGCGACGACGACCGAGCCCAAGTCACCGGACGGCTGCGCCAACTCGCCGTCGAGGCAGTCGAACGGGTGGCTCAATCCGCGTCGGACGCCGCCCGAGCCGTCTTCGACACACCGCCCCACGAGGGCGCAGTCCCGCTGATCCGCGCCGATCTCCCGGATTTGTTCGCGGCCGCTGCTCTGGCTGGCCAGAACACTCCGACGTCCGACGACCTGCCCCAGCAAAGGCTTGATGCACTCGAAACGCTGCTTCCGGCCTCGATTGCCGCCGATCGAGCCGCCGCGGCCGCCGCCGCACGCACGGCTGCGGTTGATCAGCGCGCTGCCGCTCGACGCCGTAACGCGAACATCGATGACCTCCTCGAATAGGCTCGCCGGCCCAACCTGGAAACGTCCTCGGCCCGGACTTCAAGACCGCGTTGAACGCGCCGGTCCTCCGGAACCGGGCCTCCCGCATGTCCTCCGGCATGTGATCCGGCATGTGATCCGGCAGCGTCGCGAGGACTTTCTCTACTCATTCAAGCGCGTGCCTTCGGCCGCGCGTGCTTGTGACTGCCGGCTGCGTGTCCTCGCTTTACGGCGGGCCTCGGCGGCAGTCACAAGCAC
>CAYZBB010000417.1:0-2904 GCA_964476495.1 uncultured Actinomycetes bacterium | reverse complement strand
TCCCCCGTCTGCTGCCGTCTGCGTGGTCCTACAGCGTATTAGACAGCGTTCGCGGAGTATTCGCGGGGGTGTGGTGACTGGCCGGCGGCGGGACTATTGCCTTCCATGCCCTCTGATGTTCCCAAAATACAGCGAGCCCGGTTTGGGAACACTTTGGGAACTTTTTTGGGAACGTTGCACTAAGGTCTGATTACGGTGTATGTTCCCAAAGTTCCCAAAAAACACACCGCCCTTACGCATATACGCACATACACACGCATACACATACACACGCACATGCACATGCGCACATTGCCTAGGGCAAAACCGTTTGGGAACATACGCCGGACAGCGTGAAGTGCCTGATTTTTTAGGTGGAATCGTGTTCCCAAAGTCGGGAGCGAGTTTTGGGAACGTGGCGGAGTTGTGCGGTCAGTTTCTGAGGCTGGAATCGTGCCTATGTTCGCGCAATGAATCGGATTTTGCGAACGGAATGTGCGCTACGCCCTTGGCCGAGTCGGGTCCGAAGCGCCGATTGTCGACGCGTTTTGCGCCTCGGCGCTCCAGGGCGGGCCAAAGCACCTTTGGCGAGGCGTTTCTGAGGTTGTGCCGGTCGGCGGCGTAGGCTCGCAGCAGCCGAGTCATGGCGGTGATCGAGACGGTGGTGAAGGCCATGCCGTCTTTGTGCTCGAAGTCGGCGACGCGGTGCCATTCGGGTGCGTCTTGTCGTGGCCACATGTCGTTTTCGTACTGCGCGACGAGGGAGCGCGCGCCGTGAGAGAACAGTTCGTCGACGAACTCGGAGTACACGTCGCGGTTGGCGTCGACGAGTTCGGCGCGGGCCTGGTTGAGTCGCGGCTTCATGCGTCGGAGTTCGAGCGGGCGGTTGATGAGGAAGCGGTGGAAGGCGCGGACCTCGTGCCATCCGGTGTTTTTTGCGCGCTGGAGGTCACGGATGATGGCGTCGGGGAGCCGGTCTGGGCAGGCGAACGGGTAGACGCGGCGGTCGTCCTCGGGGACGGGGACGGGCTTTTCGAGGTTGGAGGTGATGAACAGGTTGAAGTAGATGCGGGTGGCGACGGATTGGGTTCGCATGTCGCGGATTTGAATGGTGTCCTCGGTGACCCAGCCCTTGAACTTGTTCCACTTCTTGGGCGATTCGAGTTCGTCGATCATGACCATGAGCGCCGAGGCGAGTCCAGCCGGGGCAAAGTCCTCCTCAAGCTGCTCCTGGGTGATCTTCAGGAAGTGCTCGCCGTACAGCTCGGCAATGACTTCGCCGAGAAAGCCCTTGCCGGCGCCTGGGATGCCCTTGAGCAGCGGGCTGACGTGGGTTCGCCAGCCGGGACGGCCGCCGGCCAGTTCTTGCAGGGGCATGGCGAGCCAGTCGAGGAAGTCGTCGAACTCGGGCGAGCCGCGGTCGAACAGGTGGTCGAGCAGGGCCATGATGGCGGGGAAGTCGTCGGGCGTGCCCGCGTCGGCAGGCGTGTTGATGCCGCGGTAGAGGTTGAGGTGCGGGAGGCCGTGGTGGGTGACGATGGGCTGCGTTGACGGTGGCAGGAACAGGAAGCCGCCGCACGGTGGGAGCGAGTCGATGGCGCGCACGGTGTCGTTCACGTCGAGCCCTTCCTGAACCATGCGCGCCCGCATCCAGGCCCGGTCGCCGACAATCCATTGGGCCTCAGGTGGTTCGCCGGTGAGGACCGCGTAACCGCTCTTGGGGAGGACGAAGGCGGTGAGTTGGTGATCGCGCGGTGTCGCCGGGTGTCGCTCGTCGCGCTTCTTGCGCTTCTTCTTCGGCTGCTCAGGTGCGTCTTGGGCCTGAACCGGAGGTGCTTCGGGCTCGACATTCACATCGGGCTCGGTAATGCGCTCAGGCGGCTCCGGCAGCGGAACGTCGCGCCTGGGCGCCGGGCGGTCCTCCAGGTAGCCGTCCTGGCGCAGCAGGTCGACGCGACTGAGGCGCCGGTCGTGACAGGCGAGGTCGAGGGCGTCGCCGGTGAAGCACTCGTTGCTCTGGAGCCCCACGTCGTCGGGGTGGTCGGTCGAGAAGCAGGACCAGCGCGAGGTGTCGCCCTTGAGGGGGCCGAAGGAGCCCTTGTCGTCGCAGACGGGGCAGCGGTGGCGCGTGGCGCGCTCGAAGGCGATGGGGTGGTCGCTGTTCCACCGCTCGACGGCGCGAGCGACCTCACCCTGGGGTGCGCCGGGGTCGCGTGGCTTGGGTCGCGGCGGCGTGTCCTTGGGCTCGGTGGTGATGAGTTTACGCAGCCAGTCCGGGCACTCCGCCGGCGCGAGGTCGTTGGCCCATTCGTAGGGGCGCCCCGAGTTGTGAATCGACGGCGGCATGATGACGTAGCCCTTGCCGTGGCCGCGCACGTCGATGCCGCGTCCCTTGAGCGAGCCCGCGCTGTTGCTGTGGTGCGCCCACCCGGTCGTCTTGAACCACAGGTGCAGGCCACCGCCGCCGGTGCTGACCGTCCCGGTGGCGACCGCCCCGTGCTGGGCTGTGAGAGCGGTCCACGTGTCGAGCCCGCTGATGCGCGGCAGGCCGGTGGCCCCGTCGATGCCGTTCTTCGCGTCCACGTCCACGACCACCATGTCGGCCGGCGGCGTGGCACCGATGAGCGCCGAGGGCCACTGACGCCACCACGCCTTGATTACGTCGGGGTCGGTCGATGCGTCCTTGATGCCGTGCTGCGTGAGCGGGAGCTTTGTGCCAGGGCGGCACGGGATGATGGCGACGCCCGAGGCGGCGTAGTCGAGAGCGTGGTTGAGCAGGGTCATGCGGTGCAGAGTAGACCTGGGGCTGGCGGGAGTCAAGCGATCCTTACGGTAATTTCTGTTGACACGTACCGATGCGTCGCGTATTTTTTGCTTATGAACGTAGCAGAACTTCGCTTTCGCAATAACTTGACGCAGGCTGAC
>CAYZBB010000416.1:0-2918 GCA_964476495.1 uncultured Actinomycetes bacterium | reverse complement strand
GGTCTTCGGAGGACCTGACCGAAGCCGAGGCCCAGAAACTCGCCGCCACCGAGCCCGGACTGCTCGTCGTGGTCCAAGTCGTCTTTGAAGGAGGACTCGATGCGTTTCCCGCAACCTGACGAGCCGTGGCTCTGGAACCTGATCCAGTCGATCCGCGACGTGATCTGGCCCGACGGCGATGCCCGTCCTCAATGGACTCAGGACACCGTACAGGCCATCGACGACCTGATGGCGGCCGACGGCTTCGGGTTCCACCGCGAGCCGATCATCGACCCTTTCACCTGCCCGACCTGTCCAGGCGGCGGCGAGATGCACCTCGGCCAGTTCGCGCTGAGCTTCATGCCCATCACGCGCGGCGACGCCAACGAGATCATCGCCGACGTCGACCACCACGAACTCGACATCGACCACGTCGCCACGCCTGAGTTCGTCTACTGCGCGACCTGCCGGACCGTCTGGCCGGTCCCAGCCGGCTGGACCGTGCGCCACGAAGACCTGTCGCAAAGGAAGAACGACGCATGAACGCCGTCAGCCTGTATGAAAACGCGCGACCCCACGACGTTCCACAGGAGATCGTCGATGACGTGGTCGCGCCTCCCTACGACGTGACCCCGTTCCTCGCGGCCACCCACTACGGCGAGCAGCTCTCGCTGCTGGCCCTGCTGCGTCAGCGACCGGCTGAGCGCATGCGCAGCGTCTCAGACGTGGTGTCCGCTGACCTGTTCGCCGGCGGGGGCGGCGCGAGCCTCGGCATCGAGCTTGCGACGGGCCGGTCGCCAATCGTGGCCGTAAACCACGACTGGCACGCCATCCAGATGCACATGGCGAACCACCCGCTCAGCATCCACTTCCACAAGGACGTCTGGGAGGTTCCGCCGCAGGGCGCTGTGAATGGAGCGAGGTTAGACCTGCTTCATGCTTCGCCGGACTGCACCCATCACAGCAGGGCCAAGGGCGGCAAGCCCCGCGACAAGGACATTCGCGCTCTCGCATGGGTGATCGTCGAGTGGGCGTTCCTGGTCCGACCGACGGTGATCACGGGCGAGAACGTTCCCGAGTTCCTCGACTGGGGCCCTCTCGACGAGCACGGCAAGCGCATCAAGTCTCGCAAGGGCGAGATCTTCGACGCCTTCAAGCTGGCGCTTGGCCCCGGCTGTCCCGAGACGCACCCAGCCTGGAGCGAGATCCCGGAGCGCGTGCGCGAGTACGCGCGTCGTGGCTGCGGCTACGTGTGGTCGCACAAGATCCTGGTCGCCGCCGACTTCGGCGTCCCGACCTCACGCGAACGCCTCTATTTCGTGGCCCGCTGCGATGGCGAGGAGATCCGCTGGCCCGATGCCACGCATGGCCCCGGCTACCCCGAGCCCTACCACACGGCTGCTGAGTGCCTGGACTTTGACCAGCCGAGCCTGAGCATCTTCGCCTCTGCCGACGAAGCGAAGGCGTGGGCCCGCGCGCAGCGCCGCCTGGGCCACAAGCTGAACCCGCCGCGCCGCCCGCTGAAGCCAGCGACCCTGCGCCGCGTGCGCGAGGGCATGGACCGGTTCGTGCTGAAGAACCCAGATCCGTACATCATCGCGACCGGCCACCAGGGGCGGCGCGGCCGAACGAACTCCATCCGCGACCCGCTGACCACCATCGTCACGAAGGCTGAGCACTATCTGCTCACCCCAGCGCTGACGAAGTTCTACGGGAAGTCCGGTGGCGCTGACCTTAGGGAGCCGATGCCTGTGAACCCCGAGCGTGCGCATCTCGGCGTAGTCGCGCCGGTGATCACGAAGTTCTATGGCACCTCGAAGGCAGGCGCGTCTGTCGAGGCCCCCATGCCGACGGCGACGGCCGAGGCGGGCGGCGGCCACCTCGGCCTGCTTGAGCCCGTCCTGGTCTGCACGACGCACCAGGACAACGAGGAACGCCCCGTCAGCGACGCCCGCGTGAAGTCCGCGAACGCCCCGTTCCCCACGGTGACGGCTGCGCATCGCGGCGAGTGGGCGATGATGAGCCCTGTCCTCCTCCGCACAGACAACCAGTCCGACGGCCGACTACGTGGCATCGGCGATCCCGAAGAGCCACTTCGCACCATCACCAGCGCGGGCGGTCACGCGGTCGCCGAAGCCGTGCTCTTGCCCGCTGACGAGATGATCACCCCGCTCATCATGCGCGCGCACGGCAAGGGATGGGACAAGCCGGGCAAGGCCAGCGGCGTCTTCAAGGGCAGCGATCTCATGCCGACCCTGACGGCGACGGAGGAGTGGGCGGTGATGACGCCCATCCTCATCCAGACCAGCTACGGCGAGCGCAAGGGCCAGCGGCCACGCGCGCTGAACATCCTGAAGCCGCTCGGAACGGCGGTCGCTGGTGGCATCAAGCACGCGCTGGTGACGGCCTTCCTCGCCCAGCACAACGGCGGGGAGAACGGGCACCAGGCCGTCGGTCGCGAGCTCGACGGGCCGATGACGACCATCGCCGGCAACATCAACAAGAGCCTTGTCGAGGCGGAACTTGCGGATCCCTTTGCGACCGACCAGCCGGACCGCGGGGAAGCAGTGCTCGCCTTCCTCCTGGAACACTACGGCGCGGGTGAGTGGGTCCCGCTCGCGGATGCCCGGCTGGGCCCGGCGACCCTCTACCAGTACGTGGTGAACGGGAAGATCGCGATCACGGGCGCCAGGATCGGCAGAAAGTTCTACGCCGCCATCATCCTCGACGGCGAGCTCTGGCTGATCGTGGACATCCGAATGAGGATGCTCACCCCACGCGAGCTGGCGCGCGCCCAGGGCTTCCCCGAGGACTACGTGCTGACCGGCACGAAGGAGCAGCAGGTCGCGCGCATCGGTAATTCCGTGTGCCCCCGCGTCATTCAGAAGATCGTCGAAGCCAACTTCGGCCCTGCTAACGCGCCGCAGATCGCGGCATAG
>CAYZBB010000415.1:0-2929 GCA_964476495.1 uncultured Actinomycetes bacterium | reverse complement strand
TGCCAGCCGCACTGCTGTGCGGCATGCTCGGGGCTTTCTCCGGCGTCGAGGAGCAACGCATGGGCAGGGCTGTTCGTCGGGGGCTTTGAGGGTGCCGCGCTGGATCTTGCGCGGGCAGGCGTCGGGGTGGTCGGGATGTGAGCACCACGAGCAAGGTCGGGTCATGTCAGGGCTCCGTCCACTGCCGCGATCCGTTTGGCGACCCACGCGAACACGGGCACGGCGATGCCGTTTCCATGTTGTTTGTACTGGGCCGAGTCGGCTTGTGGCTTGCCGTCACTGGTGGCCGTGTGTCCGTCCGGGTAGCCCTGGAGGCGGCATGTTTCGAGCGGTGTCAGGCGACGGACGACCGCCTCGCCATCGGTGAGTAGTTCGATGGTTCGGTGCTCGCTGGTGAGGTCTGCGGGTGTGAGGGTGGCGGACACGTCTCGCTGCTTCCAGACTTCGGCGGGTAGGTTGCCGTCTGCGTCACGGGCGCCTGATCGCTGCGTCTTCTGGTAGGCCACGAGATGCCCCGCCTGAGCGCTGTTGTCGTCGGGTCCACATTGCGCGGTGTCGAGCGCGTTGGCGATGTCGGCCACGTAGGTGAGTGCAACGACGATGGGCGTCCCGCGCCCGGTGCCGTCCTCGCTCGCGTCGTGGCCTTCGGCGGTCAGGGTGTGCGCGTGCCTGCCGAGCGCCCCCACGACGAAGTCCTCCAGATCGGAGTCGAGCGACTGGGACGAGTTGGCGCAGAGCGTCTTGGCTATGCGCGGGACGAAACCGCCAGCAGTGCCCGCATGAGTGCGTCGGGTAAAGATCGGCCTCGGCGTGATGCCCTCCGCAGGATTCCGGCCGCCGCCTTCGGGCTCAAGTAGTACCTGTGCAGGTGCTCGCCCGGAGTCTCCAAGACGTCCGACAATGACGACTCGACGGCGCCGTTGGGGCACTCCGAAGTGTTGAGCGTCCAGAACCCGCCAGGCGAACCCATACCCGAGGCGGGCCAGGTCCCCGATGACGGTGGCGAAATCGCGTCCGCCGGCGACGGATAGAAGGCCGGGGACGTTCTCGCCAACGAACCAAGCGGGGCGAAGCTCAGCCAGGATGCGGACGACTTCTGACCACAGCCCGCTCCGTGCGTCGTCCATGCCCCCACGACTGCCCGCCACCGAGTTTCCTTGGCAGGGCCATCCGGCGCTGAGAACAGTTCGTCTTGGTACGGCTCCAAGGGTTCGCAGGCTGTCACCTGTCACCTTCCTTACGTCGTGGTAGATGTGCGTGCCGGGGAATCGGTCGGCCAGCACGCCGCGGGCTTTCTTGTCGATCTCGCAGGCGGCGAGGGTGGGGATTCCGGCCTCGGCCATTGCGAGCTCGAAGCCGCCTATTCCGCTGAACAGCGAGACGTGGGTCAGCATGGGATCTCCTCTCGTGGCTGCTGGGGTGGCGTGTGATGTTCGGCGAGTCGTTGCGGTGGGGTGTGCTGTGTGGTGTGGGCGAGGACTTTGGCGGCGAGCTGCGTGTTGCCGCGGGTGTGTTGGGTGGCGTAGAGGGCCATGAGTTCGCCGACGGTGAACGGGCAGGGGTGCGGCTCGCTCATGCCGCTGTCGTCCGTCGTTGCCGTGAGCAGGCGGCTCGGAATGGTGCGACCAGGTCGGGGGCGTGCCTGCTGAGGGATTGGCGCAGGGTTTCGAGGTTGACGCCGAGGCGTGCGGCGATGTGTTCGGGTGTTTCGCCGGCGTCGAGGAGGTCGCGGGTGTTCTCGATGCGGGCGATGGTGGCGGACGTGATCATGCCGTCGTCGGTAGCGATGGCGGCTGTCCTGCCGCCGAGGTCGGGGCGGGCGTCGGGGTTGTCGATCGAGTCGTCGTCCCAGGCGAGTGGCGGCGCCCAGCCGTGGCGCTGGGCGGCGAGTGCTGCTCGGAGGGATTGGGTGCCGGTTTGGGGCTGGTCCCACAGGTCGTCATAGAGGGCCATGACGCGGGCCCTAAGGGCGGCTGAGACTTCCCCGTCGCCTCGGAGGATGGCCCGCACGCGGGTGCGGCTGCGCCCGAGCTTGGCGGCGAGCGCCGGCCCGGTCCAGCCGATCGCGGCGAGGGCTTGGAGGCGTCGGCGGGTGCCGGTGCCGTCCACAAATCCGACGCGCTGCTGGGCGATCGGGACGGGCTTGGCTGCCAGGAGTGCGAGGGCGTTGTGTCGTTGTACGTCGCGGACCCGTCCGGTTTCGATGTTGCGGAAGGTGGCCGGGGCGACGCCGGATGCTTGCGCGATGGCGGCGGTGCTCATTCCGGCGGCACGGAGGCGTGCGAGGTGGTCGCGGATGATCGTGCCGGGCACTTTCGTGGAGCGCCCGTTGCCGTGGATCCACTTGTAGCGGCGGGCGGTGGTGGTGGCGTCATCGGTGCAGGGTCGGCAGCGGCAGCCGTGGGCGACGTAGCAGGCGCGCTTGCCCGGCTCGTGCTTGGTGCACTCATGGGCGCCTCGGACGTTGCGTGGGCCGGTCATGACGCCTCCCCGGTGAGGTCGAGGGCGTCCTGGCCTGACGAGATGCACGCGGGCGACATCCATAGCCGCTCACGTCTGCCGTTGCCGCTATTGGTGCTGTAGCCAGCGCCCCCACCGGAGCGGCCTTCCTGCACGGTCCAGCCGTGGCCTAGGAGGGTGTCGTGTTCGTCGTCGTAGCCGCAGAGGATGATGCGCAGGGCGTCGGGTGCGGTGGCGCACCATTCGCGGACCCGTTCGGCTACGCCTTCGCTGCTGGCCGCGTACAGGTCGCCGCTGGTGGCGTAGGGCGGGTCTAGGAAGATGGCTCGGGTGCCGTCGCCCCCGGTTCCGGCACGGTAGACGGAGGGCTGGACGACGCGGCGCCAGTCGCCGCAGGTGATGCGGACGCGGGCGAGGCGGTGGGCGATGCGGTTGAAGTAGTGGGCGAGTCTTTCGCCCTGCCCCGCGT
>CAYZBB010000414.1:0-2931 GCA_964476495.1 uncultured Actinomycetes bacterium | reverse complement strand
ACCACCTATCTCATCGCCAAGGCCAACGGCAAGAGAGGTCTCATCGGAGGTGCGGTAGCGGGCGCTGCCGTAGCTGCTGTGCGAGCTCCGGGCACCTTCCGAGCCTCGGCATCTGCCTCGGCAACCACAGGCCTGTCCAATCGTGCAGCCGCCAAGCTCCGCAAGGCCAACCCCAAGCTGACGAAGTCTCAAAGCTACAAGATGGTCTACAAGGGCAACAGCAAGGCTCGCAAAGTCGGCAAGATCCTCAGGGGTCGCTAGTCCCGGTAAGGTTTACTCATGTTCGACCGACCCAACCCACTCTGAAGGAAGAAATCATGGCCCTGTCCATTTCCGCAGCCGCTGCGCAGGCTGAGGGTGCAGCTCTCGCCACCTACATCGGCGCCAACGCGACCATCGAGATCCGGTCCGGCGCGAAGCCGGCAACCCCGGAAACCGCCGCCTCCGGCACCCTGCTCGTCACCGTCGCCATCTCCGGCTCATTCACATCCACGGGCGGCGTCCTGACTGCCGCTGACCCTGTCGCTGCCAACCCTGCCGCGTCCGGTGCCGCCGGCCACTTCCGGATCAAGCAGTCCGGCGGCACCGCTGTCATCGACGGCACCGTGACCGCGACGGGCGGAGGGGGTGACATGCAGCTCGGCTCCACCACGATCACCACCGGAGTCCCCGTCGATCTGGGCGTCCCCACGATCACCGTGCCGGTCGCATGATTCGCCGCATACTGGCCGGCCTCGCCGTCGGCGTCCTGGTCGTCTGCTCACCACTCGCGCCCGCCACGCAGGCTCAGGCGGCCTCATCGGGGCCTGCCTGCGCGAAGTGGATCACCACCTACGCGGGCGGTGGTGGCGTCACCATCTACCGCGGTCACATGGTCTGCTACGGCAAGCCGGCCGCGGGCTACCGGGAGTATCGATCCCGGATCGTATGCACCCTGTGGGGCCAGTACTGGCACACCCGCTACGGCGGATGGAAGAAGGTCGGCTCCGGCAAGGACAGCTACAACTCGTGCGGGTGGCCGGCGCAGATCGCCAGCCGGTCCGACATCAAGACGGAGACGCGATGAGCGTCCGCAAGCTCGACCCGCCCATGCAGTGCATCGCCTGCGGGCGCACCGCCCAGTACGTCGTCGACGGCACCAGCTGGTGCCGTATCCACGCACCCATCCAACCCAAGGAGTCCTGATCATGGCAGGCTTTCCCTCCACGAAGGACGCGCTCGACGCCCGGATGGGCACCCGTCGCCTGATCGGGAAGTGACCCCGTGGCCATCCTGGTCAGCGACACATTCAACCGTGTCGCACTGACCCCCGGAACCCCCGAGACCGGATCCGCGTGGTCCGTGATCTCGGGGGCCTGGGACGTCAATGGCACCACCATCGGGGAAACGAACGGCCAGGATGGCGGCGTCGTCCTAACCAACGCCGGCGCGTCGGACGTTACAGCGGAATGCCGGTTCTGGTGCTTGGGCGGGATGAAGGCCGGAACCCTGATCGTGAGGGCAACCTCCACCGGCACCCCGTTCTACAACTTGGACGTGTGGACCTCGGGCGAGATCCGCATCATGAAGAACGTCAACGCCGCCCAACTCGCCGCCACGGCTGCCGGGGTCTGGCAGGCCGGCGACCTCATCGCGCTCAGGGTCACCGAAGAGGCCGGCCTCACCCGGCTCCGCGCCTACCGCAACGGCACCGAGATCCTCAACGTCACCGACAACGCCGGTGGCCGCCCCAGCGGCACCTACGTCGGGCTCCGGCATGCCGCCGGCAACACCAACTACGTCGTGCGCATGTCGGACTTCCACGTCAAGGACGGGGCAGACGCGCCGAACAGCACCCCGATCACCCCGCAGCGGAGCTTCGGCACCTCATGGGGGCAAGCCAAGAACGCTCAAGCCACCCGCCCGGCCCGCATCATGTGGGAGGGCGACTCGATCTTCGAGGGGTGGGGGGCCTCCACCCGCCCCAACCGTCCAGCCCAGAAGTTCCTCGACCTCATCCGAGGCGGCGCCACCGGCGGCGAGGGCTACATTCCCGCCTACTACATTCACAACCAGAGTTGGAAGCGGTCCTTCGTGGTCGCCACCAACTCCATCACCGATGGCGTGCTGTACGGCCTCGGCGAGAGGCACTACCAGTGGGCCAACACCGCCACAGCGACCCTGACGTTCACCGGCACCCACATCGACCTGCTTTGGCGCGGCGGCGGCGGAACGTTCAGCTACTCGATCAACGGCGGCAGCGCGACCACGGTCAACACTGCCGGCAACAGCAACGACGCCAACATGGAGGGACGCCGCACCAGGCTCACCCTCGGCGCTGCCGCCTCCCGCACAATCCGCATCGCACGGACGGCGGGGACGGTCACCCTCGAGGGCGCGATCTGCTACAACGGCGACCTCGCGGCCGGCTACACCCTGCTCGACTGGACACACTCCGGCTGGTACAGCCAGGACGCCGGCGACCACGGGTTCACCACCCTCGCCCCGCACATTCGGGACTTTCAGCCGTCCCTGGTCGTGTTCGAGTTGACCGGTGCGAACAACTACCTGTGGAACAACACAACGCCCGCCGCCAACGCGGCGAATGTGCAGGCGCGCCTCGATCGCTACCTCGCGTTGCCGTCACAGCCCGACATTCTGCTGGTCATTCCACGCATCACCAGCGGACCGAACTCCGGCACCCGCACCTGGGCCGAGTACGCCGACCTTGTGGCCGGCATCACTCACCAGCGGATCCGGTTGCTGGACCTGCGGTCGAACTCTGCGGTCTCTCTCGGTGACGGCGTCCACCCGAACGACGCCGGCCATGCTGCGATGGCGCAAGCCGTCTACGACGCCCTCCAGGCCACGGCCATCACCGGCACCTTGGCGGCATCCATCCCGGCATCGACCGCAGCGGTCTCGGGCGCCTCGGCCAACCCCGGCACGCTG
>CAYZBB010000413.1:0-2942 GCA_964476495.1 uncultured Actinomycetes bacterium | reverse complement strand
GGTGGTGACTGATGGCGTCTGCGGGTACCGCGTATGTCGATGTTGAGGCGAGGACGGACACGGTCGCGGATGCGATCGACTCCGCCCTGGCGTCGATCGACGGGACGATTGAGGTGTCGGCTGAGGCTGACGTGTCGGCCGCCGAGGCCGAGTTGGAGGGCCTGGAGGCGTCGCCGGTCGAGGTGCCGGTCGATGCTGATGTGGCGTCGGCCGAGTCCGAGATCGACAGTCTGGAGGGGTCGCCGGTTGAGATCCCGGTGTCGGCTGACACCGAGGCTGCGCAGGCGTCGATTGACGACCTGTCGGGTTCGATCGGTGCGCTTGGCGACGCTGCCGGTGTGTCGGGTGCGGGTGGTGCGCTGGGTGGGTTGACCAACGAGCTTGGGAGCCTGGCCGGTGCCACGGGTGGTGTCGCTGCCGGGCTGGGTGTGGCGGTGGGTGCGTTCGGGTTGGCGATCGACGCCGCTGGCGAGGCGCAGGTGGTGGTCGCGCAGACGGACTCGATCCTGGCGTCGCTGGGTGATAGCGCCGTGGTGACGGGCGAGCACATCGGTGAGCTGTCCACGAAGGTCATGGAGTACAGCGGCTTCTCGGACGAGTCCGTGAGGGCCGGGGCGAACATGCTGATCATGTTCGACAACATCAAGTCGGCCGACGTGTTCGACCGGGCGGTCGAAGGCGCGGCGGACCTGGCGGTCAAGATGGGCACGGACGTGCCTGGCGCCGCTCGCCTGTTGGGCATGGCGTTGCAGGACCCCGAGGCGGGCATGGGTCGTCTGCGGCGTGCGGGCATCTTCCTGTCCGACGCGCAGAAGGAGCAGGTCGCCTCGTTCATGGAGGTGGGCGATGTCGCCTCGGCGCAAGAGGTGATCCTGGCGTCCCTCGAGGGGCGCATCGGGACTCTGGCCGAGACCTACGGCGACACCATGAAGGGCAGCATGGACCGGGCGAAGGAGGCGATGGGCGAGTTGGCCGAGTCCGCCGGCACGTCGCTGCTCCCCATGATGGAAGCGCTCTCGGATTCGGTGGTCGACCAGACCGACCGGCTCTCGTCGTGGGACGACGCGCTCAATGGTGCGCTGCTGTCCGGCCCCATCCAGGCGATCGCCGGTATCGGGGACGGGCTGCGTGGTGTCGGCACCGTCATCGGTGAGCTTCCCCCCGAGTTGCAGGGCACCGCAGACGCAGCGAGCGCTGCCGCCGCCGAGATGCAGGACCTCGCCGGGGCGATGTCGGACTACCTGGCCGAGGTGGTCGACGTGCCCGCGGCGCAGCGTGACGTGCAGTCGTCCATCACGGACATGGTCGCCACGATGCAGGACGGCGAGTCCTCGTGGTTCGACATGGCCGACGCGCAAGACGAAGTGATCACGTCGACGGCGAACCTGATCACGAAGATGCAGGATCAGGGCGCATCGCAAGAGGAGTTGGACGGGGTCATAGCGAGCACGATTGGAATGCTCCGATCCGAGCGTGACGCCGGGCACATCACCCAAGGCCAGTTCGCGACGCTGTCGGGCGAGATCCGTCGGGTGCCGAACAAGGCCCGCACGGTGGTGGAGACGCCAGGTCTGCCGCTCGCCATCTCCGGGGCGCACAACTACCGGGCCGAGTTGGATCGCATCCCGCGTGACATCACCACCAACGTGCGGCTGAACACCGGCAGGCTGTACGCCGACATTGCCGGCGCCGCCGCATCGTTGCGAAGCCTGCGTGACATCGAGTCTGCGTCGGGTAGTGGGAGCCGTCAGGCGTCGACCCCGGTCACGATGCTGGCCGCCGCCCCGTCGGGTGCGCTGATCCCCGTGTCGGCAGGGGTCGGGTCTACCGGTTCAGCCGGCGAGTCCGCCGGAGCGTCAATCGTGGTCAACGTCCACGGCACCGCCACCGAGGCGGACGGCCAGAAGGTCGTGGACGCGCTCCGCCGCTGGCAGCAACGCAACGGCCCCGTACCCGTCCGAGTGAACGGCTAGAGGAGAAACAGTGGCGTATCCAGACACGGTTGACGAGCTCACCGACGGGGTCCCCGCCGACGGCATCGCGGCCACCACCCCGCTCGGGTCCGGCACGTACCCGCATGACGATCACCATCGTGCGTTGGGTGTGGCGGTGGAGGCCATCGAGACGCAGCTCGTCGGGGCGTACACCAGCTACACCCCGACCATCACCGCGAGCACGACCAGCCCGACGATGGGGTCAGGCGCCACCGCGGCGGGGTACTACAAGCGAGTCGGCCGCAAGGTGGACGGGTACTGCCAGATCGTGTTCGGCACGTCTGGCGTGGTGGCAGGGTCCGGCTACTACGGGCTGCTGCTGCCCGTCGTGCCAGCGAACCGTGACCAGCCGATCGGCATCGGCTACTGCTACGACAACAACGACAACAACCGGTTCGTCGTGGCCGCCGCAGCGGTATCCACCTACTTCTGGTCTGCGGCGACAGCGAAGGCCATCATCGTCGTGACGAACGTCGCGGGGGCGGGGATCGGGACGGGGGCGAACCCGGTCGGCGCGACGGTGCCGTGGACGTGGCAGGAGTCCGACCAGATCCTGATTCAGTTCTCCTACGAAGCCGCGGCGGCCAGCTAGGTGCCGACGACCGCATGGGCGGACGGTGTCCGCACATGGTCTGACGCCACCCGTGCATGGGCTTATCCCGGCGTCACTCATCTCGCAGCGAAGTTCGAGTGGTCCCCTTCGACCGCGCCCGGTGCCTCGCCCGTGTGGGTCGACATCACTGAGCTGGTGCGGTCGGGTTCGATCCGCCGCGGCCGACAGTCCGAGTTCGACCGCACGTCGGCGGGGACGCTGTCCATCGAGGTGGACAACACCGACCGGGCGTTTGACCCGTGGGTTACTTCGACGGCCCGCCCGAACAAGCGCATTCGGGTGTCGGTGGGCACGACGCCTGACATCACGTACCTGTTCGACGGGTGGATCGACGG
>CAYZBB010000412.1:0-2953 GCA_964476495.1 uncultured Actinomycetes bacterium | reverse complement strand
CGAAGTCGCGCGGGGTCAGGTCGGCCACGGTGCGGACGGTGCGGGGGACGCTCACTGGTCAGTCCTTCGGGTTGCGGGCGGGCGGGGGGCGAGCGTCCGGGCTCAGTCCTCGTGCAGCGCTTCCCAGTGCAGGAAGGCGGCGTCGGGGTCGCTGAACGCGGCGTGGCAGGTCCGGCAGACGTAGGTCGTCCGGCGGCGGCCGCGGGTGTGCGCGACGGCGACGAGCAGCACGGCGACGAGGACGGCTGCGGCGAGGGAGAGAAGGCCGCTCATCGCACACCCCGCAGCATGTGGTCGGGAAGCTCCCACAGGCCGAGCTGTCCGCGGTACTGACTGGGAATCGGCAGGGGGCGAGGGTTGGCGAGTTCTAGGTGTACGCACCCCCAGACGGCCCAATCCGACACGCACCGCGGGCTGTTGCACCCGAGATCGGTCGAGGTGTGGACGCCGACGAGGTCGACCACGCCGATCACGCAGCCGAACGCCAGACGGTCAGGGATCTCAACGCCGCGCAGGAGAAGGTCTTGCACGTCGTAGTACTCGTCCTCGTCGTGCGTCTTGCCCGCATGGATCGCCAGCGGGCCGCGGTAGCTGCCTGCGATGTTGCGGGTCCGGTTCTCGACGTCCTTGCCGCCGTAGATGATGGCCCAGGCCCACGGCTGGCGGACGGTGATGGCCTTCACTGGTCCGCCTCGATCCGCAGCCACGGGTGGTCAGCGAGGAACCGCGCGAGGTCGTCCCCGGCCCGCTGGCGGTCGCTGACGGCGAAGTGGAGCGAGACTGCCCAGATGGCCGGGGCGATGAGCCCTACCCACCAGTTCGGGCTGCTGATGGAGATCAGGACGAGCCCGAGCAGGCCCGTGCCGACCAGCCAGACGGCGGCGGTGCGGACCTGCCTACGGGTGGCGACCTCGGCGTGCAGGAGGCCGGAGAGTTCCGAGCCGCAGATGAAGCCGCGGACGTAGTCCGTCGTGACGCCGAAGTCAGGCATGGTCGCCCCCGTCCACTGCGACGATCCGCTTGGCGACCCACTCGAAGACGGGCACGGCGATCCCGTTCCCGTGCTGCTTGTACTGCGGCCTGTCAGCTTGCGGCCTGCCGTCGCTGGTGGCGGTGTGGCCGTCCGGGTAGCCCTGGAGTCGGCACGTTTCGAGCGGGGTGAGGCGGCGGACGATGGTGTCGGTTGCCACGAGGTGCCCCGCCTGCGCGCTGTTGTCGTTCGCCCCGCCCTGCGCGGTGTCGAGCGCGTTGGCGATGTCGGCGACATAGACGAAGGCGAGAGAGTCCGGCGTGCGTTCACAGATGCAGTCGGGCTGCTGGAGGGTTCCCATGCACCGGCTGAACCAGTTGTGCCTGCCAACCTCATGCCCGCAGTCGGGGCAGATGTCGGTGCGTGGCGCGACGACGATCGGCGTTCCGCTCCCTGTGCCGTCCTCGGATGCGTCGGAGCCCTCGGCGGTCAGCGCGTGCGAGCGGGTGCCCGTGGCACTGACGATGAACTCCCGCTCATTGGCATCGAACCGCATCCCATTTAAGGCGGTCAGTGCGCGCGAGATGCCAGAGTGGAAAGCGCCCGGAGCAGCGCGTCGGGCAAAGATCTGCCGCGGCGCGACGCCCTCCGCAGGATTCCGGCCGCCGCCTTCGGGCTCAAGTAGTACTTGCGCAGGTGCTCGCCCGGAGTCTCCAAGACGTCCGACAATGACGACTCGACGGCGCCGTTGGGGCACTCCGAAGTGTTGAGCGTCCAGAACCCGCCAGGCGAACCCATACCCGAGGCGGGCCAGGTCCCCGATGACGGTGGCGAAATCGCGTCCGCCGGCGACGGATAGAAGGCCGGGGACGTTCTCGCCAACGAACCAGGCGGGGCGAAGCTCAGCCAGGATGCGGACGACTTCCGACCAGAGTCCGCTCCGTGCGTCGTCCATGCCCCCACGACTGCCCGCCACGGAGTTTCCTTGGCAGGGCCATCCGGCAGTGAGAACAGTTCGTCCTGGAACGGCTCCGAGGGATCGCAGGCTGTCACCGGTCACCTTTCGTACGTCGTGGTAGATGTGCACGCCGGGGAAGCGGTCGTGCAGGACGCCGCGTGCCTTCTTGTCGATCTCGCAGGCGGCGAGGGTGGGGATGCCCGCTTCGGCCATCGCCAGCTCGAAGCCGCCGATGCCCGAGAAGAGGGAGACGTGGCTCAGCGTCATTGGCCGGCCCCCCGGATGTGAGCGGCGCGGGCCTCTTCCAGCGCCTCGGCCTTGACCTCGGCCACGGTGGGCTGCTGGGTGAACAGGGCCAGCACGGCGTCGGCGTCCTCGGCGTACGGCTCCCAGTTCGCGCACCGAGGACCATGATCGTGCGTTTCCCCGGTGGCTAGGTCTGCCCCGAGGTAGCCGTGGGTCCAGTCCGTGTTCTGATGGGCCAGAAGCCGCGCCACGTCCTCCCGGCTGGGCTGCACCCGCTGGGGCTGGTCGGGGCGGTAGAGGGCGAGCGCGGGAAGCCGTGGGGTCTCGGGTACGTTCGACCCCGGCCTCCACCACTCAGGGTTCGGAGTGTTCGGCCACCGGACGTAGGGCATCGCGTTCGCGTCCCGGATGATCGTCGTCAGCGGCAGCGCGTCGAGTTCGGCGGCGCTGGTGATCTGCTCGTTCATCGCGGCATCTGCCCGAGGTAGGCGAACCCGACGCGGGTCCGGTCGGCGGCCGAATCGTAGGAGGTCTCGACGGCGACGAGGTACTCCCGCAGGAGGCTCGGGCCCTTGACCTCGGCGAGGATCCCGCGGCAGTCGCCGGGGTAGGTCGCGTGCCCGGCCAGCGGCTTGATCGGCTCGCCGGTCGCGGGATCGTTCAGGACGGTGACGCCGAGAGTGAGGTCGGCCATGGGTGGTTCCTTTCGTTCGACGGTGGAGACGTTCGCCCCGGCTGCCAGCGCTTCCCCACGTCTGGCAGCCAGAGCCAGCGGCTCA
>CAYZBB010000411.1:0-2954 GCA_964476495.1 uncultured Actinomycetes bacterium | reverse complement strand
GCCCTGGTCGGCACGCTCACCACCGGCAGCCTCAAAGCCCGCCTCACCACCGGCAGCGGGGATCTACGACGCGGCTCCAAAGCGGGACGGCTGTCCATCCTCAGCAGGTACGCCGGGAGCGGTCAGCCGCAGTCGCTCGGCACCATCACCCTCGGCCCCGCTGGACAGTCCGCCTACGACGTCGCCGTCGAGCAGGGATTCACCGGCACCGAGGCCGAGTGGCTGGACACGATGACCGGCTTCCGCGCCATCGTCGACCCCGACAATCCCGACTTCATCATCATCACGTACCCGACATGGGCGCTCGACGCCGACCTGACCTCAATCCTCATCCCGATCCTGGAGGCATGAAACATGGCTACCGCACGCGTCCCGCTGCTCGACCCTGACACTGGGGCGCTACCCGACAGCTACGCGCCGCCGTCCGTCGCCATCGACGCGCAAACGGCCACCACCAAAGCCGGTGAGGCGCTGGCCTCCAAGAACGCCGCCGAACAGGCCGAAATCAACGCCGAGTCGGCCCGCGACCTGGCCCTCGGCTACCGCGACACCGCCTCCGGCCACGCCGGCACGGCCACCACGCAAGCGGGCATCGCCACCACCAAGGCCGCCGAGGCGCTCGGCAGCGCCAACGGCGCCGCCGCCGTGCTCGCATGGGCACGGACAGCGCCCCGCATGACCTTCACGCAGATCGCCCAACGCGGCGGCATCACCAACGCCCACTCCTCCACATCGGCCACATTCGTCACGTTCATCTCCGGCCACCATGTGTACGACATGACCAACACCAACTCGGGAGCGTTCTACGCCCTGGAGGAGCCATGCTCAGGGGCCACCACCCAAGGCGTGTATCGCTCAATCGACGGCGGCCGCTCATGGACGAAACTGTGGGACCTGACCATCGCCCAAGCCACCGGCACGTGGTACGAAGAAATCTTCGTGGAGCCCTTCCAGGAAACCTTCTACGTCATGAAGACGACGACCGGCTACAGCGACGTGCGACACAACTACATGGAGTCGTACAACTCATCCTTTGCCCTCGTTGCATCCAAGGACATCGGCGACGCACGCTGGCTGTCCTCGCATCACAGCGCCGACGCGATGCTGAGCGCCAACTACACGCAGCGCATCGTCATGTTCGCCGAATACGCGGGCGACACCAAGGCATCCGTGAACATCTGGCGCACCGTGGACAAAGGCGCGACGTGGACCGCCACCCTGACCAAGACGGGCAACAACGGCACGGTGTTCTCCGGTGAGGTGCGGCACTTCCACTGCGTGCAGGTAGATCCGCACAACCGGACCCACTGGTGGGCATCATCCGGCGATGGCGACTCACAATCCGCGATCTATCGCAGCATCGATGAGGGCCTGACGTGGACCACGCTATTCTCCGGCAGCCAGCGGGAGCGCGCCTGCTCGTTCGTGTTCACCGCCGATTACGTCTACTACGGGACGGATTCGGCCTCGCAGTCGCGCACCGCCGCGAAGATCGTCCGCATCAAGCGTTCCGACCTGACCCGCGACGACGTTGCCACCGTCTACGAAGGCCGCGCTGTGTACTCGCTGACACGGACGTGGAACCCCGACGGATTCCTCGTGTGGTCCTGCTCGGAGGGTGCCGCGTCATACGCCACCGACCTCGAAATGGTGCAGTTCTACGACTTCCACACCGGGCTGCTCTATGACGTCGCCGGGTTCTCGACGCTGGGGCTGAGCAAGGCGGTCTATCACGGGTTCCAGTCGGCGTCCCGGTATCAGGATGTGCAGAACGGCACCATCCTGGCCCGGCCCACCGCGTCCCTTGCGCAGTCACGGACAGCGGCGCACTTCACCAGCACTACCGTGTCTCGGTTTGCTCGGGCCTCGATCACGATGGGCTCCCCGGCGTAGCACGAACCGCACACGCGACCCCCGCTGGCCCTCGGCTGGCGGGGGTCTTTTGTGCGTCCAGGCCTTGTCCGATTACGTGTTCACTAGGCATTATGCGGTAAACTTGAGGCTATGGACACCCCCGAAATCGAGCACCGAACCTGCTACCGATGCAAGGTGTCCAGGCCCCTAGCGATGTTCTACATCGTCATGGAGGAGCGGCGCGCTAAGCGCGAAGGACGCAGCCGATGGACCGCCCCGTGTCGCATCTGTCAGCAGGTGCTCAACGATGAGCGCAGACGGCCTAGGCGGGAATACTGCGCCGCTATCAAGCTGGCCTCTGGCTGCGTTGACTGTGGTATCCGATCCCCTCACCCCGAGATATATGACTTCGATCACGTGGGGGACGTGAAGCATTCCAACGTCTCTGCGTTCATGACGAGCGGCACGTGGGAGGGGATGCTGGCCGAGATAGCCAAGTGCGAGGTCGTCTGTGCTAACTGCCACCGCATCCGCACCGCGTCCCGCCCGGCCGTGGGATTCGGGCTGGACCGCAAGAGCAAGGCCAGCTAACCCAGCAGCCCACCGAGGGTGGCTAGGGCCTTCTGCCGCTGCTCGGGAGTCGAGTGCAGATAGTGCCCTTGCGTCACCGCCACATCGGCGTGCCCCAGAATCTCCGACACCACCCAATCCGCAGACGTGGCAGCCATCAGGCTTGCCGCCGTGGCGCGGGCACCGTGTAGCGGCACGTGAGGCACCCCGGCCCGTTCCAGTGCGTCCTTCCATAGCTGCCAGTCCTGACGAGGATCACCGGGGTAGTCCGGCCCCGCGATGCCGTGGAACACGTAGCCGATCCCGACACCCTCAGCCCGCCACGCTGCCAGCAGCGAGACGACAGCAGGGATCAGGTAGACCTCACGCCGCGAAGTCTTGGACTTCAACCCGCCGACGACGAGGCCCTGGCCCTTCACCCGCTGCACCGACTGGCGAACGTCAGCCCACCCGTCCTCTAGATGCACGTCGGCCCACGTCAACCCCAGCGCCTCCGACTGCCGCAGGCCCAGCAGGAGCGCAACCGCGAG
>CAYZBB010000410.1:0-2964 GCA_964476495.1 uncultured Actinomycetes bacterium | reverse complement strand
ACATCGAGCCGGACACGTCGACGCAGTGCCCCGGTCAGGTGACCGCCGGCCCGCAACTGTGTGCCGCGAATGACTACTTCGACGTGCAGGTACTGCAGGCCTCCGGCGGCGCGCTAGCCACCTACAGCGGCGGGGATGGCACCTCGACGTTGAGCGTCTACATGGTGGATTCCTCCACCTCCTGACCTGGCGTGGCGCGTCAACGGCTGTTGCATCCAGCCGAAGGCGTGGAGGGCCGTCCTCTCCCGGCCCCTAGATGCGTCCTGCGCGCCCCGCCCGCTCTCACCCACCCCCAGCCCAAAGGAGTTCCCGTGCGTCGTCGCTATGCCCTCACCGCCGTGCTGCTGGCGGTGCTGCTGTGCCTGCTCAGCCTGTCCACCGACCCCGCCCACGCAGACGGAGACTTCCCGATCGTGGGCCGCATCGCCACCACCTACGCGGCTGCCGGCGGCGCCGATGTCGTCGGCGTCCCGTCCGGCTTCGAGGCGAAGGTCACGATCGCGGGCGTAAACGGATACTCACAACGCTTCGACTCGACAGTGGGAGTTTCAACCGTAGTTTGGAATCGGCTCGGCGGCGGCTGGGTGACCACTCGCGCATCGTCCTCGCCGCGGTTCGCCAAGATCGCCAACGAACGCGACGCGCTGGCCCGTAGCGGCCTCCGTCAAGGCATCATCTTTCGATCGGGCGAGGTACATCCGGCGTCCACCGCTGACCGGCTGAACCTGTCCGGCCTGCTTCGCGGCGGCGTCCTGATCGACCTGCGCAACTCTGGCACCAAGGACCCGAACTTGCCCGGCGTCACCGAGGCCCGCTACGCGATGACGAGCACCACCAACACCGCCACCTTCGTGACCCGCGAATCTGACCGCAAAGCGTTAGCTAAGGCTTTGACCGCCATCGCCAACACGACCGGCCCCGCGCTCATCCACTGCCACCTCGGCCGGGACCGCACCGGCTGGCTCGTGTCGGTGCTGCTCATGGTCGGCGGCGTGGACCTGGGCACGATCCGGCAGGAGTACCTACGGACTCCGGGCACCAGCGTGAGCAAGCTCAACAAGGGCATCACGGCGCTGTACGACCGGTACGACGGCGTCGAGGGCTACGTCATGGACGGCCTCGGATTATCGCCGGAGACGTACACCAAGCTCGCGGCCAAGATCGCCGCCTGAACCATCCCCGCCCGGCCCGCTTTGGGGGCGCGTCGGGTGGGTCCGTATCCATTCAGCCTCGGGAGGGCTCAGGGATGAAGGGACAAATCAAGGCCGTGATCGTGCGTCTGCTCATGCTGCCGTGGGAACGACTCCGCGAGCCGAAAGTCATCAGCGCCACCATCGCCACCGCCTACTCGCTGGCTACCGTCAGCGGCCTCGCGCTACTCCAGTGGTCGCCGTGGCTGGGCGAGTGGGCGGCGTGGCTGCTCATCGTCGGCGGCGTGCTGCCACTGGCAAGCCTGCACGGCGGGCACTGGGGCTTGGAACGGGCAGGGCTCACCTTCTTGACCGGCGGGCTCGTGATCTACGCCGTGTCGCTGCCGCAGTCGCATCCGGCCATCAGCGTCGGAGAGGTTGTGGCCCGTGCCGCAATCACCGGGGCCCTGGTTGCGCTGCTGTGTGCCCGATGGTTCCACATTCGTGATTTCGACATGGACCCTGACCGATGACAACGGCCAAGGAGGCCCGCCCCTATGGACCCGCAAACGATCAACGCTTTGACGGCCGCCGCTGTGGCCCTCGGCGTACGGCAGGCGATCCCGTGGGTCATCCGCTGGGCATCGGGCGGCTCGGAGCGTGAGAAGTCCCGGTTTCGGGAGCTTGTCGCCGAACGCACCCAAGCCGAAATCGAGCGGGACAGCGAAGCCGCCTACCGGCGCGTGATCCAAGAGTTTTGCTCGGTCTTGATCCGCACCCTGATCGAGCACGGCGTCCCGCCCGACAAGATCCCGCCGTGGCCCAAGCGATCCACCTAGGAGCCTGATGCAGACCACCAAGATCAACGCCGACGGCAAGTGGCTGCGCTCCGACGCCGCCGCGTCCTACGCCCGCATGATCGCGGCCGGGATGCCCACTGGCGGCGTGGCTGCTGCCGGCCGGACGTGGGCACAGCAGGCCATCCTCTACGCCCGCTACCGGGCTGGCGGCAACCTTGCCGCGAAGCCGGGCACGTCCCTGCACGAGTCTGGCCTAGCGCTCGACATGACCAGGGGCACCCCCGCTCAGGTGTGGATGACCGCAGGCGGCGACCCGTGGAAGGTCACCCCGACCGGCAGCATCCGCGCCAACGAATACGGCTGGTCTCGCACCGTCCCCTCGGAGGCATGGCACTTCAGCTATGACCCGGCGAAGGACAAGCACAAGACCGCCACCGCCGTGAGCACCAAGCCCGCCACTGCCTCGTTGCTGCTGGGTGTCGCCAACTGCCAGTCCTACGACGGGCAGACCAACGCCGCCGCATGGCTCGCACGCGGGCGCCTGATGGCCGCACAGGGCCGCAACGTCTGGGCGGTGACCGAGACCAACAGCGACGGCCGCGCGATCCTCCTGAGCGAGCTGGGGCCGTCGTGGAAGGTCTGGACGCTCAACAGTCTGTCCGTGGCCGTGCTGTTCGACGGCGCCGTATGGAAGATGCGCACGCCGCGCAAAGCTGGCCCGTGGTCGCCGTTCGGCCATGGCTCCGTCAAGGTGCCGCTGTACGATCCGCTTGCCCGCTGGGGCGTGGACGTCATCGCCCACCACACCCGGCCCGCCTCGATCGCCACCGACGCCGAGAAGGATGCCGACATAGCAGCGGGTGCGAAGTTAAGTGGGAAGTGGCCTGCCGTCATGGCCGGCGACTTCGCCCGCAACAGCCCCAAGCTCGTCGGCTGGACCAGGGCGACCACCAACGTGGACACGATGGACCGCGCCGGGGATCAGCGCGTCGATGCCGCTTTCGTCCGTGGCCTGACAGCCTCGAATGCCCGCG
>CAYZBB010000409.1:0-2990 GCA_964476495.1 uncultured Actinomycetes bacterium | reverse complement strand
GGGAGATGGACGCGATGTGCTGCACCAACAGGTCGATGCCCTGCGTGAAGTTGCGAAGGTCCGCGGCGGGGAACACACCGAAGGAACCGTCGGCCGACTCGTTGATGAGCAGCGACGCCGTGTCGACCTGCGGCTTCACCGGCTGGTTCGTCTGCGGGTCCGTCGGCACCTCGAGCCCCGTCGCCCAACGGGCCGGCAGCGCCTGCTTGTCCGACCCCACCAGCATGTCCGCGATCAGCTTGTTCACGGCGTCCTGTAGCGGGATGATGCTGCGAATCTCGGACTGGGCGATGACCCCGTGGCGCGAGTGGCGGGTGCGCGGCCGGTTCTGGAGCGGGATGACCGGCACGACCCCCAACGGGTTCGGCATCGTCCCCTCGGTCTGCCACGCCGTGTTCGCGGCGTCCACGATGTTCATGTCGGCGCGGGGCTGTGCGGTGCGGAACATGTGGACCATGTCAGGCAGGAACAGCTCGGCGTGGTCGTACCCCCACTCGTCGCGGTACACCCGCAGGCCGGCACGCCGGTCGCGGTGGCGCTTCGGGTGGCACTCCACGATGGCGTCGTGAGCGTTGGCGACCGTGATCTCCGGCATGCCCTCGGTCTCACCCACCCACGGGATGACGTAGGCCACACCGCCGACCAGTGCGTCGGTGTGGGCGAGCTGCGACTGGCCGTCCATGTCGTTCGCCTGCCAGATGCGCCAGGCGTCGGTGTCGCCGGCCACGTCGTCACCGACCCGGAACCCTTCGACGTTCAGGCGCTCCTCGGAGGCGTCGACCACGACCTCGCACCAGTTGTCCGCGAAGGCGTCGAACAGCCCGCCGAACGCCTCACGGAACCGCTTGGACTGGAAGCTCAGGTTGTGCGAGCCGTCGTAGTAGTCGGTCGCCAACTGCAACGCCGGGCGCCGTTCGATCAGCTCCTTGTGCAGCCGGCGCAGCCACCACTCGGGGGAACCAACGGGGGCATCAGCCATACAGCGCCCCCTTTCGTGGGGTCAGAACACCAACAACCGGCCCGGCTTGCGCACCTCGGGCTCGGGCTCACGCATCACGTCGCCCCGCGCCTCGACCGCCAGAACAGCGCAGACGAGAAGGTCGATCTTGTCCGGCGACTGCGGGAACTTCTTGCGCACCGACAGGTGGCCTCGGTCCTTCCACCGTCGGGCGTTCCCGACGTGAGCAGCAAGGCGAGGGTCGCCGTCATGGGTCAGGGACTTCGTCGTAACGCTCGTGTGGAACAGCTCGAGGGCGTGGCCCATCGGCGTCGGGCGGTTCGTCCACCACTCACGCACCACGTCGCCATGCTGGCCGTACCAGCGGGCCAGATCCTCTTGCCAGTACGGCGGGTCGCCGTACAGCGCACGCACGTCCCACCGGTCGAACGCCGCGGCGACCGTCACGTCAACCGCAGACTTCGGCACCTCTCCACCGTGCTCGGCGGGGTCCCACACGTCGACCACGAACACATGGCCGTCGAGCGTGCAGCCCACCAGACCGGTCGTGTCATCGAACAGCGAACCGTCGAACCCCAGCGCGACCGGAGTCCCGTCGGGCGGTTGCACCATGTCGGGGTGGCGGCACTCGTCCCACACCAGCGGCGACAGGAACGCATCCTCAGCGGCAACGATCCGGTTGGCGAAGAACCGCTCCGCCTGCGCGGCGTCACGAGGCAGGAGCTCGACCACTTCGGCGTCGATGCGGTCCAGGTCGACCCACCCGTCAGGCTTCGCCGCGGAGTCGGCGTACACCTCACGCAGCATCGTCATGCGCTCGCGCTTGTTGCGGATCGACAGCGACGCACGCGGCGACTTCATGTCCTTGAGGATGTCCGGTGCGTCCGACTCCCACGTCTCCTGCGCGACCGACTGCTCGGCGGGGTCCCAAGCATTCGTGGTCTCGATGCTGCGGCCCTTCATGCCGGCCAGGTTGCGCCTCTGGTTGTCGGCCAGCGCACGGCCACCGTTGCTCTTAAGCCATGAGTGCGTCTCGTCCTGCACCGCGAACGTGATGCGCTGCCCCAACCTCGAGCGGGCCGACGCCGTCACCGGTTCGATCAGCCCGCCACCCGGCAGGTTGATGCGGGTCAGGCCCGTGTCGGGGATGTCGGCGGCCAGGTTCCCGAGCTCGATCATGGGTTGCAACGCCCGCCACACGTTCTGCGTCTGGTCCTCGGACACCGCCGTGATCTGGATGTGCGGCGACGCCCACGGCTTACCGACAGGCTGCCCGTCCGGTCCCCAATGGTCGAACAGGACCGGGCCGTACGCCTCAGCGCAGATGATGGCCGCCGAGAACGGACCCTTGCCCCACTTCTGCGGGCGGACCAGTTGACCGCGGCGGTACTTGAAGGCGCCGTTGGCGTCGACCTCGTAGAAGTCCCGCAGGAACACCAGCATCTCGTGGGTCAGCTTGTACCGGTCGCCCATGCGCTCCCCGTCGGGGATGACGCAGTTCGCTTCGATCCAGTCGGCCACGTCGTAGCCGAGCGACAGAACCTCGCTCACGAAACGGCAGACAGGCGGGCACGTGCGGACTGCTCCGACGCGACCTCACGCTTGGCCGTCACCTCGTCCGCAACGATCTCCCACTCCAGCCGTCGCAACGCCAACGGCGTCAACCCCAGGCGGTCGGACAACTGCCGGGCCTCAGGCGCCGCCTTGATGTCACCCGTCTCGGCCAGCAGCGACCACCGCACATAGGCGGCGACCTCGCGGTGTGCGTGAGTGCGTTCCCACATGACCGCCTGCGGGGTGCGCCACAGCTCGCCCCACAGCTTGCGCTCCGTTGAGGTCGACTCAGCGAACGGCCACTTGGGTGCCCGGCCCTGGCGTCCCTCGGCGGGAAGCTGCGTCAGCTTCGACGTGCTCGGCCGGCGCTTCTGACTCGGGTGCTTCGGGGGTGGTCCCATTCCGGCCATCGCGGCCTCCTTGCGAGGCGTCGCGCCTCTGAGAATGATTTCCAGACCTATGCACAGTCTGGCGGGCT
>CAYZBB010000408.1:0-3065 GCA_964476495.1 uncultured Actinomycetes bacterium | reverse complement strand
GCCGGTGAGCCCGACACGTAGGCGTGCCGCTCCGCCAGGTCGGGCACGACCCGCCGCAACGCGGCCTCATCGAGCGGGTCATCGCCGGCCCACGCCCAGCCGTCGGGCAGGTCGTCCGTGCGCGTCGGACCGGCCAGCACCACCGGTACTCCGGAGGCGGAGATCTCGTCCCGGAAGGGCAACTCGGCCGCGTCTTTGACCAGGTAGACCAGGACGACGTCGCGTGGCCGGTCGCCCGAGCCCAGGTGTCGCAGGTGCGAGATGAACGGCGTGACGCCGATGCCGGCGGCCACCATCAGCACCGGCGCGGCGGGATCGGAGGGCAGCACGAAGTCGCCCCACACTCCGGTGGCGGACAGGGCCTCGCCGGGCTCGGCATCCGCCAGCCTGCGCTTGAACGTGCTCCGGGCGGCGGTGCCGCCGCGGTAGGCGATCCGGAGCTCCGGCAGGTCGGCCGGGGCGGAGACGATGCTGAACTCACGGCGGGTGCCACGGGCATCCGGCCGGTCATGCGGCACGTTCAGTTCCAGGTACTGGCCGGGTTCGAAGCTGAGCCCGGGAGGCGCCTCGAAGGTGAGTTCGGTCGCGGTCGGTGTGAGCTGGCGGCGCCGGGTGATCCGCAGCGTGACGGCCGCGCGTCGGGCCAGCACCAGCGCCAGCAGATTGCCGATCAGCAGCGCGCGCTCCTGGCCCAGGGTGATGAAGCCGAGGTCGATGGGCCAGCCGGCCAGCACGCCCACGACCACCGCGACCGCCAGTTGTTGACGGCGCCGCGGCGGCAGGGTCAGCGGCTCGGAGAGCATGAAGACGCCCAGGAACAGCAACGGCGAGGCGGTCACCAGCTGGATCGCCACGGTGCCGGCATTCAGCGTCAGGCCGGCCAGTTGCGCCTGCACCAGCGTCCGGACGAACGACACCCCCATCGCCACCAGCCAGAACACGGCGACCAGACCGGTCTTGTCGGTGCGCTGCAGGACGACCCAGCCGAGCACCAGCACGGGCACGATCAGCAGGGGTGTGCCCACCCACCACGCCGCGTTGCCCAGCCCGCTGAGCAGCAGGATGGTCGCACCGACGGCGGCGGGATTGAACACGTGGCGTCCGCGCCAGACCAGCAGGTACTTCGACGCGGCGGCCACCGCGCCGGCGAGGGCGATGCCCAGGAGGCCGGCCGGGGTGAGCGTGGGGCGCACCACGAAGACCAGGATCAGCGCGGTGATCAGGGAGGACTCCAGCCGGCCCGGCAGGCCGAGCAGTCGTTGCGCGATCGCGTCGCTGGTCAGGCAGGCGACGACCAGGGTGGCGAGGGTGGCCAGGAGCTCCCAGGGGCCGGTGACCAGCTGGCCGGTGAACGAGACCGCGAACGCGGTGACGGTCAGGGTGGCGAGGGCCAGTAGGACCAGCCGGTACATCGACAGGCTGCCGAGCAGGCCGCGCAGGCGGGTCACCGGAACGCCCATCCTTCGGCGCCGGCCGACCACTCGACGCGTCCGTCGGTGCGCATCCGCACCCAGTCGACGTTCCATTGGTGAGCGAGTTCGGGGCCGCCGTCGAAGAATAGGGCGGTGGCGATCGCGTCCGCCCGCATCGCGTCGCGGGCTCGCGCCCAGGTCGCGGCGACCGTCCGGACGGGTTCGCCGGTGCGGGCATCGACGACGTGGTGCAGCCCGTTGCCCCAGGTGCGGCGATTGGTGGCGGACGCGCAGAGCGCGCCATCGGTCACCTCGGCGACGCCGATCGCCCGGCTCCGGTCGTAGGGGTGCTCCAGGCCCACCCGCAGCGGTCCGCCGCGGACGGCCAGGTCGCCGCTGGCGTCCACGACGACCGTGCCGTCCAGGTCGGCGGCCAGCCGGGCCAGGACCCGGTCGACCAGGCGCCCCTTGCCGAGCGCGCCGACGTCGATGGTGGCAGGGGCGTGCAATGTGAGCAGATCGTCGTCCCAGCTGAGCAGCTCGGCCCAGGCGGCCGGCGCGGCGGTGGCACCCGCATCGCTCAGGGTGTAGTCCATGCCGTAGCCGCGCCGGGCGAGGGCGTCGCCGACCAGGGGATTCACGGCACCGCCGCTGGCCGCCGACAGCGAGCCGTACGCGTCGAGCATGGCGGTGGTGTCGCCGGGCGCCTTGGCGTCCCCGCCCGACCGGGCCAGTCGCGCTACCAGGGAATCGGGCCGGAACCGCGACCAGTCCCGGTCGAACTCGTCGATCAGCGCGGTGACGGCGGCCCGGGCGTCGGCGTCCAGCGGCAGGTCGGTGAGGATCTCCCAGCGGGTGCCGATCGCGTCGAAGGTCCAGCTGGGGCGGGTGCCGACGGTCATGCCCGAGCCTCGGCCTTGATCTTCTCGATCGCCGCGTTGAAGCCACCGCTGGTCAGCGACGAACCCGCGACCCGGTCGACCGAGATCTCGTCGATGTCCTTGCCGACGACCAGATCGGCGATCCCGCCGATGAACGCGCTCTGGAACTGGGCCGAGTCACCGCGGGTGGCGCTGCCGGTCACCGTGACGGCGGTGATGACCTCGTCCTGCAGGGTGAGTGTCACCTCGACCGAGGCGACCGACTCCGGGGTCTGGTAGCTGCCGTCGGCGGTGTAGCTGCCGTCGGCGTAGCCGCCGCTGGTTGCGGTGGTACCCGCGGCGGTCGCGGTTCCTCCACAACCGGCGAGGGCCAGCAGGCCGGCGGCGCCGGCGGCGGCGGCCCCGACGCGGACTGGGCGGGGGAGGCGGGTGGTGCGGATCATCGGTCTCTCCTTGTTGCGGTGTCGAGCGGCTACCCAGGCAACGTACGAAGCCGGCCATGGCGGGGCCAGTGAGGCGGCTGTGCCGACGCTGTGAAGCCGATCACCTGAAAGTTAGGTAAGCCTTACCTTAGTGGCTACTCGAATGGCTACCGCCGCGTGGCTCACTCCGGATCGATCAGCTTGCCGCTCTTGGAGACCTCAGGATCGGTGCAGGAGGCGAGATCGAAGCAGCACGGACGCCGCTTGCCGGCCCGCAGCTTGGAGATGCTCACCTCGACGCGCCGCTCGCGGGTCTGCGGGTTCTTGGTGGCGTTCACCCAGCGCACCCA
>CAYZBB010000407.1:0-3076 GCA_964476495.1 uncultured Actinomycetes bacterium | reverse complement strand
ACCGCCCGGTTGGGCAGGAAGGGTCATGATGCCCGACACCCTGCTGGCCGTGGAGCCATTGAACGATGAGGATGCTGGCAGGCTGCCGCAGGTCACCGCGCCCTGATGGCGGGTTGTCGCCTGAGGAGCTGGCCGCGATCGCGGGCCTGGTGCGCCGGGCCCGGGACCAGGGCGTGGAGATCACCGGCCCGGGAGGGCTGTTGAAGTCGTTGACGAAGACGGTGATCGAGACCGCCCTGGAAGAGGAGATGTCGGACCACCTGGGTTATGACAAGCACGACCCGGCGGGCCGGAACCGGGCCAACTCCCGCAACGGGCGCCGGTCGAAGACGGTCGTCACGGACAACTGTGGCGAGGTCGAGATCGCGGTCCCGCGGGACCGGGACGGCACCTTCGAGCCGCAGCTGGTCGGGAAGCGGCAACGCCGGTTGACCGACCTTGATGCGCTGGTGATCAGCCTGTTCGCGAAGGGGTTGACGACCGGGGAGATCAGCGCGCACCTGGCCGAGGTGTACGGGGCGTCAGTGGGCAAGGACACGATCAGCCGGATCACTGACAAGATCGTCGAGGAGATGCAGTCGTGGTGGGCGCGTCCACTCGAGCGCGTGTACGCGGCGATCTTCATCGACGCGATTGTGGTCAAGGTCCGTGACGGCCAGGTGGGGAACCAGCCGTTCTATGCGGCGATCGGGGTCGACCTGGAGGGCCACAAGGACATCCTGGGGATCTGGCCCGGCCAGGGCGGGGGTGAGTCGGCCAAGTTCTGGCTGGCGGTGCTGACCGACCTGCGCAACCGGGGCGTGGCCGATGTGTTCTTCGTCATCTGTGACGGGCTCAAGGGCCTGCCGGACAGTGTGAACACCGCGTTCCCCGACGCGATCGTGCAAACCTGCGTCATCCACCTGATCCGCAACACCTTCAAGTACGCCTCCCGCAAGTACTGGGACCAGATCAGCCGGGACCTCAAACCCATCTATGGTGCGCCGAGCGTCGAGGCCGCCGAGGCCGCCTTGGAAGAGTTCCTCGACAAGTGGGGCCGCGCCTACCCGGCGATCACCGGCCTGTGGCGCCGCGCCTGGCCGGAGTTCATCCCGTTCCTGGGCTACGACGCCGAGATCCGCCGGGTGCTGTGCTCCACGAACGCGATCGAGTCACTGAACGCCCGCTACCGCCGCGCGGTCAGGGCCCGCGGCCACTTCCCCTCCGAGCAGGCCGCGATGAAAGTCCTGTACCTGGTCACCAGATCACTGGACCCCAAGGGCACCGGTCAGACACGATGGGTCACCAGGTGGAAGCCAGCCCTCAACGCGTTCGCCATCACCTTCGCCAGCCGCATGCCGGCCGCCGAGGACCACTAATGGAAACCGCCACTTACACCGTTAGTCGGACAGACCCGAGTGTCACCCACCTAATGGCCGAGTACATCTAGGCGGCCTGTGCGTCGGTGTGGTTTTCTTGGCGCGGTCATTCTCGACTGTGCCTGCCCCCTCTCTTGGCGTTACCGGTTGTTGGTCCGTTGGCGCCTTGTGCGTGGGTTCCTTATTTGCTTGAAGGGACGCGCGGATGCGATTCCGTTGGATGTTTGCGGTGACGGCTACCTGTTTGGTTGCTGGTCTGGTGCCGGTGGTTGCCTGGGCGGGGCCGTCCGACCCGCCATCTGCTGGGTTGTTGTCGGAGGTGGATGCGGTTCGGGAGGCGCGGGCGTCGGGGTTGCCGGTGGTGGCGTCGGCGTTGACTGATGAGCGGACGTTGGTGACGGCGGACCCGGTTTCGGGCGAGTTGACGGCTGTGGTTTCGGCGAGTGTGGCGCGTGTTCGTGACGGGGCGGGCGGGTGGCGTGCACCGTCGGCGCGGCTGGTGGCGGGGGCGGATGGTCTTCTTCGCCCTGAGGCTGCGGTGGCTCAGATTGCTGTGTCTCCGGGCGGTTCGGGGCGTTTGTTGTCTGTCGGGGATGGTGTTGCGGAGGCGGCGGTGTCGTGGGCGGGTGCGCTGCCGGCGCCGGTGGTTGATGGTGCGACGGCGACGTATCCGGAGGTGTTTCCTGGTGTGGATCTGGTTGTTCGGGCCGATGTGGAGTCGGCGGAGACGTTCTTGGTGGTGAAGACTGCGGCGGCCGGGCGTGATCCGCGGGTCCGTTCATTCTCTTTCGGCTTGTCGTTGGCTGGCCTGTCGGTGAGGGACAACGTCGGTGGGGCTCGTTCGCTGGTGGATGCTGCGGGGGTCGAGCGCCTTGTGGTGCCTTATAGGCAGGCTTTGAATGGCGGCTCGGGGCAACTTCGACCAGACGAGGCGAGGTAAATGGATGCCCGCGTCCCCGGTCGTGGGACTCTGCTGACGTTCGGCGCTTGGGGTGCGATGGTCGCCGCTTGGGTCTTTTGGGAGCGTTTCGTCATTCGACCTTCCAACTATTATGACGAGGTGAATGGCGTTTGGGTAACTAATCTAGGCGGCAATTTCTTGGCGGCGGCCATTGCAGAACTGGCGCTGGCCCCACTGGGCGCAATTCTTGTTGTCTTTGGAGCGGCGCTACTCGCATGGAAGTGGGTGAAGCTTTCTCCCTGGATGCGTCTGGCGATCTTTGTCGGATGCGCAGCCGTCACTGCGACAGCCCTCTGGCTGAGGGGGCTCTATAGCCTCGCGTGAAATGGCTCTTCGTCCGAAAACTCCCCGGTGCGGCAAGTGCTGACGCCGTCTTCAGAATGTCGTTGGCCCGACGCAGCTCAGCGTTCTCCCGCTTCACCCCCACCGGAACTCGGGAGAGCCGATAATCTAGCTTATGTCAGAGTGTCTGCGTATTGCATCAGATGAATCATCGACGGCGGGGCCGCTTCACTCCCCTGGGAGTAGGGGTAAACGCCTGCTGACCTGCAGATCAGTCGCGGGGTCAATACATCCAGTCTTGATACGCAGGCTGTCCACTAAGTGCTCGATCGGACCCCTGTCGGTTCGATCGGAAATGTGGTCGCTATCCGGGTGCTTCCCCAGCACGGCCAGTGTCAAATCGGAATTGTGGTCGCTATGCGGCCGTCAGCGGCGCTCAAAGCGACCACAATTCCGATTCTGTTCCAACAGAGCC
>CAYZBB010000406.1:0-3089 GCA_964476495.1 uncultured Actinomycetes bacterium | reverse complement strand
ACTGACGCCGGTGTGCGGTCGACACAACCTGGTGGCGAGCCGGATGGCCCCGGCCCGTTCGGGCCTCGACCGATTCTGTCCTGCGCCGCCGGACCGATACACTCTTGCGGCGACACCAGGAGGATTCGCCTAGTGGCCTATGGCGCACGCTTGGAAAGCGTGTTGGGTTAACCGCCCTCGGGGGTTCGAATCCCCCATCCTCCGCTCAAAATCGCAGGTCAGAGGCCATGTCGATGATCTTGACGCTTCGTCGGCGAGGCCCTGGCAGGCAAGTGGTGCAGAGGAAGCCGGCGAACTGATCGGTGTCAGCCGCACCGTCATGTACGAACTGATCGGCGACGGCTCTATCCAGTCCGTCAAGATCGGATCGCTACGACGCGTTCCTCGCGCCGCCCAGGACGCATACGTGGCGGTGTTGACCACCCACCAGGCGGCATCGTGAGCAGCGCCCCACGCCGCACACCAGCGGGCGGATGGGAGACCTGGGTGACTGTCACCGTCGAAGGACGGAGACGACGTCAGCACATCCGTGGACGCACGAAGAAGGACGTCATCGCCGAGGCCGAGTCGGTCCGATCTCGGTGGCTGTCCGGTCACCTTCCGGAAGGGACGAGAGGTGACGCTCGACGCATGGCTGAGAACGTGGACAGCCGAGCGTCGCGTCGCGGGCGCCAGACCATCCACGTTGTCGGGCTACCAGACCGACCTCAAGCATCCGGCGGCCATCTGCGACTTGCCGCCGTTCTTCACGCACACGAACAGCACGCTGGGCTTGTCGGACACCTGCTACCTCCATCGGAGTGGCCGAAACGGGCCGAGACTTGACCCGTCGCGTATCTCAACGATACTTGAGTCAATAGTCATGGAGGTAACCGGTGGATGAGGGGTTGACCCGGCGGGCCCGGGTACACGCCGCGCTCGGCGAGCCGGCCCGGTTGGCGATCGTGGACCGGCTGATCCCGGGGGACGCCTCCCCGGGGGAGCTCGGCGCCGAACTCGGCCTGGCCACGAACCTGCTCGCCCACCACCTGCGGGTGCTGCAGAACGCCGGGGTAATCCGCCGGGTCCAGTCCGAGGGCGACCGGCGCCGCACCTACGTGCAGCTGCGCTTGGACGACCCGGTGGTCCGGGCCGCCGCGCTCCCGGCCACCACCGGGTGGCCCGCCACGGGCCGGCGGGTGGTCTTCGTGTGCACCCACAACTCGGCCCGCTCGCAGCTAGCCGCGGCGTCTTGGGCCCGGGTCAGCCAGGTGCCGGTGGCCTGCGCCGGCACCCATCCCGCGGCCCGGGTGCATCCGGGCGCGGTCGCCGCCGGCCGCCGCCACGGCCTGCGGATCGGACGGGCCCGCACCGCCCACATCGACCAGGTGCTGCAACCCGCCGACCTAGTCGTCGCGGTCTGCGACAACGCCCACGAGGAACTCGACCCCGATCTGCCCCGGCTGCACTGGTCGATCCCGGACCCGGTCCGGGTCGGCACCGGCGAGGCGTTCGACGCCGCCTACGACGAGATCGACCGCCGCATCAACGTCCTCGCCGATCGCACGCCGGCCGGCCGGCCCGCCTGAGAATCGAGGAACGAACCGTGAGCACCCCGACCACCCCGACCTGGGAAACCCTGTCTCTGGACCAGACCCTGGCGCTGCGGCACGCCGCGACCCGACCGGCGGGCGAATTCGACGGCATCTCCGGAGCCGAGACGATCGAGGTCGAGGGGCTGCACGACGACGGCAAGCCGACCGTGCGTTGCGGCCGACCGGGGTCAGCACCCGGAACATCTCGGCCAGCACCGCCGGCTTGTCCACGGACAGGTTGATCACGCAGTTGGAGGTCACCACATCCACCGACGATCGGTGGAATCTGAACCCGTCGCGGCCTTGCATACGGTACCTAGGTACGGGTTTACCGTCGAGGCATGACACAGACCGAGCCCACCTGGGTGCCGGACGCGTGCACCCTGCCCACCGCTGACCAGCCGTTGCGGCTCGCCGAGTTCGACGCCCTGTTCGCCGCGGACGTCACCGACGTGCACCAGCCCTCGGCCGACACCGCCCTGCTGACCCTCCGGCCGGACCCCACGGTCGCCGCCCGAGCGGCCGACCTGACCGCGCGGGAGACCGCCTGCTGCTCCTTCTTCGAGTTCACCCTCACCGCGGCCGGTGGGCAGCTGACCCTGCAGATCCGCACCCCCGCAGCGCACATCGAGGTCCTCGACGCCCTGATCGATCGCGCCCGCCGAGCGGCCGCCCGGTGAGCGCGGGACTGCGGGCCGGCCAGGTCGCGGCCGCCGCCGGGGTGAACCTGCAGACCCTGCGGTACTACGAACGGCGTGGCCTGCTCGACGAACCGGACCGCACCCTGGGCGGGCACCGGATCTACCCGGACCAAGCCGTCACCCTGCTCCGGGTCATCAAAACGGCTCAGCGGCTCGGGTTCTCTCTCAACGAGGTCGCCGAACTCCTGGAAACCGGCACCCACCACCACGGCCGCCGCGACATCGGCCTGCAAGCCAAGGCGAAGGCCAAGATCGCCGAGATCGACCGGAAGATCGCCGACCTGACCGTGATCCGCGAATCCCTGGTCAAGGCCCTCGACGCCGGCTGCGACGACCTCGTCACCTGCGCCGGCAGCACCTGCTGCCCGCTGCCGTTCACCGAGCTGACCACCGACCACCCGGAGCCCGTCTGATGCCGCAACCCCACGATCGTCGACTGGCGACCCTCGGATCCCCGACATCCAAGGCTTTCGCCGGACTCGCCGGCCTGGCCTGTCTGGCCTGCTGTCTGATCCCTGTCCTGCTCACCGCCGGAGTTCTCGGCGGCACCGCCTGGATCACCCTGGGCCAGTGGATGCCCACGATCGCCCTCGTCCTCGCCGCGGCCGCCGCAGGCCTGTTCTGGGTCACCGTACGCCGCCGCCACCGGACCGGCTGCGGAACCGATTGCCGCTGTGATCGGCCCGCCACGACCGCCGCATAGGCTCACTCGGCATGACTGTGCTCAAGTCGATCTTGCTCTTCGTCGTGGCTGCCCTCGCCGAAATCGGTGGTGCCTGGCTGATCTGGCAAGGCGTCCGGGAACACCGGGGCC
>CAYZBB010000405.1:0-3089 GCA_964476495.1 uncultured Actinomycetes bacterium | reverse complement strand
GACACGAGGGTCATGCGGCCACCGCCACCGGCTGCCACGGCCTGCACACCTCAAGCACCGTCTCAAACGAAGAAGCGTTCGTGACGCGGTTGAGCAGGGTCGGCCACATCTCGTTCAGACCGTTCGAGCCCCAATCCTGCACATGCGTATGAACGTGGTCGAACTCGCCCTCGCAGTGATAGGCGATGCCAGCGGGCCGCCGCCAGTCGTTGTACGACTGGTCCGCAACAGCCCAGCCGAGATCAAGGCACGCCTGGTAGGTGCCGTCGCTGATCTGCCAGCCCGGTGCGCGCCACAACTTGACGAACCGCGGCCGGTTCTGAGCCGTTATCAGGACGTCGAGCGCCTGCTCATACGACCAGTTCTCCGCCTCCCGAGCATGGGGGTGCGCCCAGCCGTGAAGCGCCACATCGATCCACTCGGGAAGCGAGACGAGATATGCGTCAGAGCACAAAGCAGGAATCACGAACGCCGTCATGCGGAAATCCGGGTTCGCCTCCTTCAGCCGCATCAACAGATCCATGCGGTCATGCCCCTCGTGGACATCATCCGTATCGAAAACCATCAGGCGGCAACCCTTGTGAGAGGACGCCGGCGGAAGTCGACCTCGCGCTGGCACTCGCGGCACCGGCGGCCCCCGTCGGAGCGAGGCAGCAGGTTCTCTCCGGAGAGGGGGTGTCCATTGACGCAATGGGTCTTGCGCGCGTTCATGGCCGTCGGCCCAGTCCCGCGAAGGATGTTCTCGCGGTTCGTGACCGGCTCGAGATGCTCCGGGTTCACGCACGCCCTGTTCCGACACAGGTGATCCAGGTTCATGCCGTCAGGGATCGGGCCAACGTGCATCTCGTAGGAGACGCGGTGCGCAAGCAGTCGCTGGCCGTACCACATGATCATCCCGTATCCGTCTCGCACCCGTGGCGTCTTCCAGTTCCAGCAATAGTCGGTCTTGTCGACGCGATCCCAGAATCTGTCTTCGTTGCTCATCACGCTGCGACCGCCAGCGTGGACGTGAGCTCGCGGAACTGCGGACGGCTCATCTGCTCCCGGATCATCTCGTCCGTCCAGTAGCCGACCTGCCGGTAGTTGTCGGGGTCGAACGTGACCTGGGCGCGCTTCGCCTGCTGCTCCGGCGACCTGTACGGGTAGTGCAGGATCGGGGCGTCCGCGTACCACATGAGCTCGATGCCGTCAGGGGTGACGTTGAAGTGCTGGTCGGGCCGGTACCTGACGCCGGGGGCACCACGGAACATGCGAACTTCGGGCCAGCCGGGGCCGAGCTGCCAGTGCAGCTGGTCGATGGGGTGTGTGTCGTAGTCCCACGGTTCGCCATCACGCGGGATGAAGAAAGGGAGGTTGTAGACGACGGCGACGCGCTGCCGGTTGATGCGGCTGGTGATCTCGCGGGGGTCTTGTGTCCAGAGTTCGTCTCCGTGGAGGAGCAGGAACCAGTTGTCGGGGCCGTGGTCGGCGACGGCCTGCTCCAGAAGGAACTGGCGGTAGCCGTCACACGCTTGCTCTGGAAACCTTGTGTCCTCGGCGACTATCGCGTCCGACCATATTCGGACCGGAATCGGAGCCTCCGACGTGCAGTGGCCTCCCTGAACTTCCGCGTCGCCGTCAAGCACGTACAGCGCGTCAACGAACGGGAGGTTGTGCGCCAGCGTGCGGGCGAGGATGTCGTTTTCCTCGTTCACCATCAACAGGCCGATGTGCTTCACGCCGCCACCTTCCCGGCCATTTCGTCCCGCTCGCGCTGCCTCCGCTCGAAGTACCAGGGCATGTCTTCGTGTTGCCCGTCCGTCGTTCGGTAGTGGTTGGCCTCATACCCGTCCACGTACCCGGACACCATCCCCTGATTGCGCGCCCACACGCACAGGTTGAAGTCCTCACCGTCCAACGTCGGGATCAGAGGATGCCGATACCCGTCCTTGAATATCCTGGCGGGGGCAGCGCAGAAGATGCCGCCGATGACACCGGTGATCGAAACGCCGTTCCACACGCTGAGCGTCTGCGGCGGCTGCCGCAACCCACGAATGTGCGGCGACAACAGCGCGTTCAGCTCCAGCGATCGAGCGGCAATGTCACGCATCGTGTTTGGGGTGACGAGTTCGCAGTCGTTGTCGACCTTCACGACAACGTCGTAGTCGGCGAGCTCCAGCAGGTCGTCCAGCATCGCGTTCAACGCCGGCACGATCCCAATGTTCTCCGGGTACGCGTACACGGTCGCGTCCGTGTGCTCGGTCAACCACTCAACGGTGCCGTCCTCGGATCCCTGGTCGGTCACGAAGTGATCGAACTCGCAACCGGCGTTGGCGTACAGGCTCGCGAAGCAATGCTTCGTGTAGTCCAAGCGGTCACGGGTCAGGCTCAACACCGCGATGTTCACGCAGCCACCTTCTTCGCCTTCAACGCCGCCCGACGCACCTCACGGTTCAACTGCGGCAGCGGCGGCACCTCACGCGGCTTCCCAAGCTTCTCCAACACCGGCACCCACAGTTCGTCGAACACCTTGTCCGCGTCATACGCCAACGCGAACTCACGGCAGCGGTGGCGCAATTCCAGGTTGCCCTTCGCCGCATGAGCGTCCCGGAACCTCGCAAGGATCTCGGACACCGCCGGCTTCTTCCACTGCGACGCGCTACCAGGGTTGTAGAACGGCTCGCCGTCCACCAGCCACTGCGCCGGCCCCGCCAGCTCCGTCATGCTCGTCCAGTCGGTGACGATGACGGGACAGCCGCAAGACTGCGCCTCCACGATCGGAATCCCGAACCCCTCCCCGTAGGACGGGCACGCGAGCACGTCCAACGCGGAGTACAGGTAGCTCATGTGATGCGTGTCGAGCTCGCCGAGCCAGTACTTGTCCTGGTTGACGAACCGGATGTTGGCGTCGGGGATGTCGTAGGTGGCCCACAACGCGGTGAGGTTGAGGCCGCCGTCCAGGCCGAGCACGTCGGAGTGGAGGTACAGGACCGAGTCGGGCTGCTCCTGAAGGAACAGGCTGAACGCGTGGAACACCTCCGGGAAGCTCTTGCGCGACGGCGAGATCGGGAACGCGTTGTGCGACACCATCCCCACCAGGAACGCGTCCG
>CAYZBB010000404.1:0-3090 GCA_964476495.1 uncultured Actinomycetes bacterium | reverse complement strand
GAGCAGATCGCCGACGTGATCCGCCGGCTGGACACCGACGACGCCCGCCTGTCGCGGCACGTGATCGCTCACAGTCGCCCCGAGTACCGGTCGGCGTTCAACAAGCTGTACCGAGCTGCCGTGCGCGGCATCCCGTCGGCTGGGCTGACCGACGACGAGCAGCGTGCCATCGAGCACGCTCGTGCGGTGACCATCACCAGCGGTTCCGCTGGCACGGCCATTCCCACTCCCTTGGACCCGAGCATCATCCTGACGGGCGAGCACTCCGGCTCTACCAACCCGTGGCGGCGGATCTGCCGCAACCTCCAGACCATGTCGAACACCTGGAACGGCGTGACCTCCGCTGGCATCACGGTCGGCTACGGCGCCGAAGCGGCAGAGGCGACCGACAACAGCCCGACGCTCGGCACCCGCACGATCACCTGCTACCGCGGTCGCGGACTGGTGCCGTTCTCCATGGAGGCCGACCAGGACTGGGCCGGCATGCAGACCGAAATGATCCGCCTGCTGAACATCGCCAAGGACGACAAGGACGAGGCCGTGTTCTCGGCGGCGACCGCCCCTGCGGCTGACACGCCCAGCGGGTTCATCTATGACCTGGTGACCAACTACAGCGGGCAGATCGTGGCGTCCGCCGGTTCGAACACGTTCGCTGTGGCCGACGTGCATGCTCTCCACGACGCTCTCCCCGACCGGTTCGAGGAAGGCGCCGCTTGGCTTGCCGCCAAGGAGACCTACACCAAGATCCGGCAGTTCGACACCGCCGGTGGCGCAAACCTGTGGGAGTACCTGGCGAACGGCCTGCCGTCTCAGCTGCTCGGCTACCCGCACTACAAGTCACCCAGCATCGACAGCTCCTACGGGTCGGGCGAGAACTACATCCTCTTGCTTGGCCGGTACAACGAGGCGTTCGGCATCGCTGACCGGCTCGGGACCACCATCGAGCTCATCCCGCAGCTCTTCGGCGGGACGAACAACTTCCCGACCGGCGAGCGCGGCCTGTTCATGAACTGGCGCACCGGTACCGGCGTGCTCAACCAGTCCGCCGTCGTCGTCCTGAACGTCACCTGATCGGTCTGAGGAGAAACGCAGATGTCTGAGAAGAAGCTTGCCTTTTCCGAGACCCTGACCGGTGCTCGGGTGCTGACCGAGGCTGAGGTTCGTGACTACGGGATCATCGCTCTCGATCCGGGCGGTGCCGCTCGGAACGTGGACCTCCCGGCGACCACGAACCTCAAGGGCCACAGCGTGACCATCATCAACACCGCCGACGCCGCTGAGGCGCTGACGGTGCGGCTCACCGGTGGCGGTGCGACGGTCGGCACGATCGACCAGTCGGAGAACGCCACGTTCATCTGCTACTCGGCCACTGCCGGGTCGTGGGTTGCTCAGGTCGGCAAGGCGACCTGAGTTCGGGTGTCCCTGCTGCTGTTCGCGGCGTGCGGTGGCGGGACAAATGGTTGGGCCGGGGTTGAGCTACTTCCCCCGCCTGGGGTGGTTCCCCCGGCCCGACCGTCCAACAAGTTGTGGGGTGTGTGTGATGTGGGTTGCGACTCGACGGGTGCAGACAGCGTGCGGCAGCGTGGACGCTGGCCGGCTGGTTCCCGACGGCGACCCGATGTTGGACGGCGCGCCGGACGGCGCGTTCGTGCGGGTGGTTGACGACACGCCTGGCCCGGTGGTTGAGGAGGCGACGGCTGAACCTGGGAAGGTTCGCCGCACCTCGAGGCGGGCGCAGTGAGCTACGCCACCCTCGCCGAGCTCCGCACCTGGGTCGGTGTTGATGACAGTCTCGACGATGATCTGCTGACCTCTGCGTTGACCGCCGCCGAGCTCGCTGTCGAAACGTGGTGCGGCCGCAAGTTCACCCAGGACGCTGGTGCGACAGCGGCGCGGATGCGGCCCCAGTCGCAGGGCTGGCTGTACCTGCCGCCGTTCCGTCCTGGTGGCACAGCAACCGCTGACATCTCCACCCTCACGGGCCTGGTGGTGAAGACGGACGACAACGACGACGGCACGTACGAGACGACGTGGACGGTCACCACCGATTTCGAGGTGGAACCGTTTGACGGTCCGCCGTTCCACAAGATCATCGCTGTCGGCTCCCGCTACTTCCCGACGTGCTACGCCCGGCCCACCGTGCAAGTGACTGCACGATGGGGCTGGGCGGCTGTGCCTGAACCGGTGAAAACCGCAACCCTGATCCTCGCTGGTGAGTACGCGAAGCTGAAGGACGCCCCGTTCGGGGTGGCCGGGTTCGGTGACTTCGGGGTGGTCCGCATCCGGCAGAACCCGAAGGTCGCCGAACTGCTCTCCCGCTATCAGCATCCGATGGTCGCGGCGGTGGTCGGCTGATGGACCTGCCGGCGATCTCCGCCGCCCTTTGCGCTCAGCTTGGGTCGATCGACAACGTCAGGGTGTACGACGGCTACCAGGACGCCGTGTTCACCGGCAACGGGATCGCTGTGGTGGTTCGGCCTGGTGATCCGTGGGTGTCGTACCTCGAAGCGATGGTCGGTGGGATGGCAACCGTCCGGTACGTCATCGAGATCGCTGTGCAGCGAGCGAACCTGCGGTCGGCGCAAACCCGGATCGCCGAACTCGTGTCCGCCGGGGTCGGTAACACCCGCAGCATCTACGACGCTGTCAAACCCGATGACTTGCCGCAAACCCTCGGTGGGGTGATCGCCGACCTGAAAATCGACCAGGCGTCGGGGATGACAGACAAGCAGTACGGACAGTTCGAATACCTCGGGGTTGATATCGACGTCGAGATGATGGTGACGAGGTTGCATAGCTGATGGCCACGTTCGTTCAGACCGCCGCTCAGCTGTTCTCCGGCGGGGTCAAGTTCACCTGTTTCACCGACCAGCTGTCGCTAGAGATGACCGCCGACCCGGTGGAGTTCACGAACTACTGCTCGACCGGCGCGCGAGAGTACCGGCAGGGATTGCGGACCTGGCAGGTCGACGCCCAAGGCTTCGCCGACTTCGCTGCTGTTGGCGCCACCACCGGCGGGCTGGTTCCCGGTGAGGAGATCATCCCGGCGAACCTGAACGGGACGACCACCAACCTGACGATCTGCCCGGT
>CAYZBB010000403.1:0-3091 GCA_964476495.1 uncultured Actinomycetes bacterium | reverse complement strand
CGGTGGACAGCGCGATCAGCGGCCTGATGTAGGTGTCCAGCTTGTCCTTCGGGCAATGATCGGTGTGCAGCGCGACGGTGATGTCGTACTTGTCGGCGACCACCTTGGCGAACTCGGCCAGCGCGAGCGCGCCGGTCACCATTTCCTTGATCTTGGTGCCGGATGCGAATTCGGCGCCGCCCGTGGACACCTGGATGATGCCGTCACTGCCAGCCTCGGCGAACCCGCGCAAGGCCGCGTTGATCGTCACCGACGAGGTGATGTTGATCGCCGGGTAGGCGAAGCCGCCCTCCTTGGCGCGATCGAGCATCGCCGAGTAGGTCTCCGGTGTTGCGAGGGGCATGACGTGGTCCTTCCACTTGCTGAGGGCGCCGAGCGGTCCGCTCGGGGTTTGGGCTCTGCCGGTGGGCGATGAGCGGTCGTGATCGTGGGAGGTGAGGCCCTGGGGCCCGATGACACCTCCCACGGGAAGTGATCCGATGGTGCTCGGCACTGCGGTAACGGTTCGGTTGGTCGTTCGCGGTTCAGTATTCCGCATCCGCCACGGACGCGAATGTCGAGCGACACCCGCTGACCCACACCCCACGTCGACGACCACCCTGCTCCGTGTCTGCAGAAGGTTGCAGGGCCGTTCGTCCTGATCAGCGGCCGCGAGCTCCTTTCCGGAATCTGCACATCCGACGTAACGTGGGCAGATGAACCGGCGACTGGCCGGACTGCTGGTTGTTCTGCTCACCGTCGTGGGTGTCGCCGTCGCGCAGGCACCCGGTCGTCGGCTTGCCGGGGCGGCGGTCGCCGCCGAGTTCCCGGTCGCCCCGTCCGCTGGCGACTGCCTCATCGATCCGCTCGACCACCGCACCCGATTTCCCTTCGAGCGTGACCGGCAGGTGCCGCAATGGGGCACCTGCGAGGGCCACATGACGCTCGGCGAAGTGGTCGCGATCCGATCGCCCGCTCCCGCCGACTTGTCGGACGGTCTGGACGAGCGCGTCGGATGCCGACCCGAAGCCCTGGGCTACGCCGGCCTGGTCCCACGTGACGGCCGCTTCGGAACCGTCGACCAGGTTCCGGACGATCCGATCAGCTGGGAGTACTCGATCGCGGCGCACACCGGCTGGATCGCGCAGGTGCCGTGGTCGGCGCGCGCGAGTGCGTGGGCCGCCTGCGTCGTGACGCCTATCGACGGGAACAGCTCCGTCGGTTCCCTCGCCGGATCGTTCGCGGGCGGCCGGCTGCCCGACGAATACGGCACCTGCTGGAAGTCACCCCAGGTCGACGCGTCGATCCAGACAATCAGCTGTTCCCTGCCGCACGCCGCGGAGCTGGTCGCCATCGGCAAGGTCGACGACCCGGCGACGCTCTCCTCGGAACGGATCGTCTCGTCCTGCGTTGACCAGGCCCGGTTGGTCATGCACCGGGACGACCCGACCATGGGCGGTCTGCTCGCGGTGAGAGTGGCTCCGGACGGGAGCGTCTTCTCGCCGAGAACCCGCAACGTCACCTGTTTCCTGACCGCAGCTGACCACCGCATGCTGATGGGCAGCGCCATCGGTCTGGGCGCGGGCGAGGTGCGCTTCGCCGGATGACAGCGCACCGACCGCGTCAGGACGGCTCCGCGACAGGGACGCCGAAATGCTCGGGTCCGGCCCGCTCGTCAGGCCGGCTCACGCGCACCGGGCCGGTCGATCCTCTGCGAATCAGCTCGCATCCGACATTCACCGCCGTCGGCGTGTGTTCGGGGTCGTTGATCTGCTCCAGCAGGAGCCTGGCCGCGATGCGGCCCTGCTCCCGTACGGGCTGGCTGATCGTGCTCAGGTCGAACAGATAGGCGAAGTCGTGCCCATCGACCCCGATGACCGAAAGCTCGCCGGGGACTCGCATCCCGTGCAGCCGGGCGGCGTGCAATACCCCGATCGCAACCTCGTCGCTCACCGCAAAGACCGCCGTCGGACGGTCCCCTCCGGTGAAGTCGGCCAGACACCGGTGCAGCGCCGCTTCCCCCCCGTCGATGGAGAACCCGGTCGAATAGCTCAGTCTCGGGTCCGGTTCGATTCCGCTGGCGCGCAACACGATGTCGTAACCGTGGCGCCGGTCGACCGCCACCGGGAATCCGTCGATGCTGCCCGCGTCGTCGCCGAAAAAGGCGATTCGCCGGTGCCCGAGGTCGATCAGATGCCGTGTGGCCCGCCGGCCGACCTCCACGTTGTCGACCAGCACCGATGAGATGCCCTCGATCGCCGAGCCGAGGGTGACGATCGGCACTCCGAGCCCGGCCAGTGCAGCGATCGACTTGTGCGCCAACGGCACGTTCAGCGCGAGGACGCCGTCCACACGCTTGCTCAAGGAATGGGCATCGACGCCTCCGTCGACCCCGCATGGGTACAACATGAGGTCGAGCCCCTGCCGGGTCAGGACGTCCTGAGCACCCTCGATCACCGCCGAGAAGAACCACCGGGACACCCAGGGGGCGATGACGGCGACCGCGTTCGTGCGGCCGGTCGTCAGGGCGGTCGCCCAGGGGGACGGTGTGTACCCCAGCGCGGTTGCCGCTCGTTCGACCGCCTCCCGTGTCCTCGCCGACACTCCGGGCAACCCCCGCAGCGCACGAGAAACCGTGGCCGGGGAGAACCCGGAGAGTGCGGCGACCTCCATGATCCCGACGGGCGAGGCCTTCGGATCCGGCATGTGCTGCTCTGCCTACTCGGTACGACTCGGCACAGTGGCGATCAGCCCTTGACTCCCCCGGCCAGCAGCCCTCGAACGAAATAGCGTTGCAGTCCGAGGAAGACCGCCAACGGCACGACGATCGAGATGAACGCGCCCGCGGACAGCAGCTGCCATTGGTTGCCGCGAGTCCCGGCCAGATCGGCGATCGCCGCGGTGATCGGCCGCAGGTTCGGGTTCGGCGCGAACACCAGGGCCACCAGCAGGTCGTTCCACACCCAGAGGAACTGGAAGATGCCGAACGCGGCGATGGCCGGGATGAGCAGCGGCAGCAGCACCCGGAAGAAGATCTTCACGTGCCCTGCGCCGTCCACCCGGGCCGCCTCGACGATCGACGCCGGGATCTCCTTCATGAAGTTGTGCAGCA
>CAYZBB010000402.1:0-3102 GCA_964476495.1 uncultured Actinomycetes bacterium | reverse complement strand
CCACTTCGCTTCGGCCTGCAGCGACTGGATGAAGAAGTCCGCGAACGTCGACCCCAACGCGTACGACCCGCGCGAGTTCTCCCCGCCGAGGCTGAGGAAGTTCGCCAGGACGCTCTTGCCGATCTGCTCGTCGTAGTAGCGGATCACCTTGTCCGCGTCCGGAAGATTCCCCGACACGCCGATCACCGACAACTTCGCGCCCGACGGAATCGAAGCCCCAGACTCCTCACCGGAGCGGTACTGCTTCGCGATCGCCAAACCCGCCCGGCGCTGCGCCTCAGCGAACGCCCTGGCGTCAGCGGCCTCCATGTCCAGCGGCGCCGGCGCAGCCTCGTACACGGGGGTGCCCACACCGGTGCGGTCCACGCTCGTCGCCTGCACCCGCAGCATGCGGTCCTTCAAGATCCAGAACTTGAACGCCGTCCGCAGAATCGAACGACCATGCCAAGCCCCACCACGACGGCGATGGCTGTACACGACCAGCCGATCCACCGGCAACGGCTGCTTCACGTTGAACTGCTCGATCGACGTCAGCCCACCATCGCGGGCCACATTCCACTTCGCGATCGTCCGCGGCGGCCTCCACGCCAACTTCCGCAGATGCGCCCGGCCACCATCGACCCGCGCGACCTGCTCGAACACCGAATGCCCGTACGGCAACGCCTCCACCGCCAAGTCGAGATGCTCGGCGAAACTGAACCGGTCCCGGGTCCGCAACGGCAACGTCTGCAAATCGACGCCGCGCACAGGCAAACCCAGCTCCTCGGCGACGAACTTGACCACCTCGGCGTCGGAACCGTTCTGGTCAACCCACCACCCCGTCGACCGCAACGGCAACGTCACCGCCGACACCGTCGAAGCAACCTGCGGATCCAGCTGCATCGCCTCGAACACCGGCAGGCACTCGGGATAGCGCAACTCGGGGATCTGCTCCACCACATCCAGATCAGGCCACCACGCCGACCCGCCGGAGCCCTGGATCACATAGCCCTTCTCGTCGGTGGGTGCGTCGACCATGGCGGCGTTCCCCCTCTCAGTCAGGGCAAGAAGCTGAACCCGCGGACGGGCGAAGCGGTAAGCGTGTACTGGTCATGGCCGGCCGTCGACTCGTCACCGAGGACAGCCGGAAGGATCGGGGTATGGGACTGCGGACGGGACTCGGACTTCTTCAAACCCCACAAGGCGAGCGTGACCGCCTGGGTCAACGTCACCGGCTCCTGCGGGTTGCCCTGCTCCCATGTCGACAGGCCGCCACGGCCCATCGCGCGCGGCTGCGCGTACTTCATCGACGTCGTGAGCTCGTCCTGGTCGGGATGAGCGACAACTCCGGTGTTCACCGCCTCGACGAACATCTCGAACGCGGCGCCAACCTCGACGGTGGTCATCTTGATGAACCGCAGACCGGCCCGCTCAAGGTCGGAAATGATCGGCGCACAGTTCCGCTCGTCCAGGACGATCAGCGGCGACCGGAACCGGTCCCGCAACTCCTTCAGCCGGGCCGGAACCCACAACGTCCGCTCAGCTGTGGCCAGATGCTCGACAAGGATCTTCCCGTCCGGGGTGCGCCACGCGCCTCCGATCGAGGAATAGCCGCCGCCACGCCCCAGCGACACCGCCAGGACGGTTCCGGCGGACACCCGCAGATCCCGCTGGCCGTCCCGCCACGCCCGCATGTCCAAATCGTTGAGCGCCTGATCCTTCTCGGGGCGCCGGTTCGGCCAGATCGACAGCCGCTGCTTCAGGAACGCATCCAGGTTGGTGTCCTTCAGCGCGTTGTACTTGTCCTCGATGTCGGCCTCGGACGTGCGGTCCCCCAACGCCGGCGACGACTGCGCCCACACCTCGCGGTCATCCGGGCGGATCGCTGCAGCCGTGTCCGGATCATCCGACCCGTCAGGGCTGAACTCGATCCAGCCCGTCCGCGGGAACAGCCCGGACCGGCCACGATCGCGCACCGACTCGAAGTGCGCACCGTCCTGCGTAGCAGTCGGCACGGTGCCCGTGTAAAGCACCTGCGTGTTCGGGACGCCGTCCTGGGTGAACAGCAGCGCTTCCATCGTCTCCGCCGGAGACTGCTGCGCCTCATCGATTCCGAGCACGTCGACGGTCAAACCCACGCCAGCGTTCCCGGTCCGGGTCGCCAGCACCAGCAGGTTGCCGTTCGCGAGCTCGAACACCCGCTTGCCCATCCCGGTACTGATGCCCGAGATGCCGCGCGAATCCTCCTTGCCGCCGCCCTTCAACTGCCGCCGCAGCCACGACGTTGACATGATCCGCCGCTTGATCTTGCGATAGTGCGCGTCCGCGGTCGGGAACTCGTGGAACGTCTGCAGGACGACCTTCGGCTCACCGTCCGGCTTCGGCCACAAGTACAGATGCGCCAGGTCGTAGACCTGCAGGATCTCGCCCTTGCCCTGCTGGCGCGACACCAGCTCGCCGAACTCCGAACACGCCCAATGCTCGGCCGAATCGACAGCGAAAATCGACTCGCACGACAATACCTGCCACGGATCCAGCCGGCGCCCCGTCAAATCCCACAACGCGAACGCGTCATCAGCCAGCGAACCAACAGCCGATGGCGGCAGGGTCAGGAGCCTAGGCTCCTGCCTGCCTCTCAGCACGGAGACGGCGGGCGCGAGCGAACTCATCCTCTACCGCCTCGCTCTCATCGGCGACCGCGGACAGCGCCTTCCACGTCTCCCGAAGCTCACGTACCAACGGACCCAACCGCGTCGGATCCTCGCGCCTCACCTCGTCGATCGCGCCGACCAGGGCGTCACGGGCCATCTCCAAATCAGCCCTTGCGGACGACTTCACAGGAACCTCAGGTGCGCGACCCATCGCGTCCGCGAGCCGGGCCCCCTCCCGCAGCACGTCGCCGCCGACCTGCACCGACCGCAACTTCCGCGCACCATCACGCTGGACACGCTTCGCATCCCGATTCGCCTGCACACAAGGGGTGCACGGCCTCTCGTCGTTACGCAGATGCCGCCGGTAGGCCGCGAGAGTGCCACACGGCGACGGAGGACGCCCACCCATACCTGAACCACCCCCGGGCGCCGAACGGGCCACACGTGGCCCACTGTGAGTGAGAAAGGCCAG
>CAYZBB010000401.1:0-3109 GCA_964476495.1 uncultured Actinomycetes bacterium | reverse complement strand
CGCGTTCGGGTCGTGGGTGATCATCTGCACGGCAGGGTCCTCGATTCGTGGGCGATGGTCAGGGTGCGGTCCTCGAACAGGACAGCCATGGTGCGGTCCTCGAACAGGACAGCCAAGGTGCGGTCCTCGTTCGCCGGCGGAAGCTGGATCGTCTGGGTGGGCGTCGGGCTGGTAGCCGTGTGGGCGTGGCTGGACGAGGCCGGTTGCAGCAGGTGGGTCTGTTGCAGAGCGGGACTCGTGGTGGCGTGCGCGTGCGCAGCCGGGGCCGGTTGCACCAGATGGGTCTGCGCCAGGGCGGGCGAGGTGGCGGTGTGGGTGTGCTGGCCGGAGTCGGGTGTGACGATATGGCTGCTCGTCACGGTGGGCTCGGTGGCGGTGTGACCATGCTCGGCGTCCAGCGGAGCGACGTGATCCACCCCGTACGGGCCGGGCAGGGCGCCAGCGATGTACTCGGCGATCTTCTGATGCCCGGTGTCGTTGGGGTGGACGCCGTCAGCGACGGTCCAGCCGGAGGGTGCCGGATTGTACTCGTCGGACAGGTCAACGATCTGCACCGAGTGTGCGTTGGCTACCGTGCGCAGAGCCTGCCGATAGTCCTCGTGCGTCGCGCCCTCGGTGTTCGGGCCCTCGTAGGACAGCCCCCAGTACAGCAGCAGGGCGACGCGAGGCACCTTGCTCCAGGTTTCGACCTCGTCCAGGAAGGCGTCGAAGCGAGTGGCCACGATGGAGGGTGCGGTGTCACCCGAGTCGGGCAAGAAGTCATTGCCGTAGAGCGACCAGATGACTAGGTCCGCCTCGGCCTGCTCCATGGCGGCCATCGCCCCAGTGCCGGGCGCCCAGTAGGCGGAGGTGGCGCCGCCACGGGTGCTCTCGATGTAGTTCAGCCCGACGGTGGGTGCGGTGCTGTACTCGATGATGCCGTGGACGCCGACGGTCGCCCCAGTGGCCGCGACTCGCACCGTGCGGGAGGTGCTGGTGCCGAAGTCATGTCGGCGGGTGCTGCCGTCGGCGGTCCAGGTGGCCAGCGTGGAGCCGCCTACCGACAGCACCAGAGATCCTCCGGGAGTCGCCGCGCTGAACAGATCCAGGTACCTCCCGGTGATGGGCCACTCGATGTACTCGCCGGCATCGAGGACGACGCCCCGGCGGCCGAGGTAGGCGTCCGAGGTGGACTGTGCCCCCGTGGTGGTCGGATCAGTGTCTCCGCCCGGCCCGTCGAACCAGTAGCCGGAGTGCCACAGGGCGGACCCGCCGATGGAGTGCTGGGAGCGGATCAGGCCGTCGAGCACATCGATCCAGCGATGCGCCCGATCGCTGGCGCCCACGCCCTCGAAGTAGCTGTCGCCGATGTAGCCGATGCGGACCGTGCCGGTGCCGGCTTTCGCGGCCGCCAGAGCGAGCCGCCACGGGTCGCCCGGAATGGACACCGCCGGGGACGACGCCGTGTGCCCGTGCGACGACGACGACGGAGCCACAATGTGGGTCTGGGTGACCGCCGGCGAGGTGGCGGTGTGGGTGTGCGTCGCACTGCTCGGGCCGATGACCGGGGTGACGGTCGGCGAGGTCGCCGTGTGACCATGCGTGGCATCGGCAGGGGCCAGGATGTGCGTCTGGGTTACAGCCGGAGAGGTAACCGTGTGGGCGTGGCTGGCGTCATCCGGGACGACCTCCACGCTTGCGCCGGCTTCGGTGTAGTCAACCGTCACCTGCAGGTGGTCCACCCAGAGGTCCGGAGCGGCGTCCGGCGCCTGGATGTACATCCGGGTCAGCGCATTGACCTCGGCCGGCGTCCACGCCGAGATGGTCGCCGGGTTGGACGTCCAGTCGTAGTTCAGCGCGGTGAAAGTCGTCGTGGCGACGCTCTGCGCCGAACTGGCGTAGGTGGTGCCGCCGATGTACAGGGCCGTGACGCAGGTGCAGGTATTGCCGTCGGCGCCCCGCACCGTGGGGGTGATCCGGACGAAGTTGACCGTCGCGTCAGAGGGCACCGTGAACGCGGCATGGGTGCAGTAGAAGGCGTTGCCGTTGTTCACAACAGACACGTAGATGCCGTCGCCTGCTGTCTGCACGGCAGCGAGCTGTGTGCCGGTAGATGCCGGGTTCGTGCCTGCTACCGACGTGAACCCGGTAGGCGTTCTTGTCTGCGTGGTCACCCCACCCTCCTCTCCCGCCTGGTCGGATCAGGCGGGATCTGCGATCTCAATCTTCCACGCCCCGACCCCGATCGGATTGCCGGAGGTGATCGCCTGGGAGGTCATCGTGGTGACGTAGCGCAGCGTCGAGTCGGCGGTGGAGGCCAGGACGACGTGGTTCGCGGTGCCGGACGCAGAGGCTGCCGAGATCGTCTGTGCCGCAATGGTCACCTTGCGCCCGGAGGTGTCGCCGTCCGCCTTAGTGAAGTCGCCCGAGTCGATGACGACAGACCCGAGGCTGACGGCCGCGATCCCGGCGTAGTTCGCCGGTTGCGAGGAGCAGACGTGCAGGATAGTGCTCGCGGCGAACCAGTCGAGTGCGGCGTCGAGGCCGAGGTCGTTGGCGTACTTGGCCATGATTTTGTTACTCCGATCGGGTGTGTGGGCTGGCTTGGTCGAGTAGTTCGCGCGCCGTCGCACAGGCTGCGGCGGCGTCGATGCCGAGGGTCTTGATGGCCGCCTCACACGCGTCGGCGGCCCAGTACTGGTGGTGGAGGCGGGCGAGGTGCACGGCCTGCTGGAGGCCCGCCAGCACCTCGCCGAGGGTCATGGTCAGACTTCGGCCTCGTCGGCCAGGGTCTCGATCGCAGCGGCCTCGGGCGCGGACAGATTTGAGCGGCCGAGCGTTGAGGAAATGAGCGCCACCGCAGAAGCGACAGCGGTCACGACGGGCTGCCAGGCGTCGAGGCCAAGGACGGCCAGCACCGAGGCGACAACGGCGGTCAGTGCGCCGATGATGATGCCCCAGACGTAGATCCAGCCGCGGGCGTTGGTGGGGATCGGGTTCTCCATGATGGTTCTCCTCAGGTGGTGGGCACGCTGGCCGGGATGGCGACCTTGGCGCGGACGGCGCGGTGGTCGGACGCGGGGCCGGGGTTGTACACCTCGGCCTTGGTGATCGAGCCGCCGAGCGCGGC
>CAYZBB010000400.1:0-3114 GCA_964476495.1 uncultured Actinomycetes bacterium | reverse complement strand
CCGCCGAGGCGCCCTACCGTGGGCGGTATCAGTCCGACGTTGACCCGACGCCGAGCCGGTCGTTCCGTGACTGGGAGGCCGCACCGTGACCGCATCGAGGGGCATCATCCCGCCGGCGATACCGGCGGCGCACCAGCCGTTGCCGACCGTCTACCTCGCGGAGATGACGACGATCAGGGGCCGGCAGTGGTGGGCGAGCCTGCCTGATGCCTGCGCACGGTGCGCCGAGATCGGCAAGCGCAACCGCCTGTTCCTCGACGCGCCCGTCGATATCCGGGATTCCGGCCGGGTCTACTGCCAGGTCTGCTCGTACGAGGCTGCCACCGTCGAGATGCGCCGGCCGCTGTATCAGCGGTCACGGGTCTACGACAGGGTCACGCAGCCGAAGAAGTCCCCGGCAAAGACTCCAGACATGTGCGCTGATGACGACTGCACGTTGCCGCGAGTCGCGAACCGGACGCTCTGCCCGAAGCATCGGACGGAGCGGTATCGCGAGCGAGTGGTCGAGTCGGGGCGCACGTGCGCGAAAGACGGCTGCGACGACCTCGTCTACCCATTCGGTGCGGTGATGCGGTTCTGCAAGGCCCACAACAGTCAGCACCGTCGCGCGAATGCTTGGGGCGGGAAGGCGCGGACATGACGATGGCGGCGATCTACGAGTGGCGTTTGCCAGGGTGCGGGGACGACTGCCAGCCTCGGCGCCACGACCCGCTGGCCCACGAGGCGCACGGGGCGCGGCAGGAGCGGGCGCGGGCCATGCGGGAGGCCCGGCTGCGCGTGGTGCGGACCGGCCCGCTGCTCGTCAATCGGGACGCCCGCACGGCGCTGGTGGACGGCGTGACGGCCCCGCTGTCACCGACCGAGTGGCGCATCCTCGACGCGCTGGCCGGCGCGGCAGGGGCGACGGTCGCGTACGAGGATCTGGCGCAGATGGCGCTCGGCGCAGAATGGGCGTGTGTGGCGCGGCCGGTGGTGCTGAACAACTTCCACGTGCACCGATGCCGATTGCGCGGCAAGCTCGGACGGGCGCGTTCTTTGGTCGTGACGGTCAAGAACGTTGGCATGCGCCTGGAGGTGGAGACGTGACCAGCATCAAGCGGCAGCAGACGCCGTGGCGATCCACGGTCGAGGGGCAGGGCGTGCTGGCGCCGAGCAGGTACGAGCCGGAGGCCGACACGGACGGCAGTCGGAAACGGTGCCCGCGCTGCCAGCAGTGGCGCGCGTTCGGGCAGCCCTGCGAACGGTGCGAGGTGCGGCGGTGAGACGGCGCGACGACCGGCGCAAGCTCCTGGTGCTGCTATCGACCGAGCGGTACGTGTCAATTGAGGAGATCGCTTCTTACCTCGGCACCTCGAAGGAGTCGGCCTGGATGGTCATTTCCAGACTGCGGGCGCGAGGCGTCGGCATCGAAAACGTGCATGGCGTCGGCTACCGGGTGAACGCGAAGGCGTCCGGCTATCGGCGCGTGCCGAAGGCGATAGCACGCTCCCAGGCATCGGCCCCGGCGACGCCGTTCGGTACTGAGCTGCGGGTGCTGCGCCAGCAGGCCGGTTTGTCGATGACGGCGCTCGCCCGGCGTGCGGGCGTGGACCCGGCGCACATCCAGCGGGCCGAGACGCGCGGCATCGGCGTATCTCGTGAGGTGGTTGGGGTGATTGCCGACGCGCTGGCATTGGGCAGCGAGGACCGCGACCGGCTGCTGATCCTGGCAGGGTACTGGCCGTGGCGTCTGGACCCGACCGCGCTGGATGCGGTGGTGTCGATGGCGCGCTTGCTGGAGGATCGGTCGGAGTCAGTTCGGCAGGAGGCCGCATCGTGAGCATGCCGGAGCGAATGCCAGTGGTCAGGGTGTCCTGGGTGGACAGCAACCATGCGACCGGCTGGCATGCAGTCGAGGACATGCGGCAGACCGTGTTGAGCGGCGAGAACGTGTGCGAGTCGGTCGGCTACTTGTTCCACGACGGCGAGGACCGCGTGGTGCTGGTGCAGAGCGTGTCGGACACGGGCATGGTGGACGCGGCACTGACGATCCCGAGGGCCGCCGTGGTGTCGGTGGCGACGCTGTGAGATGGACTGACGACGTGCGGCGGGCGAACGAGACGCTGGACTGGATCGAGGCGCGGCAGGGGCCGCTGAAGCCGGGCGGGTACGCGCGCATCGAAACCGATGTGAGGACGGTGAGGGCGATGGCTGAGGGGCAGGACGACGACGAGCGGATCAGCGAGAGCGAAAAGCATCCGCTGCACCACACCTACCTACAGGCGATTCCGGTTGCAGAACGACCGACGCGGCCATCAACGCAGAGTATCTGCCTGGGGTGCGGGTGGAAGGGCCGCGTATACCGCGACGCTAAGAGAGCAATGACCGAGGGGGACGACCACTCGCTGTTCCGTCTCCGTTCGTCCTACAAGGCGCTGGAGTCCGAGCGCGACGCGCTGCTGGCAACCAGCCGGGAGCGAGACTTGATGTTGTCGCGGGTCATGACGGCGATGTCTCGCGACGCCGTGACGATCAACGACCTAAAGGCGCGGCTGGCTGCTGCAGAGGCGCTAATTGACGAGATGGTGGCCGGGTGCGGTTTGGTGGCGGACGTTTACGACGAGGACGGGAACCTGATCCCATCCGCCCCGCACCCTGGTGGCCACTGCGACAGCTTTGGGTGCGGAGACTTGGAGAGGCTCCGCGCCGCGCTGGCCGGCAGCCGCGAGCAGGCGGCGGCGACGACGACTCGCACGATCACGATGCGCTGCCATTGTGGGCGCGGTGTGACCATCGGGCCTGACCCGTGGTGCGAGGGCTGCGTGCAGTCGGCTGCAACGTGTGATTGCGTGCCCGTAGTGATAGGGGAGGGGGCGTAGATGGGAGACGTGGACGTTGACGCGGTCCTCAGAGACTACGGGAGGCGAGAGTGGCCGACGAACAATGACGAACTGGGGCACATGGTGATGGCGGGTATTCGGCGTCGCCGTGCAGCAGCGCAGGACAACAGCCGCACCGTCGGCCAGGAGCGCGGGGAGGGGCGCGATGCCGAGTGACGACCTGCTCCGCGTTTGTTACATGCACGAGGTCGGCATGCAGCACCTCGACCCGGACAGAGCGGCGGTACCAGCCCCA
>CAYZBB010000399.1:0-3119 GCA_964476495.1 uncultured Actinomycetes bacterium | reverse complement strand
CGTGTGGCACTCTGTAGCGCAATGGCCGCAGCGCGCTACACGCCCGAACAGAGAGCCGCCATCGTGGCGCGGGCAACCGAGATCGGCGCAGGCGCCGCAGCCAAGGAACACGGCGTGAAGGCCGCGACGCTGCGAGCGTGGATGACCCGAGCGGGCGCCAAGTCCCCGGAGTGCCCGCCCGAACTCGTCAAGGCCGAGAAGAACGCCGAACTCTCCCGCGAGCTTCGCCTCGCTCGCGTCGCCGACCTCCTCCTCGCCATCGCCGAGAAGGGCACCGAGATCGAACTCGGGATGATCGAAGGGGCGAGCCTGCGCGACGTGGTCGGAGCACGCACCCGAGCAATCCACGATCACCAGCTCCTCACCGGCGCGGCCACGTCACGCACCGAGAGTGTCGGCAAGGAGAACGCCCACGCGATCGCGGATGAGCTCGCGCAGCGCCGCAAGGCGAAAGCGGCATGACCAGCCTCCTCGACCGCTACACGGTCGACGAACTCCACGAACTCATCGACCTCGCCACCGACGACGAAGCCGCAGTGCTCCACGCCGCACTCGAAGCCGAGCTGTACGACTGGTCGAACTGGGCGCGTCCCGAGCAGATCCCGCCCGCCGGCGACTGGTTCGCCTGGCTGATCGAAGCGGGCCGCGGGTGGGGGAAGACCCGCACCGGCGCAGAGTTCGCCAAGGACGGCAGCCCGCAATCCCTGCTCCGTCTCCCCGGCGCCCGGTGGGCGTTGGTGGCCGAGACGTTCGCTGACGGCCGAGACACGATGGTCGAAGGCGAATCGGGCCTCCTCGCAGTTCTGCCCCCGTCCGCACTGCGCGGCGGGACGGTCGACGGGGCCTGGAACCGCTCCATGGGCGAGCTGTACCTGGAGAACGGATCGAAGGCGAAGATCTACGCCTCCGAGCGTCCCGGCCTCCTCCGAGGCCCGCAGCATCACGGCGCCTGGGGTGACGAGCCCGCCAAGTGGAAGGACGCCCACAAGGGCGACGCGGAAGACACCACCTGGTCGAACCTGCTGCTGGGGTTGCGTCTCGGTGCCGACCCTCGCGCCGTGCTCACCACGACACCGAAGCGCGTCCGGCTCCTCATGGGCACCAAGGACCGGCCCGGTATCCGCACCCAGGACGGCGTCGTACTCACCAAGGGCACCACGTACGACAACCTCGGCAACCTCGCCCCGACGTTCCGGGCGAAGATCCTCGGCCGCTACGAAGGCACCCGCCTCGGCCGCCAGGAGCTGAACGCCGAGATCCTCGAGGATGTGGAAGGCGCACTGTGGTCCTCGGCGCTGATCGAGCAGTGGAGCGTCTCCGACTTCCCCGACCTCGCACGTCTCGTCGTCGCCGTCGACCCGGCCGTCACCGCGGATGACGACTCCGACGACACCGGCATCATCGCGGCGGGCCGCGAACCGAACGGGCCCGCGTACGTCATCGAGGACGCCACCTGCCACGAACACCCGACCGTCGCGATGGAAGCCGCCGTGCGGCTGTACCGGGACCTCTCCGCCGATGAGATCGTCGTCGAAGCGAACAACGGCGGCGACTACCTCCCGTCGCTGATTCACACGATCGACCCGACGGTGAAGGTCCGCAAGGTCCACGCGTCGCGCGGCAAGCTGACCCGCGCAGAGCCGATCCACGGACTCACCGAACAGGGCCGCGTCAAGTTCGTCGGCTCGTTCCCCGAACTCGAAGACCAGTTGACCTCGTGGGTGCCCGGCGAAGGCAAGAGCCCCGACCGCCTCGACGCGTTCGTGTGGGCAGTGACCGCGCTGTTCCCCGAGCTCGACGCCGGCGAGGGCCGCAAGTTGCGGGCGAGGCCATGAGGTCGCGCCGCACTGCTCGTGTTGTTCCGATGGAAGGGCTCTCCGAACGCGACACCGCGCGTCTGGAGCAGTTCCTCGCATGGAACGGCGCACACCCTGCCGGTGTCGTTCTCCGTGTCCGTGACCCCGAACCGGAACCGGCACCCGAACCGAAGAAGCGTGGGAGGCGAGCGTGAGCATCGCAGAGAACGAGCGGGTGAAAGTGGCGCGACGCCGCGACGTGGAAGTCCTGCGCCGCGACCCGCGTGGTGCTACCTCGTCGCTGCGGTGGGTGACTCCCGACCGTGCGCAGCCGCCCGACTGGAACGCGCATCAGGCGTACGACCTGGCGTACTACATGGACCCGATCACCTACGCGTGTGTCCGGGCCATCGCCGAGACGATCTCCGCCTTGCCGTTCCGTGCCGGGCCCGACCTGAAGAACCGCGAGAACCACAACCCGAACAGCCCCCTTGCCCGCATGTTGGGCGCAGAGCCGCCCGACGGGCCGTGTCCGGGCCTCGGCGCGTCCGAGCTGTGGTATGCGGCGGTGCGGGACTATCTCGTCGCTGGGCGCTTCGGATGGGAGATCGAACTCGCAGGCGACAAGATCGCCGCGCTGTGGCCGTTGACCGCCGCCGCCCTGAACCCGGTCCCGACGAAGAGCGGCACGTCGTGGTTCTCCGGCTTCGAGTACGGCCGTTCCGGCGAAGAAGTCAACCTGCCGACCGACCGGGTGTTCTACGTGTGGCACCCGTCAGGGAACGACTACCGCCAGCCGGAAAGCGCACTGCGTGCCGCGTCGCTGCCCGTGTCCGTGTCGATCATGCAGGCCCGCTACGACTACTCGTTCCTGAAGAACGACGCTCGCCCCGCGACGATCATCGTCACCGAAGAGTTCGAAGACGAGGACTCCTACCGGGCGTTCCAAGCCCAGTGGAACTCCGAGTACGCCGGGGTCGACAACGCCGGGAAGTCAGCGTTCCTCGAAGCGAAGGGTTCCGGCGACCAGGGCGTGAAGGGCGCCGTGGACGTGCATGTGGTCGGCATCACGCCCCGCGACATGCAGGCCCGCGAACGCGCGTCGGCGCGCCAGAAGGAGATCGCCATCGCGCTCGGCGTCCCCTGGTCGCGTCTCGACGCGTCGGGCCGCACGTTCGACAACGCCTCCCAGGAAGACGAGATCTTCTGGCGTCAAACCCTCCTGCCGCTCATCACCCGGCTGCAGAACGCCGTGAACGTGCATCTCGCCCCGCGTCTCGGCACCGACTTCGGCTGGTTCGACCTGTCCGAAGTGCCGGTACT
>CAYZBB010000398.1:0-3148 GCA_964476495.1 uncultured Actinomycetes bacterium | reverse complement strand
GATCGCCGCGAACGCCGCGAAGCCGGCCAAGGTCACGGGCGATGCCGGCAGCGTCGAGCTGCCCAAAATCACCGACCTGATCGCCGCCGAGAAGTATCTCCGTGCGAAGTCCGCAACCAGTTCACCGCGTGGTGGGCTGCGGTTCGTCAAACTCATCCCACCGGGTGCCGTCTAAGGCGTGACGCCGAAAATCCTGGGTCCGAATGGAGAACCCCTCCGGTCGACGCGACGGGTGCCGCTCCCGGTGCGCGCACGATACGACGCGGCCCAGACGACCAACGAGAACTCCAACCACTGGGCCAATGCCGACGCGCTCTCGGCCCGTGCCGCGAACACGCCTGAGATCCGCCGAACGCTCCGCAATCGAGCCCGGTACGAGCGGGACAACAACAGCTATTGCTCCGGCATGGTCGAGACAGTGGCGAGCCATGTCGTGGGCACCGGCCCGCGATTGCAGGTGCAAACGCCGAACCGCGAGTACAACCGCCGCGTCACGGCTGAGTTCGAGTCCTGGACCGTCGCCGTGGGGCTGGCCGAAAAGCTCCGCACGTTCCGCGAAGCACGAGCCGTCGATGGCGAGGGATTCCTGTTTCTGACCACCAACCCGCGACTTCGGCATGCGGTCAAGCTCGACCTGACCGACGTGGAAGCCGATCAGATCGCGACGCCCGACCTGTACCTTGCCAGCAAAACGGCCGTCGATGGGATCGAGTTCGACCCGTACGGCAACCCGACGTACTACCACCTCCTCGACACCCACCCCGGCGATCTATCGAGCGTGACGTGGGGCAAGTACACGCGGGTTCCGGCGGATTACGTGCTGCACTGGTTCAAGCGCCGTCGCCCCGGTCAGGCTCGTGGCGTCCCTGAGATCACGCCCGCCCTACCTCTGTATGCGTTGCTCCGTCGCTATGGGCTCGCGACCGTTTCCGCCGCTGAGACGGCGGCTCTCTTTGCGGCCGTGATCAAGTCGACGCTCCCGCCCGACGATGACGCTGAGGCCCTCACGGCGTTCGATACGCAGGCCCTTGAACGCGGGCTCGCAACTGTGCTCCCGGAAGGGACCGACCTCACCCAGCTCAAGGCCGAACAGCCGACCACGACGTACGAGATGTTCGAGCGGGCCGTGCTCCGGCAGATCGCTCGATGCCTGCACATCCCGCGATCCATTGCGGCGGGCGACAGTGCCGACCTGAACTATTCGTCCGGGCGGCTCGATCACCAGGTCTACCACTGGATGATCGGCGTCGATCGGTACTTCCTCGAAACATCGGTACTCATGCGGATCTTCCGCGAGTGGCTTGCCGAAGCCCGCCGCGCCGCTCCTGAACTCGTGGCCGGGCTCCGTCCTGACGAACTCCCGCGTCATGCGTGGAACTGGGACGGATTCAAGCATGTTGATCCCGAGAAGGAAGCGGCCGCGCAGCACCAACGGCTGATCAACGGCACGACGACCCCGCAACGTGAGTGCGCGGCGGAAGGCTACTCGTTCGAGGACACCCTCGACGAAATCGCCGAAGCCCGCCGCGCCTACGCGGAGCGTGGCATCCCGTACCCGGGCGATCCGATCCCAACGGCCACAGCCGCACCGGACGCGCCGGTTCCCGCGTCGGCGGGCTCACGCCTGCCCGCGATCCTGACCCGCCGCAACGGCCACGCGGAGCACAACCATGAATGAAACCCCGTTGATGATCCGCGCGAGCCAGCCGCTTGTCGCCCGGTTCGCGGCGGAAAACACGATCGAACTCAAGCCCTCCGAATCCGAGGGCAAGCGGCCCACGTTTGCGATGGTCGCCTACACCGGCGCACCGGTCGTGGTGGGCGGATTCTACACGCCGGTCGTGCTCGATCTGAGCGGGATGCGTGTGGCGTCTCAGCAGATCCCGATCCTGTTCGGCCACGACATGGACCGGATCGTGGGCCAGAGCGACGCCGTGAAGATCGACGCCTCAGGCGTGTCGCTCACGGGCGTCGTGACGGGTGATAACGCCGACGCGCAGGAAGTGACGAGCCAGGCAAAGAACGGATTCCGCTGGCGTGCGTCGGTTGGTGCTCAGGTGATCCGCCGTGAATTCGTCGAAGCCGGCAAGACGGTGACGGTCAACGGCCGGGAACTCACTGGTCCGATCCTCGTTTCGCGAGAGACCGAGCTTCTTGAAGTCTCGTTCGTCGCGATCGGGGCGGACAACGCGACATCGGCCGCCGTGGCTGCGTCGCGGTCCCTTGGCAACCCATCGGGAGACCGAGACATGGGTTTTGATGACTGGCTCAAAGCCAAGGGGTTTGACCCGGCGGCACTGAGCGACACGCAGATGGCATCGCTTCGCCTGGCGTACGATGCCGACCAGAAGACCACGGCCGGTTCCAAGACCACGGCCGCCGCGTCTCAGACCCCTCCCGCCGACGCGTTCGAGCGGATGGTGGCGGAAAACCGGGCCAACCTGGAGCGGCAGAGCCGCATCAACGACATCGCGGCCCGGTGGATCGCCGATCGGCCGGGACAGATCGACGACATCGAGCGGATCGCAAAGGCCGCTCTGGCATCGCCGAAGACCGAGCCCGACCAGTTCGAGCTGGCGTTGCTCCGCGACCTCCGCCCCACCGGTGGCATGGTCATCGCGAGCCACAACGGCCGCAACGAGGCGATGGGGCCGAAGATCCTCGAAGCCGCGATCTGCCGTGCCGGCAACCTCGCGACGCTGGAGGATGACTTTGACGAGCGGACGCTCGAGGCCGCTCACAAGCACTACCCGCACGGCATCGGCCTGTGCGAGGTCATGCTGGTTGTCGCCCGCCAGAACGGGTACACGGGTCTGAGCGCCAGCGATCTGCGCGGGCTCATGCGTCACGCATTTGCGCCCAACGTGCGGGCGAACGCGGGATTCAGCACGCTCGACATTTCCGGCATCCTGTCGAGTGCCGCGAACAAGTTCGTCCGGCCCGCGTTCGAGGCCGTGGAGGCGACCTGGCGCACGATTTCGGGCGTCCGCAACCTCCGCGACTTCAAGACGCACACCACGTACAGCCTGACCGGCGACATGATGTACGAAAAGGTGGGCGCGGGCGGTGAGATCAAGCACGGTACGCTCGGAGACGAGTCGTACACCCTGCGTGCCGACACCTACGGGAAGATGCTCGCCATCACCCG
>CAYZBB010000397.1:0-3175 GCA_964476495.1 uncultured Actinomycetes bacterium | reverse complement strand
CACGCGCTCCGAACCAGCCGCTCCTCACGACCTCCTCCCCGACGTTCGCGGGGCTGACGATCAACGGCGCCGCCACGTTCGCGGCCACCGTGACGGCGACGGGGCAGTTCCTGGCGGGCAACGGCACGTCGTTGGCGCCGTCGTACGCATTCACGAACGATCCCGATACGGGCTTCTTCTCTTCGGCTACCAACGCGCTCGGCTTGGCGGTGGGTGGAACCGAGGGATTCCGCTTCTCTCAGGGCGGCGTGGTGATCTTTGACATCCTTCCGATCACATGGGGGAGTTCTGGGATAACTGGCGTCAACGTCAGTCTATACGGCGACACATCTGGTGTCTTGTCTCAGCGCAACGGCACGGCGGCGCAGGAGTCGCGCCTATACTCTCGATACGACTCCGCGACGAGATACCACCGCGCAGCGATCCGGTCGGCTGTTGCAACCGCGTCTGCTGTCAGCGGGGCATCGGTCACGCTGACGGGCCTGATCCCTGATGGGGCCGTCGTCATTGGCGTCACGTCAGAGGTCGCCACGGCGCTCGGGACCGGAAGCGGGACCACGGGCTATCAGGTTGGCGACGGGACCGACCCCGACCGCTGGGGCGCGATCACGGGGACCGCCGCTGGCACGAAGTCGGACAACACGAACGCGACGGCTACCACGGTCCAGATGTTCGTGGCTGCCAACGACGTTGTACTCACCGCCGTCGGCGGAAACTTCGACGGCACGGGCGCGATTCGCGTGACGGTTCACTATCTCATCGCGGAGGCGGCGTACGCCTAGCCCATGCCCCTCCCCTCCCAGCCGATTCGCATCTTCGACCACCTGACCATCACCACCGACCCGGTGACGGGTGCCGTGACCCATAGCGGCGACTACGTCGAATTCTTCCGCAAGGCGAGCGACCCCAAGCCCACCACGATCGAGGAGGCCCGCCTCCTCCTGCGGAAGCAGGTCGGGAAGGACGCGACGCTCCGCGCCATCGTCGACAAGCCGCGCGCCGACAAGGCCCCCGCGCTCGCCCTCATCGAAGCCGTGCGCGAGGTCGCCGCGCACGCGAAGGGCGCGACCTGGAAGGCCGCCGCGAAGATGGTCGACGTGAAGGGCGGGAGCGTCGTCGCCGTCGAGGCGAAGCCCGTCGATGTGAAGCCAGCCCCCATCGCCATCGACCCCATCGCAGAGGAGCCCATCAAGTGAGCGCACGACCGAAACTGCTTTCGACCAGAGAGATGACCAACGTGCCGAACGCCGCGCCCGAGGCACCCCCGGCCAAGGCGTTCGACATGACCGGGCAGGAGGCGATGGCGTTCGGCCGCCTGCTCGCCCAGCGCGAGCAGATCGAGGGGGCGCTGCAGGGCGTCCTCGCCCAGGCGAAGGCGCGGCTCGGGCTCGCCGTCGAGGCCAAGGTCGAGGTGGACGTCGGCGCCGCGGTCTACCGCGTCCACGCGTAGGAGAAGCCATGTCCGCAACCATCGAGCGTCGGTTCACGTCCACCAAGGCCGCGGGCTCGGATGTCCAGCCGAAGCCGTGACGATTTCACAAGGCCATCGACTGTCTCGAGGAGGCGGCGAGGCTGGAGGACTGAGGTAGAGTAGGCACAAGGAGTCATCTCATGGCGTCAGCGATTCGCAGCAACCTTCTGGAGCAGTTGTCCAAGGGAGCGGGCTCCGGCCTTTCTCCGCAGGCCATCGCGGCGCTGCTCAACGCGATCCCGTTCCTCGACGCGACGGTCAACACAGCCGGCGCCATCTCGGCCATCAAGGTCGCGCTCGCGGCGGCCTAGTCGGAGGCCCCCGTGTCGCTCCCGACGACCCTTTTCCACGACAAGTGGTCCATCCGTGGCGGGGGCAGCCCTGTCACGGACGAGGCGTCGGGGGCACGCGCTCTATCGCTCACGGGCAGCGGCACGGCGCCGCGCGCCAACTCCTATCGGCGGCGCAGGGGGGCGGAGTTCCGCTCCGCCTCCTTCACCGCCACCGCGCCGCGGGCCTTCGCCACGGCCACGTCGAGCGGGCTGAACACCGCGCTCTACGTCTCCTCCAAGATCCAGTCGCACACCTGGCTTCAATGGGTCAAGCCCCAGAAGTCGGGCGTTTCGGCCACGGCGCTCACCCCGCTCGGTGGGCTGTTCTCCGAGAACAACGTCGGCGCGACGGCGTGGATCTACGACCAGCCCTGCCTCGTTCTGACCGACGGGTCTGCGGGCGCTGGGTACGTCGTCGTCTCGGTCCTCGGATCGGTCATCGACACGCGGCTCTCGACGCAGACGTTCGGGCCTGCTTCGACCACCCCGCTCGCGGACGGGGACTACAGCCTCGTTGCGGTGGTGGTGACGGGCAGCTCGTCGGTCAACAACCAGGTCGACGCCGTGCGCCTCTACGTCCGCAACGGGGACGGGGTGGTCCGAACCTACGCGCTCGGGGAGCGCAAGGCGTCGGCCCGGGTGAACTTCACGACGAACCCGAGTGACGGCGACACCTTCACGATCCATGGCCGCGCGTACACCTGGAAGTCGGCGCTGACCGGGACGCCTGCGACCGGGACGTGGGTCTACTCGGGATCGGGCAACGCGACCGACGGGCAGACCATCGTCATCGGGTCGGATACCTACACGTTCCGCACCTACGTCGGGGCGGGGACCGCGCACTCCGCACGCTTCGAGTTCGCTTCCTCCGCGATCTACAGCGGGTCCACGCCGAAGACGCGCATGAGCGTAGGCGGGTGGGACGTCACGATGCTTTGGGGCACGGTCAACCCGCCCGGGAGCGCCGGGGCCGGGTCGATGGGCGCCGGCACGGTGACGTCGGACTACGGGGTGGGCGAGGCCGCTGTCGTCTTCAACGTGTGGCACGGCGACTACGACGGGAAGCCGAACCTACTGCTCCCGGCCCCGCCCGCCACGGGCTATGACGCCGGGCGGCAATGGTCCGACCGCCGCATCGTACCGGGCACGTCTTCGACGCTGCTCTCGGCCACCGACGTCGCGCGGCAGATCCCGCTCCGCGTGCTGGCCGTCGGCGCTCCGACGGTGGCGATCATGTGCTGGGAGCAGGACGCGACCACGGGCCTGTGGGACAAGCCCTGTACCCCCGCGCGCACGGGCCGCAACAGCCCCTTCCTTCTGCGCCTCAAGGCGACCACGGCCGACGTCATCTCGGCGGCGAACGCGGGCGCGG
>CAYZBB010000396.1:0-3180 GCA_964476495.1 uncultured Actinomycetes bacterium | reverse complement strand
TCGTCCAGGTCGAGCACCCGGATCAGCTCGGCGGACCGCTGCCTGACCACCTCCAGCGGCATCCCCCGCAGCCGGCCGAGGTAGCTGAGCAGCTCAGGCCCGGACAGCCGTTCGAAGAGCCGTAGCCCGTCGGGCAGCACCCCCATCCGTGCCTTCGCAGCTGCCGGGTCGGACCACACGTCCACGCCGGCGACGATCACCCTGCCCGCATCCGGTCGGAGCAACCCGGTCACCATGGACAGCGTGGTGGTCTTGCCGGCCCCGTTCGGCCCCACCAGCCCGAAGAACGATCCGGTGGGCACATCGAGGTCGATGCGGTCGACGGCGACCCGCGGCCCGAACGCCTTGGTCAACCCGCGAAGCACGAGCGACTGCCCACGCGTGGCCGCGATCAGGTCCTGGGTCCCGGGGTACGCCGGCAACGCACCCGGCGCCACCCCACCGTCACCGGCAGTATTCGAATTGCCCATGTCATCCACCCTGCCACAGGGATCACACAGCGCGGCTCGGTGGCATCGGGCCGGTCAGAAGCGGCGGCCGAGCCAGCCGATCAGCGCGTCGGCGAATCCCGCCGGATCCTCGGCGGGGGCCAGGTGACCGGCGCCGGGCAGCTCGACCAGCTCCGCCTCCGGCGCAACGGCCGCCATCTCCCTGGCCACCGACGGCGGGGTGACGGCGTCCCGCTCCCCCACCACCACCAGCACCGGCACGGCGGCGCCGGCCAGCACCGCCGTCGAATCGGGGCGGGCGGCCATGGCCCGCTGCCCCCACGCGATGCTCGCGGCGGGCACCGCGCCGGCGATCGCCGCCAGATCGGCCCGGACCAGGTCCGACACGCCGGCCGCGACCAGCGGTGCGATCGCGTCCGGGCCGGCGGCGATCTCTCCGCGGTCGGCGCGCTCGGCGACCCCGCGACGGCGTTCCAGCGCTGCCTGGTCGTCGGCGCCGCTGCGGGTGTCGGCGAGCACCAGACCGGAGAGCCGGTCCGGATGTCGGCGCAGCAGGTTCAGCGCGATGTAGCCGCCCATCGACACGCCGCCGACGATCGCCCGTTCAATCCCGGCCGCGTCCAGATCGGCGAGCACGTCGTCGGCGAACACGGTCAGGTCGGGCTCGCGCCGACCGAGCGAGGGCCCCGCACCGAAGCCGCGCAGGTCCGGGGTGAACAGCCGCACCCGCGCCGCGACCGCAGGTCGGACGCCGTCGAACATCCGGGAGTCGAGCGGGAACGCGTGCAGCAGCACCAACGGTGGGGTCACGGCCCGATCATGCCAGCCGGGAGGCTGCCGGGGCGGTCAGACCAACACCGTCAACAACGCCCAGGTCACCACCGCGGACGGGAGCAGCGAGTCCATCCGGTCCATCAGTCCGCCGTGCCCGGGCAGCAACGTGCCCATGTCCTTGACGCCAAGGTCGCGCTTGATCAGTGATTCGGTCAGGTCGCCGATGGTCGCGGTGACCGCGATCGCGGCACCGACCAGCAATCCGTGCCACCACACGCCGTCGAGCAGCAGCCACAGGCACAGTGCCCCGGCCAGCATGCAGGCGGCGACCGAACCGCCGAAGCCCTCCCAGGACTTCTTCGGCGAGATCGTCGGCGCCATCGGATGCCTGCCGGCCAGCACGCCGGCCGCGTAGCCACCGACGTCGTTCGCCACCACGAGGATCAGGAAGGTCACGATCCGCAGGGCACCGTCGTCGGGCACCAGCATGAGGGTGGCGAACCCGGCGAACAGGCCGATGTAGACCGTGACGAACACCGACGCCGACAGGTCGGCCAGGTAACCGTCGGCGCCGCCGCGGAACCGCCACACCATGCAGACCAGCGTGGTGACGGCGATCCCGACACCCATTCCCGCCGGCCCGTATGGCCAGGCCAGGCAGGCGGTGCCGGCCGCGCCGGCGGCGACCGGGATCCACGTGATGCTGATCGCCCTGGCCCGCTGCAGCGTACGGTGCAGCTCCCACACCGAGATCCCGACGGCCGCGGCGATGATGATCAGGAAGGTGACCCGGTAGGTCAGCAGGGACAGCAGGGCGAGCGCTCCGAGACCGAGGCCGACCCCGATCGCCATCGGGAGGTTGCGGCCGGCGCTCCTGGCTGCCATCAGACCTCGAGCAGCTCGGCTTCCTTGTGCTTGACCAACTCGTCCACCTGGTGGGTGTACCGGTCGGTGATCTGCTGGAGTTCCTTCTCGGCGCGGGTCACGTCATCCTCGCCGACCTCGCCGTCCTTGGCCAGCTTGTCCAGTGCGTGCGTGCACTTTCGCCGGATATTGCGGATGGACACCTTTGCGTCCTCGCCCTTGGCCCGGGCGGTCTTGCCCAGCTCGCGCCGGCGCTGCTCCGTGAGCTGCGGGAACACAACCCTGATGACGATGCCGTCGGTGGTCGGGTTGACGCCCAGGTCGGAGTCCCTGATCGCCTTCTCCACCGCGTGCAGTTGACCGGCGTCGTAGGGCTTGATGACCGCCATCCGCGCCTCGGGCACGTTGATCGTCGCCATCTGGGTGATCGGCGTGGGGGCACCGTAGTAGTCGACCTGGATGCGGCCGAACATGTTCGGGTTGGCCCTGCCGGTGCGCAGGGTGGCCAGGTCCTCCTTGGCCACGCTGACTGCCTTCTCCATCTTCTCTTCCGCGTCGAAGAGTTCCTCGTCGATCATTCGCCGTGCCCTTCCCGGTCCGTGCCGATATCGGTGGAGCCGCTCCCGCGAGGGGGTGTGTACACCAGGGTGCCGATGGCCGCCCCACGCACAGCCTTGCCGATGTTGCCGTCGGTCAGCAGGTTGAACACGATGATCGGCATGTCGTTGTCCATGCAGAGGCTGAACGCCGTGGCGTCGGCGACCTGCAGGCCCCTCTCGAGCACTTCGCGGTGGGTGATCTCGTGGAACATCGTGGCGTTCGGGTAGGTCCTCGGGTCCGCGTCGTAGACCCCGTCCACGGCCTTGGCCATCAACACCACCTCTGCACCGATCTCCAGCGCGCGCTGCGCGGCGGTCGTGTCGGTGGAGAAGTACGGCATGCCGACGCCGGCACCGAAGATGACCACCCGGCCCTTCTCCAGGTGCCGCTCGGCACGCCGCGGGATGTACGGCTCGGCGACCTGACCCATGGTGATGGCGGTCTGCACCCGGGTGTCGACGTGGTGCTCGCGCTCCAGGAAGTCCTGCAGCGC
>CAYZBB010000395.1:0-3188 GCA_964476495.1 uncultured Actinomycetes bacterium | reverse complement strand
GTAGTGGAGTCCATGACGGCGTTTGATCGTTACGACTTGTTTCCTGAACTCGATCCGTGACCAGCAACCGGCTGGACGCCTTGCGCGGCAAGCGCATCGCCGTGATCGGGGATGTGATGCTGGACCGCTACCTGATTGGGGTGGCGGAACGGCTGTCGCCCGAGGCCCCGGTGCCCGTGGTGCGGCTGACCGAGGAACGGGACGTGCTGGGTGGGGCCGCGAATGTCGCCGCTAACCTCGTCGCCCTCGGCGCCACACCGCTCCTGGTGGGCGTGGTGGGAGACGACGATACAGCCGAAGGTGTTATCTTCCGGTTGCTCTGGGCGGCTGACATACAGAATGATTGGCTCCTGCACGCGAGTATCACTACCACGGTCAAGACTCGGATCGTGGCGCAAGGGCAGCAGATGGTCCGGGTGGATCGGGAAGAGGTCGCGCCCTATAGTGAGGCGCTGGAGCGGTGGGTGCGGGACACGGCGCTGGAGGCCATCGCCTCCGCCGATGCGGTGGTCTGTGCCGACTACGACAAGGGCGTGTTGTCGAAATCGGTGATTGCGGCCATCCGCAGCACGGTCGGTGCCCGTCCGTGGGTCGTGGACCCCAAGACCCGGCTCTCACGCTACCGGGGTGCCACCGTCCTCAAACCCAACCGGAAAGAAGTATCAGCGGCGGTGACACCTGGGCATGACGCGACCCTGCGGGACATCTGCGGCGTGGAGTACCTGCTGGTGACGGAGGGGGCGGGTGGCATGACCCTTGTGGACGCTAGTGGGAGCCAGCATTTCCCGGCCAAGGCCCGTGAGGTCTTTGACGTGGCGGGGGCGGGCGACACGGTGACGGCGTGGCTGGCGGCGGGGCTAGCGGCAGGGTTCCCGATGGTCGAAGCGGTGGACTGGGCGAACCGGGCAGCGGGGATCGTGGTAGGCAAGCGCGGCGTGGCGACGGTGACCCCCGAGGAGGTCTTGGATGCGCGATGAGATCGTGGCCTATCTAGTGGAAAGCTCCAACACCCTGCTCCGCACGGTAGGGGAGGCGGACACCATCATCAAGGCGGTGACCGCCATCCGGGAGTGCTTCACCAAAGGCGGCAAGGTACTGCTCTGCGGCAATGGCGGGAGCGCAGCGGATTGCCAGCACCTCGCAGCGGAGTGGATGGGGGTCATGGGACAGGCGACCTACCCACGTCCCGCCATCGCCCTCACCACCGACACGTCGTTCCTGACCGCATGGAGCAATGACCGTGACTATCAGGGGGTCTTTGAGCGACAGATTTGGGCCATTGGCAAGGCGGGGGATGTTCTCCTCGCCATCAGCACGAGTGGGAACTCCGCGAATGTCGCACGGGCGGTATGGGAGGCGAAAGAGCGTGGGTTGACCACCATCCTCCTCACGGGCCGCAAGCCGGTGAGCGGAGCCTTCGACCATGTGATCCGAGTGCCGTCCGAGGACACGCAGCACATCCAGGAGGCGCATATCGCCATCGGCCACCTGCTCTGTCTGCTGACGAAGGCGCAGCCGGTGGAGGCCCCGGTCGTGAGCCAGACCTATCAGGAGGCGTTCACGGAGAAATACAACCGGAGTCGTGATCTGGGCTGGGACCATGACGAGGCGGTACGGCGGGCCACCCACGAAGCGGCGCACTACCAGTGAGCGATCATGTGACGTGGGTGGTGGAACGGCGGACACCGAAGGGGTGGAAGTTCGTGGCGTCGTTCCTCCAGCCCAAGGGGAGCCGGGAGGAGGCGGCGGTCAAGCGGTGCCGGTCCCTGATTCCGGGGCTGGGGAACGTAGAACTACGGGCGCGGAAAGCGTGACTAAAGACGAAGTGGATAGGGGGATGCAAAGGCTGGTGCGAGAGTTTATCCTCCTGCACACGACAACCAGCCTAGCCATTAGCCGGTTGTTTACTACAACCCAACCGCTTTCTGGAGCGCCGACACCCGATTCGTCCAGCCGGTCATCCAGCGAGCCTTCTCGGGGCGCTTGACCACTAGATCCTTGTAGAACCGGATACGGAGGCCGGTCAGCCGCACGGCCAGTTCCCGTCCGTCCGCCACCGCCTTCATGGCGGCCAGCGTGTCCGGCCCCAGCGCCCCATCTGCCGTGACACCCAGCGCCCGCTGGAGCAGCTTCACCGCCTGCCCCTGGCCCAGATTCACCACCGAGTCAAAGTACGCGACCGCCCCCGCCTCGGGGAGCCATGCGGCCCCCGATTCGAGCCAGAGGATGCGGTAGGCCCGTTCGATCTCCTTGGGGTCACGCTCGAAGACCGTTTCCGGGTTGACGCCCCACTCCCGTTCCAGCCGGTCATCCGTGGCTTCGGTCAGGCCCGCACGGGTGGGGTTGGGGTCACCGGGACGGGGGAGAGAGTCGCCCCCCTCCCACTGCTTCAGGAAGGCGAACGCTTTGGCAAAGGCAGCTTCGGACATCGGGCGGCTCGGTTAGAAGTGGCGATCAATCCAGCGGGAGACGGATGGATAGGCGTAGGTGGTGGCGGCGATGCCGATGGCAAGGCCAAGGAAGAAGGCGGTCATTTGGAGCCTCCGATACGGGTGGAGATGGATTCCCAGATTTTCCCGGCGCTCATGCGCCCGATCATCTTGGGCAGCGCCATCACGGCCTGCATGATGAACATGCCCCACGGGAATCCCACCTCGGGAATTCCCTTGAGCCGGGCGATGGACTCGATCACGGCGTAGCCGGTGCCGGTGAGGACCGCTGCCATGAACCCGACGTTTTCCAGCCAGCGACCATGGGTGGCGCTCACTTGGCGACCTCTGACGTGAGTTGAAACGGACCCGAAGCTATGGTGGAACAGGTCCGGTACTGGAACCACTCCCCCTGCGGGATGCGGCGGCAGATGTCAAAGGCCAGATTGTCAATCTTGCTTTCGAGACGGTTCAGCTTGATGCCGAGCCCGATGCCGGTGGAGATGAGCGCCACCGCAAGAATGACTGTGCGGATCAGGTTTTCCGAGACGGTCAAGCGTCCGAAGGTCATCACTGGCCTCCCACCTGCTGGCCGAGCAGGAAGGCAATCAGGGCCTCGTTGCCGATCCGGTTCCGGCGGGTGAACAGTTCCCGTTCCGCGCCACGGATGCTCTTGAGTCCCACATCGGCGGGCTGGCGCAGCAGGTCCGCGACCGGCGGGGCAGTGCCGGGCGTGATGCCGGAGAAGCGGTTGTGGGC
>CAYZBB010000394.1:0-3199 GCA_964476495.1 uncultured Actinomycetes bacterium | reverse complement strand
CCGGTCCAGATGACGCAGGGCGTCGGCATGGTGATCGTCTTGTCGGTGAAGGCGTCCGGGAGCGTCATGCTGCACCGCCGATCAGGGAATCGACCCAGGCCGCGAGATCCTCGCGCCTGATACGGATCGAGCGGCGGTCGGGGTGTCCGGGCTTGGGGAGTGTGCCGAAGCGCGCCGCCGGCAGCGCCCCGGATGCGACCGCCTCGCGAATCTTCGTGTCGCTGATGCCGTCCAGCTCGCGCGAGGCGGTCTTGACCGACAGGTACGCGGGGCCGGTCATACCGCTGTCACCCCGGCGCTCGGCCTGGGTGCGCGCGCCACCAGGTCGCCCAACTCGACACCGAGTTCGTCGGCGATCCTGAGCGCATCTCCCAGTCCCATGGAGCCGGTGGTGATCCGGCGCGAGATGGCTTGCTCCGATAGGCCGACGGCGGCAGCTACCTGCTTCTGCTGGCGACCCTGACGCGTGACCTCTGCCGCCATCTCCCTGGCCACAGCCTGGGCCGTCGGGTTCAATGTCATGGACTCAGCGTTGCATATGCAACGCGAAAAGGCAACGGGTTCCGCGCATCAATCTCGCCGAGCACGTATCAGATGCAACGCGGCGATACCCTTACGGGCATGCCGAGCGCCGCCACCCAACCGCTGACCGCCCACGAGCGCAGGATCGCTAGATACCTGCTGCCACTAGCAGGGCAGCACCCCCGCGGCATCCAGGGCGTGGCGGACAAGGCCGAGATGTCGCGGGCGCAGTTGTCGCTGTGCTTGCACGAGAAGAAGCAGTTCAAACTCGGTGAGTTCCTGCGGGTCTGCGAGGCTCTTGGGTTGCGGGCTCAGACGGTGCTTCGTGTCACTCGTCAGGCCGGAGTGACCATCGACGCCGCAGAAGCCGACCTAGCGCGGCAGCGCGCCGGCCGCAGCAGCTAAGACATCCTCCAGTACGGCGCCCATGTCTGCGTCGCAATCTATGAGTACGAGGTTGTATCTGAGGAACACGAGCGCGTCGTGCCCGAGATCGTTCACCAGGATCGGGCGCAACCCGATCACGTCCAGCAGCGCCAGCGCATCCTCGCGCATTTTCCCCCCAGCCAGGTCGCTAGGCGTCCCCCCGACACCCCGCGTTGGATGCAACTTAGGCGACGGATCAGACAGTTCCCGGCGGTCGGCTGACCATTTGGCTGACATTGGGGCGTTTTCACGCTCAAAAGCCGAGGATTATGAGTCCCCTGCTCTGACCTGCTGAGCTACCGCCCCACACCCTTAACCCCTAGTCAGCGCCATATCCTGCTATCAGGTAATGCCACTTGATACTATGGGTTAGGCTGACGGAATGGCTGACAGCCGGGAGGGTGTACGCCAAGTGGCGCAGGGCAAGCATAAGGGCATCCGCCGAGGGCATGGCGAGGGGTCTATCTACCAGCGGGACTCGGACGGCCGATGGCTGGCCGTGATCGAACTCGGATGGATCGACGGGAAGCGGAAGCGCCGCACGATCACCGCGAAGACGCGGGCCGAGGTGGTGCGCAAGCTCCGGGCGCTTCATGCCGAACTCGATCAGGGCATCCTCACCGACAACGCCACGGTGCAGCAGTGGCTTGAGTACTGGATGAGCGACATTGCCAAGATCCGGGACTCGACCCGCGAGGGCTACCGGTCCAAGCTCGACACCTGGATCATCCCCGCGTTGGGCAAGATCAGACTCGCGGGGCTGACGGCAGACCACATCCGAGCCCTGCACAAGAAGATGCGTGACGCGGGCAAGTCTGAGACCACCGTCAGGCAGGCGCACGCGATCCTCCAGGCTGCCCTGGAGGTGGCTGCGAGAGAGGGTCGAATCGTCCGCAACCCGGCACGTATCGTCCGCTCGCCAACGGCTGACAAGAACCCTCACGAGGTGCTCTGGGTAGACGAGGTACTCAAGGTGCTGACGGCCAACCCCGAGCCGCGTGATCGGGCGCGGCTCACCGTGGCTCTACTGCTGGGATTGCGCCAGGGGGAAGCGCTCGGGCTGACGTGGGACCGGGTGAAGCTCTGGGATAACGATGGGGTGGTGGCCGGCGAGATCACCATCAGTTCCAGCGTGCAGCGCCGCCGCAAGGTGGGCCTCGTGGTGGACGACGTCAAGTCGTCCCACTCGGATCGGCATCTACCCCTACCGGCACCCGTTGCGCTGAGCCTGTGGCAATGGCAACAGCAGTGCCCGACCTCCGGGTGGGTCTTTCCCGGTCACAACCCCGTCAACCCCGAAGACCCGCGACGGGACTATCAGGCGTGGCTCGACGCCCTGGCTCGGGCCGACGTGAGACGGGTGCCGCTCCACGGAGCCCGCGGCTCGACCGCCTCGGTGCTGATGGCGCTCAACATCCCGGTCCCCGTCATCGCCGACATACTCGGCCAGGCGACGATCAGGGTGACCGAGAAGCACTACCTGCATACCAGCCCGCAGCAGGTCGCTGAGGCGATGGCGGCGCTCGGTACTCGGCTGGCGATCGGGTAGGGTTGGTCTAGCCAGAACCGGGAACGGCGGGTGTCTGGGAGTCATGGCCCATGGCGCGCGATGTATACCGTAGGCAGTCGGTAGCCAACCCGACGGTGTCCAGTTCGAGTCTGGCGCACCCGCCGTTCCCCCCTGGGGGAAGCCCGATGGAATCGGTTAGCTGGGAGGTTCCAATCCCCCCCGCGCTTCGATGGCGCTGTAGTCCACCACGGTGAACGGCCCGACGAACATGGACCGCACCAGCATCTTGAGCTCGTCGGGTGGCAGCTGCGCGCCAAGCGCCAGGTCCAGGCGGTGGTGTCCTCGCCCGAGCAAACCGAAGGGCCCGTCCGCCGCAACGCGGCCCTACCGCCGAATGGCCTCAACCGACCCACCGATCAGCCCTGAACGCACGAAAGCCCCCACGCTCCCGGTCTGGGAGCGTGGGGGCTGTTGCCTGTAGCGAGCCTCGGGGGTTGTGTTCAGCGCCATACCTCGATGATCTCGGCGGCCTCGATCTCGGTTTCGGGGCTGTCGGACAGCCGGATGAGTGGCATGGTGGAGCGGGCGACGAGGATGCCGTCCGATGGGTTGGTGTCGCCGGGTCCGGGGAATCCGGGGCCGCGGATCAGCCAGCAAGGTGTGGTGGGCTGGTCGGGGTGCCCGATGGCGGCATGCCAGGTGGTGCCGCGGTCGTAGCTGGCCTCCCATGAGGTGACCGGC
>CAYZBB010000393.1:0-3209 GCA_964476495.1 uncultured Actinomycetes bacterium | reverse complement strand
CCAGCGTCGCCGCGCTCGCGGTCATGCTCACCAGGAACATTGCATCCCGGTAGCGCCCCGTCGTGCTGTTCCGCAGCTTCGGCGGCGGGAACTGCGGGTAGTTGGTGCCCGCCCCGCTCACCGTCACAGTGCCGACGCCGAACATCAGCGAGACCGTCGCGCCGGAGCCGGAGCCGCCGCTCAGCGAGGCCGCCGTGCCAGGCTGCACGGTGTAGCTGCCGCTGTCGCCCTGCACGGAAATCGTCGTGCTGGAAACGGTCTGCGACCGCGATACCGTGTAGGCCCCGCCGCCATCGTTCGAGATGATGAAGGTGCCATTGGTGACGCCCGTGCCATGCAGCGGGTCGCCGACCGCTAGGGATCCATAGGCCGTCGCCGTCACCGTCAGCGTGGTCCCCGAGATGGAGCCCGTCATCACCGCTTTCACCGGGAGAAGGTCGGTCAGCGCCCCGGTCGTGGCATTCACGCGAGCCGCCCGCAGCCGCGCCGCGGTGCCAGTGCCCCCAGACACGGTCAGAATGTCGCCGGCGACGTAATTCGAGCCGCCAGCGTCAATGCGGCCGACCTTCCCGACAACCCAGGTCCCAACCGTCGCTGTCGCCGTTGTCCCCGAGCCCGGCGGCGCGTCGAAGGTCAGGGTCGGACTGGTACCGATCTCGAACAGACCGGCATCCTGGACCGTCACAGAGGCCACAACCGCCGTCTTGGCGTTGATCTCGCTCCGGGTCTGGAGGCTCACGCCGGCCGTGGTCTGGGCGCCGAAGTTGTCGCTGCCGTCCAGCATCGCGCCGGACGTGCGGAAGGACGAGCGGGTGAACGCCACCCGGGAGAAGTCGATGCCATCCAGCGCGGCGTAGGCGTCGCTGTAGAAGCTGGAATTGGCCGGGAACGTGCCGATGAGTTGCGAGTTGCGCGCGTTGAAAGGCCACTTCCCGTTGATCGCGCCGTACGACGCTCCCTTGCGCCAGGAGCCCGCAGTCAGTGGCTGGTTGGCGAAGATGATCCCGGCATCCGAGGACCAGGCCGGAGTGACGTGGTTGGAAAGCTGGACGACCTGGATGCCGTGGTGCCAATAGGCCTGCGTGTTGTCCTCTGCTGCCGTGTTGATCTCGTAGCCGACCAACTGCGCGACGTTCACGCCGGCGCCAGGCAGCGATCCGGTTTTCGCCAGGAGTTCGGCAATGTCGTTCGCGGCAAAGACATTGCCGAGGGGGCCGTTGTGGACGCCGCCCATGCTGCCGCCGGCATTTGTCCAGCGGCTGCCGGCGACGTAATACTGGTTCGTCCCCGCATTGACGTTGGCGTTGATATCCAGCCGGCTCGTGTGGACCGTGCGCCCGCCGATCGCGTTCGCGGTGACGCTGTGCCCGAAATACACAAGCTGCGCGCCTTCGGCCGCGTTCATGGCATCGCTGTCGGCCGCCACGATCAGGCCCAGCCCAGCCGGGCCACCCGTCAGCGTGCCGAAGAAGGCCCCGCCGATACGGGCGAGGTTGTAGGCGGTGTCAGAGACAGCCGCCACGGGCGCGCTCACCGCCATGCGGCTGAAGGTGTTCGTGGGGTTGGTCGAGGGCGCGCTGTCCCCGAAGTGCATTCGCTGGACCCAGACCGGCGCGTTGCCCTTGGGCAGCAAGCGCAGCGTCACATGGTCATCGGTCGTGCTCTTGGCTTCTACCTTGACCGGATCGCCGCTGTCGGACCCTACCAGGCGGATGTAGTTGTCCGAGCCCGTGCCCACGTCGAGCGAGATGGTGAATTCGCCCTCGACCCCGCTGCCACCGCCCCCGCCGCCGCCAGAACCGCCCTCGGAGAACAGCACCCACTTGCCGTCGGCGAGGTCGTCGTCCCAGTTCGTCGCCTCATGGGCCTCGGCGCAGACGTAGATGTAGCCGGTGTTGTTCCCGGCCTCGTCGTCGCGCACCAAGTCACCGACCTGATAGACCACGGCATCGGCGCCGGCGGTTGCCGCCCACTCGCCACGGAACCTCTGCGTCAGCCCCAGCACGCCCGTGTCGTGCACCGGCGTCGACCCCGGCGGATGCGCCCGCACCACCACCGGGCCGTCGATATAGACCGGCCGCGCCAGCTTGCCGTCGCCGTCCAGGCGGAAGGGGTTCGCCTCCTCCTCCGTGCCCGTGGTGGCGCGATAGAGCGTCGCCAGCGTCGTCGTCGCCGCGCCGGTGCTCACGTCCGCCACGTAGGCGTAAAGCAGCGCCTCGGCATACAGCGGGTTCGCCAGGGCGAAGCGGGACAGATACTCGCGCGGCGCGATCGTCGTCATGCCTCAGATCCCGTCGAAGTATTGGACGCGCACCGGCGTGTCCTGCTGCTCGTGGTCGTCGTAGGCTTCGAGATCCCGCAGGAGCGCGTCCGCCTCGCGCTTCAGGTCGTCCACCTCGTCCTTGGGCAGTTTCCGCACCGGCCCGTTGCCGATCAGCATGGCCGTCGCCGTCACGAGGTAGAGGGTCCAGGCGGACCGGAACTGCTCGAGGCGCGCGAGGTCGCGCCCCACCTTGAGGTCCGGCGCATAGCTCTGGAACACGATGCGGGCGAGATAGGACACCGCGGCATCCGGCGCCTCCAGGAAGCGCAACGTCGGCCGCTGGGCGCGGTCGATGTACGCCGCCGAGGGCGGGCCGGATGCCGTCGTGTTCACGCCGACGATTTCCTCGAACTCCTGCCGGCGCAGGATGTTCACGGGGCCCACCTCGGCGCCGGTGGCAGCCTCGTCGATGTAGAGGGCGATCACGGATTGGACGCCGCTCGCAGCGCCCGCCGTGGGCAGCACCTCATCCAGCACGTAGTCGCGCTGGCCCGCGATCAGCGGGAATGTCTGGGTGGCAGGCGTCAGCCACCAAGTCCGCTTGCGCGCGGCAAGGTGGCTTACGTGCATGTCCAGCCAGTAGCGCGCCTCCTCCATCTGGGCCGGGCGCGGGCCGGACGACGAGGTGGGATAGGCACCCATCCGCCGCAGAGCCCGTTGCAGCACGAAGTTGATGGAGGCGTTGCGCTCCATCGGAGGTTAGACGCCCTCGAGGATGCGGCGGGCTTCCTCGGGACTGCCCGCCTCTAGGTCGCCGGTGAGTTCGCCCACGGCATCGTCGTTGCCCCGGCGGCGCGGCGCGTCCGCCCGGAACAGCCCCTGCAGGAAGTCGATCAGCAGCGCGCGGTCGGCGTCGGCCGGCAGTTCGCTGGAGCGCGGATGCACC
>CAYZBB010000392.1:0-3249 GCA_964476495.1 uncultured Actinomycetes bacterium | reverse complement strand
ACCACCGACCTCTTCCTTATCAGGGAAGCGCTCTAACCGACTGAGCTATAGGCCCTCGCGCTGCTCGCCGGACTGTTCGACAAGCAATCGCGGCGCCGGTTCGAGTCAGATCCGATCGGCACCGCGGTCTGACAACTTACCCCACGGCGGGGGCGACCCCAAATCAGCCGAACCTCCACCGGGCCGCGCACGGGTTCGGTCAGGTCGCGGGTTCGGTCCAGGTGCGGGAGCGGGCCCGAACCAGCGTCCCGAACGCGACCGCGAGCGGGAGCATCACCACCGCGTAGACCGCCGCGGGTAGGGACGCCTCCACCGAGTTCAGCACGGTCCTGGCGACCACGATGGCCAGGGTCGCGTTGTGCAGACCGATTTCGAACGAGGTGGCGATCGCCTGCCGATGCTGCGCGCCGAACCAACGCGGCACCAGGAAGCCGACGCTCAGGCTCAGCAGGCAGAACACCACGGCGATCAGGCTGAGCGTGCCGAACTCACTGGTCAGCAGGTCCCAGTTGGTGGCGATCGCACCGATCAACACGACGATCAGGATGCCGAGTGACGCCACGCGCACCGGACGGTCCATCCGCTGCGCCCACCGCGGCCGCCGCCACCGGATCGTCATGCCGACGAGCACCGGCAGCAGCACGATGACGAATGTCTGCAGTGCGATGTCCAGCTGGGTGCCCATCCGGTCGGACTGGGCCAGGAAATGGCTCACCGAAAGGTTCACCACGATCGGCAGGGTGATGACGGAGATCACCGAGTTCACCGCGGTGAGGCTGATGTTGAGTGCCACGTCACCCCGGAACAGGTGACTGATGAGGTTCGCGGTGGTTCCTCCTGGCGCGGCAGCCAGCAGCATCATCCCGACGGCCAGCTCGGGTGGCAGCGCGAACGCAAGGATCAGGGCGAAGCAGATTGCGGGCAGCACAAGGACCTGACAGACCAGCGCGGCGACGGCCACCGACGGCTGCTTCGCCACCCGTTCGAAATCCTGGCGGGTCAACCCGAGCCCGAGCCCGAGCATCACGATGCCCAGCGCGATCGGCAGGGCGACCGTGGTGAAGACCAGATCCATGTCCGCGAGTCTGCCGTACAAATCGGTCGGAACCGAACAATGGGTTCGGAAGTGTCGCTCAGTCCCGCTCGCCGAGCGTCAGTTCGACTCCCCCGGACATCGCCGCGGCGGCGTTGTAGATGAACGCGGCCACCGTCGCCAACGCGGTGAACAACACGATGTTGATCGCTCCGATGATCGCGGTCACGCCGAACACCCGGCCGGCGGTGATCAGGTCGGTCTTTCCCGCGGCCTGGCTGTCGGGGGTCGAGGTCAAGGTCGAGAAGGTGTCGTTGATCCGCGACCAGACATCCATGGCACCCAGGGTCAGATAGAGGATGCCGATGGCGATCATCCAGACGAAGAACATGACGATCGCGACGATCAGGCTGATCTTCAGGACCGTCCACGGGTCGACCCGCTTGAGTTGCAGCGACGCCAACCGCGGTGGCCGCCGCGGCGCCTTCGCCCGGCGCGCGGCTTCCGATCCGGCACGGGGTGGCGGCGGGGGCGGCCCGCCCGGGCGCGCACCCACCTGCTGGGGGGTGGCCATCGGCGCGTCGTCCGGCCGACCCCCCTGGGGCGGAGCGGAGGGCGCCGCGGACGGCGCCGGACCGGGCCCGGATGGCGCGGTCACGACGACGCTCCGCCGGAGCCGGCGGAGTCCGGTCCGGTCGGCGCTTCCACGTCCGCGTTCCGGGCAATGGCCACCAGGCTGTCGCCCTCCGACAGGTTCATCAACCGCACTCCCATGGTCTGTCGTTTCGCCTTTCGCACCTCGCGCGCCTGGGTACGGATGACCCCGCCGCCGGAGGTGATGGCGTACACCTCGGTGTCCAGGTCGACGATGAGGGCGCCCACCAGCTTGCCACGCCGCCGGTCGTACTGGATCGTCAAGACGCCCTTGCCGCCCCGACCTTGCACGGGGTACTCGTCGATGTCCGTGCGCTTGGCATAGCCACGTTCGGTGGCCACGAGCACCTGGGCGCCCTCGTGCACCACGTCCATCGACAGCAATTCGTCGCCCGGGTTGAACCGCATGCCCAACACTCCGGACGTGGCCCGACCCATCGGGCGAAGCGCCTCGTCGGAGGCGTGGAACCGGATCGACTGGCCCTCCGATGAGATGAGCAGGAGATCATCCACCGGGGAGCACAGCACCGCCCCGACCAGCTCATCGTCGTCACGCAGATTGATCGCCACGATGCCGCCGGACCTGTTCGAGTCGAACGCCGCCAGCTCGCTCTTCTTCACCAGGCCGCCCTGTGTCGCGAGAACCAGGTAGGGCGCCGCCTGGTAGTGCGGGATCTGGATGACCTGGGCGATCCGCTCGTCCGGCTGGAAGGCCAGCAGATTCGCCACGTGCTGGCCGCGGGCGTTGCGGTTGGCCTCCGGGAGCTCGTACGCCTTGGCCCGGTACACCCGGCCCTTGTTGGTGAAGAACAGGATCCAGTCGTGCGTCGAGCACACGAAGAAGTGCGCGACGATGTCGTCCTGTTTGAGGGCCGCACCCTGCACACCCTTCCCGCCGCGGCGCTGGGCCCGGTACAGGTCGGTCTTGGTGCGCTTGGCGTATCCGGTCCGGGTGATCGTGACCACCACGTCCTCGACGGCGATCAGGTCCTCGACCGACACGTCGCCGTCGTAGGGCACCAGGCGGGTTCGCCGGTCGTCGCCGTGCTTGTCGACGGCCTCGGTCAGCTCGTCCCGGATGATCGCCCGCTGCCGCTCGGGCCTGGCCAGGATGTCCCGCAGATCGGCGATGACACGCTCGAGTTCGGCCAACTCGTCGATGATCCGCTGCCGTTCCAGGGCGGCCAGCCGGCGCAGCTGCATGTCCAGGATCGCGGTGGCCTGGACGTCGTCGACGTCCAGCAGCTCCATCAGGCCGGCCTTGGATTCCTCGGCGGACGGCGACCGGCGGATCAGCGCGATGACCTCGTCCAGCATGTCCAGCGCCTTGACCAGGCCGCGGAGGATGTGCGCGCGCTCCTCGGCCTTGTCCAGGCGGTACTGGGTGCGCCGGACGATGACCTCGATCTGATGGGCCACGTAAAGGCTGATCATCTGGTCAAGCCGCAGGGTGCGCGGCACCCCGTCGACGATGGCCAGCATGTTCGCGCCGAACGACGTCTGCAGTGCGGTGTGCTTGAACAGGTTGGCCAGCACCACCTTGGCCACCGCGTCCCGCTTGA
>CAYZBB010000391.1:0-3251 GCA_964476495.1 uncultured Actinomycetes bacterium | reverse complement strand
CATGCTCGGGACAGGTCAGGCCGGGGCAGGGGCTCGACATCGAGCAGGGCCCGGTGAGCTTGACGATGCCGCGACTGGTGTCGGTGATGCTGTCGATGGAGACCATCGGTAGGATTCCTCTCGTTGGCGGTTCCCCTGTTGCCTTGGCCGGTGCGGGGGAGCCGCGATCGTTGTTTCTGGGGTGTGGTGGGCCGCCCCCAATGCGGCCCACCAGGTTCAGGCGGCGTCCGGGTCGCGGACGGGCTTGAGGTTGCTCTTGTAGGCGTCGATGGCCTCGCGGCTGATGACGATCTGCCGCTGGCCCCTGCGCAGGGCGGTGATCTCGCCGCTCTTGATCAGTTTGCGGAGCTGGCTCTCCGAGAGGCTCAGCAGGCGGCAGGCTTCGGGGACGGTGTAGAGCTCGCGGTCGTCGGTGATCATGCCGCTGCCCCCACCCACGAGCGGCAGACGCCACCCTTGCGGCTCGGTCTCGGCGAGGGCAGGTAGCCGGCGACCTTGATGATCCCTGCCGCCTTCGCTGCTGCCGTGATGCTGCCGAAGTAGTTGGCGTTCGGCGGTTCGTCGACGCCGTACGGGTCCTGCGTGATCGCGTAGACGGTGAAGGGCTCACCGGTCGCGGCAAGCTGCCTGATCGCCGCCATCGCCTTCGACGTCCACCACGGGTCGCCCCGCTCGGCGATCGGCGCGACGGTCAGGAGGTCGCCATCGTAGGCGGTGGGGTCGTCGGCCCAGGGGTCGCCGGGGGCTGGGGTGTAGCTCATGCCGCAACCTGTGCGGTCGTGGCCGGGAGCAGGCTGGCCGGGTCGACGTTGAGTGCGACCGCGATGGCCAGCGTCTCTTCGACGGTGAGGGACACCTGCGCGCGCATCTTCTTGCTGAGACTGGAGCGCGGGATGCCGGAGTCGGTGGCGAGCTGTGCGGCCGAGCGGCCGTCGCGGGCGAGTGCGGCGCGGACCTCCGCTGCTACGTACTCGCGGGCTTCCGTGGTGTTCATGGCAGGAACGCTATCCCTATTTAGGGACGGACGCAAGGGGATGGACACGAATGTTCCTAACTAGGTACAGTTCCGATATGGGACGTCAGGCGTTGGTGGGGCCGATCACCAGCTACATCGCCGCCGAGTTGCGCGCACAGAAGTCGCGGCACCGCTGGTCGCTGGACTGGATCGCGGATAGGTCAGGGTTGCCCAGGTCGACGGTTGACCGGGCATTGAAGGGTGAAGCGGCGATCTCGGTGGAGGTGCTAATCCCGCTGTGCGCTGCGATGCAGATGGACGCGGCGGCACTCATGCGAGACGCGCGCGAGGCGACGAGCTAGGAGCCGGTCATCCCTGCATCCCCCTCCAGCCCCCGCGGACGGCGGTGGTGCGGGGGTGGTGGCATCATCGCAGGCCGCACTGACAGCAATGGGGGTATTGCTGTCAGGCTTGCTGTCAGTCGCCGCCGACGCCTTGCGACGCAACCCTATCCATTCCGGTTGCGGCTAGGCGTTTCGTTCTGAGCCGCCTTGGGGAATCGAACCCCAGACCTACGCTTTACGAGAGCGTCGGAAGAGTAGAATCGGGAGCGGCGGACGGAACCGAAACCCCGTTTGACTAGGGGTGTAACTAGCTGTAGCAAGCCACAGCCATTTCGGGCTAAGCTGTCAACGTTGCTGTCAGAGATTGGGGGTGTGGAGTGAAGCAGCAGAAGAGGCGCCGGGGGCAGGGCGAGGGAAGCGTCTACCGGCGCGGTGATGGCCGGTGGGTGGCTGCGGTCACCCTCGCCGGCGGCGCACGGAAGTACATCTACGCCAAGACGCAGGCCGAGGCGATCAGGAAGCGGGACGCGCTCAAGGCGTCAATCTCCCGCGGCGTGCTGCCCGACTCGGCCACCGTCAGCGAGTGGCTGGACTACTGGCTCGCCGTGATCCTGCCAGGGGCCGAGCGGAAGGCCGCCACCATCGACCGCCACCGGTCCTACGTCGAGCGGTGGCTGAAGCCGGTCCTCGGCAAGGTGCCGCTCCAGGACCTCCAGACCGACCACGTGCGGCTCCTGATGAGCGAGATGAAGCGAGCCACCAGCGCCCGCACCGGGAAGCCGCTCAGTGAGCGGACCATCATCAAGGCCCGCGCCGTGCTCATGGCGGCGTTGTCGCAGGCCGAGGCGGACGGGCGCGTGCTGCGGAACGTCGCCCGGCCGGCCGCACCACCCAAGATCAAAAAGGAGCCGAACCTGCGCCGCCTGAGCACCGACGAGGCACGGCGGGTGATCGACTGCACCACCGACGAGCGCGACCGGGCACGCCTGGCCGTGGCGCTCATGGCCGGGCTGAGGCAGGGCGAGGCACTGGCGTTGCGGTGGGAACGCGTCTACATCGCCGACGACGGAACGTCTGCCGTCCTCGACGTGGCACTCTCGGCGACGCGCGTCCGTGGCCTCGGCATGGTCGTCGACACGCCCAAGACGCTGCGGTCGGTGCGCATGGTCCGCCTCGGCCCGGCGGCGGCGCAGATGCTGGCCGTCTGGCGCGAGAAGTCCGGCGGCGTCGGATACGTCTTCCCCGGGCTCGGCGGGCCGGACGTGGTGGAGGACTCGAGGCGCGACTACGAGATGTGGAAGCAGGCCCTGATCCGCGCCGGGGTGCCGCATGTCCGCCTGCACGACGCCCGCGGCACCGCCGAGTCGCACATGGCGACGGTCGTCCCGCCGTGGGTCGCCGCCGAGATGATGGGCCACAGTGAGAACGTCGCCACGCGCTACTACGCACGGGCGAGCGACGAGCAACGTGCACTCGCGGCCGGCGCGACTGAGATCCTTGCAGTACCCACCCATAACCCAGAAGGAGAACCACCCCAATGAAACGCACCATCACAGCCGCGATCGCGGCAGCACTCATCGCCTGCGGGCTCGTCGCCTCATCCACCACCGCCGACGCGCGCCCCGCCGCGAAGGCCGTCAAGCGGGTAGCCAAGACGCCCGCCACGCTGGCGCTCGTCAGCACTCAGGACTTCCTCGTCGGCTGCCGGGTCGACGGTGCTGCCGAGGCGCGCACGGTCGATGTGGTCTTCAAGTACCAGGGCGCGCTGGTGTGGCAGGACACGACCGGCCGGCAGTTCAAGATCGTCCGCGACGCGCAGAACATGCCGTGGACGTGCAACGACTTCGGCCCCGTCTCGATCCCTGCCGACTGGACGGACAAGTAGCCCCAGAACGCGCGAAAGCCGCCCCCCTCCCGAGTTGGGAGAGGGGCGGCTTTCGCGTGGGGGAGGG
>CAYZBB010000390.1:0-3273 GCA_964476495.1 uncultured Actinomycetes bacterium | reverse complement strand
ACACCCCGCAGCAGGTGGTCGGGAAGCTCCCACAGGCCGAGCGCGCCGCGGTACTTCTCGACGTCCTTGCCGCCGTAGATGATGGCCCACGCCCACGGCTGACGGACGGTGATGGCCTTCACTGGTCCGCCTCCACCCTGATCCACGGGTGGTCGGCGAGGAACCGCGCGAGGTCGTCGGCGGCATCCCGTCGGTCCCGGACGGCGAGGTGCAGCAGCACCGCCCAGCAGGCCGGGGCGATCAGCCCCAGCCACCACCCCGGGCTGCTGAGGACGGCCAGGACGAGCGTGAGCAGGCCTGCGCCGACCAGCCAGCCGGTAGCGGTGCGGACCTGCCTGCGGGTGGCGACCTGCGCGTGCAGGAGGCCGGACAGCTCCGAGCCGCAGATGAAGCCGCGGACGTAGTCCGTCGTGACGCCGAGGTCAGGCATCGTCGTCGTCCATAACGTCGAGCAGCGACGGCGCCTCGACGTACTCCGTGTCCACTTCGGCGAGGTTGCGTTCCGCCTGGACGTAGTACGACGGCTTCAGTTCCGCACCAATCCCGAACCGACCCAGCCGCACCGACTCGAACACCTCGGAACCGACGCCCATGAACGGGGTGAACACGGTCTCGCCGGGCATGGTGCGGAGTTGCACGAACCGGGCGATCACGTCGAGTTGTAGCGGGTGGACGTGCTTCTCGTCGTCGGGGTCCTTGGCGTCCCGGAACGGCAGCACGTGATCCATCCGGACGTCGTCCCAGACGGAGGAGGCGTATCGGCGCCAGATCCATTGGCTGTAGCGGTTCTCGGTCTGTTTCCCGTCCCAGTCGCGCCAGCGGTTCAGTTCCTCGGGGACGGGCTGAGATCCGGCGTAATAGTTGAGCCCGGTCGGGTGGATGACCGGCTCGACCTCGCCGCGCTTGCGGAAGATCAGCAGCTCGTCAGCGGACGCGACGCCGGCCGACGAGGCGTCGTCACAGATCGTCTTGTGGGCGAGGTTCTTGCTCATGGTGCGGAGCCGGACAGCCAGCGGCTCTTTCCAGATCACGTGCCGGGCGATCCAGTCCCAGCCGTTCTCCTCGTGCAGCCGGATCACGTCGCCGGGGAAGTCGAAGTAGGCGTCCCGGCCGGTGTTGCTGCCAGGGATCGGCGCGGCGTGCACGGCGGTGAGTCGCCCCGGCTTGGTGAGCCGGTGAATCTCGGACACGAACATGCCGTAGTGCTCGCGAAACTCGGCGTAGTTGCGCGCGTTGGAGACGTCGCGGTCGTTGCTGCTGTAGACGTACAGGCCGGCGAAGGGCGGGCTGTAGATGCTCGCGTGAATCGATCGGTCGGGCATGGCCGCCATGACGTCCATCGCGTCGGCGTTGTAGATGGCCCAGCGGTCGGTGATCTGTTGCTTCAGGACGCCAGCCATGCCGGCACCTCGATTCTGTGCTCGTAGTTGGCCCGCTCGATGTTGCGGGCGTGATTCATGTGCTCGACGAGGGCGGTGAACATGGCGTCCGCCTGCCCGGCCTTGCGCTGGAGGTTGGCGAGGATGTTGCGGCCGCCCTCGGACGTGATGACGTCCACCTGGACCTCGTGCGTCTGCCCGAATCGCCACATTCGGCGGCAGGCTTGGTACCACTGCTCGTAGGAGTGGCTGGCGAAGTAGGTTGCCCGGTGGGAGTGCTGCCAGTTGAGCCCCCAGGCGCCGATCGATGGCTTGGTGACGAGGAACTTGATCTCGCCCCGGCTGAATCCGGCGAGCTTGGACTCTTTCTCCTCGGGTGAGTCGGCGCCGCTGATCTCGACGGCGCCGGGGATGAGCTTGGCGAGCAGGGCTGACTCGTCGTTCAGGTGGCACCACGCCACCCCTGAGTCCGCGTCGGCGAGCGCGGCGGCCGCGGCCTCGCATCGCTCGTTGATCGTCCGGCGGTTCTCCTCGCGCTCCTCGCGGAGCCCCACGGCGGGCACGTCGAACAGGGCGTCCACTGGTGGGGTGTTCGCCTTGACGATGGTGTGATGGACGTTCATCGCGGGCAGGTGGAACCGCTCGTCGCTGAACCCATAGTCGGACGGCTGGCGCATGGCCCGCGCCCACGACGACACCCAGCGCCAGAACGGCTCCTCGGCGTGACCCTTGAGCCTCCACTGAACCTGCTCGCCACCCATGCCGCGGCCTCGGCTGCTGGTCGTGCGGAGCTTGTTGGTGAAGAACCGGGTCAGCATGTCCATGTGCCCCAGCCCGCCCAGGGCTTCGCTGGACGTGCCCAACTCGATCCAGTCGTTCGGGGCCGCCGTGGCGGTGCCGAGCAGCCGGTAGGGAAGCTGGCGCATGAACTCGGTGACCTGCGCCCGCGTCACCCCGTCGTAGCTCTTCAGGATGCTGGACTCGTCACAAACGACGCCGGAGAACTTGGAGGAGTCGAACTTGGGCAACTGCTCGTAGTTGGTGATCGTGATGGGTGCCGGGATGCCGCCGTCACGGGACAGGGCCGCGTCGTGGCCGAACTTGGCGGCCTCGGTGACGGTCTGGAAGCCGACCGCGAGCGGGGTCAGGATCAGCACGGGCTTGCCGGTGTGCCGGTACACCTGCTCGGCCCACGCCAGCTCCATCGGCGTCTTGCCGAGCCCACAGTCCGCGAAGATCGCGCCCCGACCCTGCCGAACGGCCCACTCGACGAGGGCGTGCTGGAAGTCGAACAGGTGCCCGGGCAGTCCGTCGGGCTCGAACCCGCCCGCGTTGGTGAGTTGCGCCTTGCGGGCGAGGAAGTCGCTGTATGTGCCGGGGTCGCCGTAGTCCTGGGCACGTTGGCCGGTGATGAGCGCGGCCGCGGTGTCGAGTACTTCCCTGCGGGTGGTCATCACTCCTCCCCGTCCTCGGGCGGGGTGACGCGGGCCCGCTCGGCGTCCGAGACGGGGCCCAGGTCGCGGCGCGGGTTGTGCGGGTGCGGGTCGATCAGATCGACCGGCACCATCTGGATCTGGCTGGTCACGCCTCCCACCTCCCCGCGTAGTCGAACCCGACGCGGGTCTTGTCGGTCGCCGGGTCATGCTCGGCCTCGACCGCGAGCAGGTACTCGCCGAGGAGGTTCGGCCCCTTGACGTCGCCGACGATGTCCTCGACGTTGCCCGGGTAGGTGGCGTGCCCGGCGTTGGCCGGGATGGGCTCGGGGACGGCGTCCGGCGTGCCCTGCCTGAACAGGTGCTGCATGGTGTTTCCTTTCGACGGTTGGAGACGTTCGCCCCAGCTGCCAGCGCTTCCCCACGTCTGGCAGCCAGAGCCAGCGGCTCAGCCGGAGGTC
>CAYZBB010000389.1:0-3285 GCA_964476495.1 uncultured Actinomycetes bacterium | reverse complement strand
TGACCGCGACCACACCCGGAACCACCTACCTCGACACGCCAGGCGGCACGGCCGGAACGACGTACTTTTACTGGCTCCGCGCGACCGACTCGGCAACGCCGACGCCCGAAGTCCGCACCTCCTACGCCCTGCCGCTGGCGACGAAGGTCGCCAACTTCAAGGTCGGGTTCATCGGCGACTCCATCACGGAGTACATCGAGCAGGGATCGGCCGGATTGCTCGCCTCGACGTTCGCCGGCCTCTTCCCGAAATACACGCTCACAATCACGAACGAAGGGGCGGCCGGCACGGCGTCGGGCGATTGGCTCCCCGCCGGCTCGCTCCTTCCCGCCGCGATCACCGCTTTCACCGCCGCCAACGTGACGCACGTTTGCATCATGCACGGCACCAACGACGCCCGCGACGCCGTGGCCGCGACGCCGACGACCTACAAGAACAACATGACCGCGATCTGCAACGCCCTGGTCGCGGCCGGCTTCAAGGTCGTCCTCAACTCGCCACCGTGCTACCGACTGAACTACGCGCCCCCCATCGCGGGCGGCTACTCGGCCAACTCCTACGCCCTCCTGCCTCAGTACGTGGCCAAGCTCGACGAGCTGGTGAACGGCACGACGATCTACAAGGGGGACCGCCAGGCGTTCGCGACGTTCAGCGAATCCGCCAACACGTTGATCGCCGATTGGGTCCATCCCGCGCAGCCGACGGGAAACGTGGTCCTCGCGAAGCTCTGGTGCGAGGCATTGGGGCCGATCCTTGGGATCTATGGGTCGAGTGCGGGCGGCGGGGCTGCGGTGGGCCGCATCTTCGGGGGTCTTTGACACGTGAAGCTCTACCAATACCAGGATACCTCAAAAGTCATCCTCATTTATCTGGTCGACACGTCGAACAACGGCGTGACCGGCCTGACGCCGACGGTGACCCTCTCGAAAAACGGCGGGTCGTTCGCATCACCCACGGGCACGGTCGCGGAGGTCGGCAATGGGCTCTACAAGCTCACGCCGTCATCCGCCGATGTGGGGACTCTCGGTCCGCTCGTGGTGCGAGCCACGGGCACCGGAGCGGTGACCTACATGAGCGAATGCCGCGTCGTGGCCTATGACCCCTACGACTCAGTGCGCCAGGGAATGACCGCTCTCCCCAACGCCACGGCCGGGGCCAGCGGCGGCGTCTACGTGGTCGGCGGCACGGGCGTCACGGTGGCGACCAACAACGACAAGACCGGCTACAAGCTCGCCAGCGACGGGCTCGACTCGATCGTGGTGGAGACCGGTGTCAACGCCCGCCAGTTCATGAGCATCAGCCTGGCGGCGGCAGCCGGCGTCATCAGCGGAGCCAGCAACAGTTCCACGATGACGATCACGGTCAAGGCGGCGAACAACTCGTCCACGACCCGCATTGTGGCGACAGCCGACCGCTACGGTAACCGATCGGCCATGACCCTCTCGCTCCCTGCCTGACGTGCCCTATTTCTCGCCCAGCTATTTCTCCCCGTACTACTGGCCGCCCGGCTGGTCCGCGCCGGTTGCGCGCGTACCGGCCACCAACACTCAAACCGACCTGCTCCAGTGGGGCCTTGCCGCGCTCACCGTGGAGATGACCGCCCACGCCAGCCAGCCGATCGTCTACGCCCGTGGCGTCCAGTCGGTCGACACCCGCGCCACGTTCGGGTCGAAGTTGCTCAAGCTCGACGATGGGCAGGGTGGGCTTCGGATGGAGTGGACGGACATGGACTTTCTGATCCCGGCCGATGGCTTCGCGTTTGACGGCACGGCGATCGAGCCCACGCGAGGCGACACGGTGTATCTGCTGGTTGGTGAAAGCGTGCAGACCTTCGAGGTCATGCCGTTCGGTGGTGAGGCCCCCTGGCGCTGGGCTGATCCGCATCAGTCGATGATCCGCGTCCACACCAAGCACATCGGGTCGGAGCCCTACGACCTGTGAGCGCCGTGGTTGTCGAGATCGCCGAGGCGGTCACGGCCGCGCTCAACGCGGCGACGCTCAGTCAGACGTTCACGGCCGAGCGGGCCTACGTGCCCGTGCACGAACTGCCCGACCTAGTGGATCTTGCGGTTACGGTTGTTCCGACCTCGATCGGAGTGACGCCGCTCACCCGTCATTCGGACGACCACGAGTACGCCATCGACATCGGCGTGCAAAAGCGGTGCACACCCGACCCGACCGAGGCCGACCCCTTGATGCTCCTCGTCGAGGAGATCGTCGATCTGTTTCGCGGCAAGGCTCTCACCGGCTACACGGCGGCGAAGTGCGTGCGCGTGGCCAATGAGCCCATTTACTTCCCGGCACACATGGACGACGAGCGGGTGTTTACCTCCGTCATCACGCTGACATTTCGGGTGGCTCGCGACCAGACGTGATCTCGCTCGACTTCAAGACGCTGAAGGGCGGATTCTTCGACCGCAAGGTCGTGCTCGATGCGCTCGACAAGGCGACGTACCGCATTTTCAGCGAGTTCGGGCGCATGGTCCGCAAGACCGCGCAGAAGTCGCTCAAGTACGGCGACAAGGCGAGCCCGCCAGGAAGCCCACCCACCGCGCACAAGTCGCGGACGATCACCAAGACCAGCAAGAGCACCGGCCGTGTCCGCAAGCGGTCGGTCTCATTCCTGCGCGAGTACCTTTACTACGCATTCGACCGCACGACCAAGAGCGTGGTGATCGGCCCGGCCCGGCTCAACAGCACGATCGACCCCGGTTCGCTCAAGGCCCTCGAGTACGGCGGCTCCACAACCGTGAAGTCACGCGGCAAACGATCCCGCAAGGCCGTCGCCGCCCGCCCGTTCATGCGACCCGCCGCCGCCGCCGAACTCCCCAACTTGCCGCCGATGTGGCGGGATTCCGTTCGCTGATTCACGCCTGAAAGGGGGCGCGCCATGTCCGTCACTCGCGGCAAGGATTTCAAGCTCTACCGCAACACGGATGATCCGTACGACAACTCGCCGTCGTGGTCTCTGGTTACGAACGTCCGGGACCTGACCCGCAATGTCGAGAAAGCGTTGGCCGATGCGAGCACCCGCGCCGCGAGCGTGCGGCAGCAGGTCAGCACGATGATCGACGTGTCGATCGACTTCCAAATGGTCTACGACGGCGGCTCGGACGTCACCGCCTTCGAGGATGCGTTCTGGGAGTCGACCGACATCGAACTGGCCTTTCTGGACGGCCTGATCTCGGTCAGCGGGGCCAAGGGACTGCGCGGCATGTTCCAGGTCTCGAAGTTCACCGTCAACGAGGCCCTCGAAGACGTGGGGCTGGTCGATGTGACGGTCGT
>CAYZBB010000388.1:0-3286 GCA_964476495.1 uncultured Actinomycetes bacterium | reverse complement strand
TCGCGTGACTCACGCGTGACACCGCTGTGACTCACGCGTGAGTCACGCCGTGACATGTCGTCCTGACTAGCGCCGTCGTCAGGATTCGAGGTGCGATCCGGGGAACGATCCGGAAATGTAGTACTTTTTTTTCCCTGCGATCGTGGAGTGATCTCGGGCGTGTCGCCCTCTGATCCCGGGAGTGTCGGGGTCTGATCGACCCCCGATTTCGCATCGATCAGCCTCTGGCGACGGGCCTCCTGGCGCTTTCGGTCGGCCGCGCGCTTCTCGTCCTGCTGGGCGTGGGAGGGGTTGTAGTCGAGGAAGTCGTGGATCAGCCAGCCCTCGGCGACCTCCTCCCAGAGCCCGGCGGCGACCAGGGCGGGGATGTACTTGGCGAGGCGCTCGCTGTGCTGCATGTCGGCGAGGTCGGCTCGGGTGATGTAGCCGTCGGTCTCGTCCTTCGCGCACGCGCACATCGCGGTGTGGTGCAGTCGATACGCGCCGTCGGTGAGCCTGCGGACCTTGCGGTGCTCGGGGAACCGGTCGTCGGTCTTCAGCCACATGGCCGCACCGCCGAGGTGGGCACGCTACGATGAGGCATCAGCCCCTCCTTGTCTAGCTCAAGTGAGTGGGTCAGGCCTCGGTAGGTGCTTCCAACACCCTCCGGGGCCGCCCCAATTCTACGGCTCGCTAGCTGCGATGCCAGTTCCCGCCACGCCATTCAGATGCGCTCCTCGAACAGGGACAGCTCGACCGGCTCGGGTCGTGCGGGGTCCTCGGCGGTCAGGTAGCAGGGGTGGCTCGGCGGCAGCGGGGCGTCGAGCAGGGGGACGCCGCCGCTGCGCAGCCGGACGTCGAGCCACCACCAGCCGCCCTCGGCCGGGCGCATGCCGTAGTACCGCCCCCGGACGGTGACCCGTGGCGCGTCGAAGTCGAGGCCGGGCTGCTGGAGGTCGGGGATGCGGATCGGCTTGCCCTCGTGGCGCTTGGTGAGGTCGGCGACGGTGGAGACGGTGCGGGGCATCAGGCATCCGATCCAAAGTCGAGCACGTCCTGCGCGAGTCGGCGTGCGGCAATCTCGCAGTAGCGCTCCTCCAGTTCGACGCCGATGGCCTTGCGCCCGAGAGCCTTGGCGGCGACGAGGGTTGAGCCTGAGCCGGCGAACGGGTCCGCGATGATGCCGGGCGGTGCGTAGGAGATCAGCGTCTCCATGAGCGCGATAGGCTTGGGTGTTGGGTGCCCGATGGTCGAGGCGTCGCTCGTTAGGCGGGGTGAGCGCAGGATCGAACTTCGCCGCTTGCCAGCCCATCCGTCGCCGTGAACCCAGATGACCTCGTAGGTTGCACCGAACGGCCACGACAGATCACCCATACCGCAGTCGTCGCCCTTGTCCCAAATCAGCCGGACGCCTCGGTGCTCGAGGTCGGGCTGCTTCGGGGTGCCGAACACTGCCCGCGGGCGGTTGCCCCAGAGTGCCAGCGCATTGTCGCGGATAGTGAGCGAGTCCCACCCCGCGTCGGCGTGCACTTGCCTGCCGCCGGCATCGTGGCGGCTCAGTCGACCACCAGCGATCCCATACGGCGGGTCGGTGACCAGCACGTCAGCGGCCAGCCAGTCGGTGATTTCCAGGCAGTCGCCGTGGTAGAGGACGACCCACTCGTCTTGGTAGTAGGGCTGGGTCACGACTTCCCCTCCCGGGTCCACTTGACTACACAACCATGGTTGTGTATCGTGGTGGGTATGAGCACGAAGCCGCAGACCATGAAGCCCGCCACCATCGTCCGGACGTGTGGCACCTGCGGGCACCGTGAGATCGAAGCGCCCACGCCCGCGATCCAGACGCTCACCGGCATCTTCCGCGCCGCTCTGATCGGCCACTGCGCATGAGCGAAGGGCAAGGTCTCCTCGCGGCCCAAGAGCGCGTCGACAATGCTCGCGTCAGCCTGGCCGACGCAATGACCCACCGACGCGAGACGATGCGCGCAGCTCAGGCCGCCGGTATGACGGTGTACCGGATCGCCAAGATCGTGGGCATGTCGCAGCAGGCGACAGCCAAGGAACTCCGCAAGGCGTAACGCGCTCATCGCCACACGACCTTGTCCAGCGCGCTGAGGTGCGCCAGCGGCAGCGTGGTAGAGGCTGACCCAGTCGTCTTGGTAGTAGGGCTGGGTCATGCTGCACCTCCGAATAGGTCGCCGTCGTAGTCCTCCGGGCTGGTCATCGGCTCCTCGTCGCGCGGGTTCGTGACGACCTCGCGGGGGAAGTCGGTAGGCACCGACGCCATGGGCCGCCAGCCGAGGTCGAGGATCTTGTGGACCAGGACCCACGCCGCGGTGCCGTCGTCGCGGAGCGCTCGGAGGTGCGCCCACAGGTCCAGCACCTGCGGGCTGGTGGGAGGCTGCACCGAGCGGGCCGCGTGCTCCTTCAGTTCGGCGCAGAGCTGCCGCTCGTAGGCGGCTCTGGCTGTACGGAGGTCTTCGGTCAGCTTCATGTGATACTCCCGAAGTCGAGCACGTCCTGAGCGAGTCGGCGGGCGGCAATCTCGCAGTAGCGCTCCTCCAGTTCGACGCCGATGGCCTTGCGCCCGAGAGCCTTGGCGGCGACGAGGGTTGAGCCTGAGCCCGCGAACGGGTCAGCAATGGTGCCGGGCGGACACTTGCGGAGAAGGGACTCCATGAGCGCAACTGGCTTGGGCGTCGGGTGGGCGTCGCGGTTGTTGACCGGAGGCTTCGGGCACCGAATGATGTTCGGCCCCCGCTGCCCCACCCAGCCATACCCGAGCACGTACACCTCTTCGTCGCTGCGCCCCCATGGCATCGACAGGTCGCCCATGCCGGGATCGGGTTCCTTCGACCACAGGAGGCGGTGGCGGGTGCGTTCCGGTCTCGGCTGGTCCCACGCCCCAAACACCAGAGCAGGCTTGTCGCCCCACGCGCCGAGCATGGCGTCGCGGGTCTCGGTAGAAGAGTCTCCCGCGATTGGCGTACGAGTCCGAGCGGGTACCCACCCGGACTCGTACGCAACCCCGTACGGCGGGTCGGTGACGAGCACGTCAGCCGCGAGCCAGTCGGTGACCTCCAGGCAGTCGCCCAGGTATAGCGTCACCGAGTCGTCTTGGTAGTACGGCTTCACGGGATCGTCCTTCGGGGTTGCAGGGTCAGGGGTGTGCGGGGCTGGGCTCAGCGGTCGTGCATCGCTTCCCGGTGCAGGAAGGCGGCGTCGGGGTCGCTGAACGCGGCGTGGCAGGTCCGGCAGACGTAGGTCGTGCGCCGGCGGCCCCGGGTGTGTGCGACGGCGACGAGGA
>CAYZBB010000387.1:0-3318 GCA_964476495.1 uncultured Actinomycetes bacterium | reverse complement strand
GAGGTCGTGTTCGAGGATCTGATCCTCAGGGTCAGCGACGAGGAAGACGGCCGCACCATCGAGGGCGTGGTGTTGCCGTGGGACCGCCCGACCTACGTGTCGAAGCCGATGCCCGGCTACGAGGTGTACAAGCGCGGCGCGCTCGACCGCAGCCTCAACGAGTCGACCCGCCCGATCCCGCTCATGTTGCGCCACACCGAGGACCCCGCCGCCGTGCTCGTGTCCCACGAGAACCGCGACGACGGGCACTACGCCGTGTTCCGGGCGCTCGACACCAGCACCGGTCGCGACGCCCTCGAGCTCATCCGCTCGAACTTGTACACCGGCCTCAGCATCGGTGCGAGCTCTATCCCGGCGCGCACGACCATCCGGCGCGCGGCAGGCGGCAAGACGGTCATCGAGCGGGCCGAGGTGAAGCTCGACCACATCGCCCTCGTCCGCACCCCGGCGTTCGACGATGCCCGGGTGACGGTGCTGCGTTCCGAGGATCTGATGTTCGCCGATCCGGTGGCGGAGGCGAAGGCCCGTCAGCGCCGGCGGCTGCGGGAGCTCGCTTCGCTGCGTCCCTGATTGGTCGCACATCGACCGTCATTGATTCCTGTACACTGTCATCTGATCCTCGTCGCCCGCACCTCAGTGCGGAACCGCCTGGACCCCCAGCCAACACCGTGGAGGAACCATGCGGAACCCGCGCATCGAGGCGCTCGAGCAGCGCCGTGACGCACTGAAGACCCAGCTCGACGAGCTCGACAACGCCGTGATCGAGCGGTCCGCCGATCTGAACGACGACGAGCGCGCCACCTACGAGGCCGCCGAAGCCGAGATCGCCCGATGCAGCGAGCAGCTCGAGAAGCTCATCAAGCGCGAGCAGGACATCGCCCGCAGCCGCGAACTGTCCGCGAGCCTCGGCGACGCCACCAACGCCAACAGCGGCCGGCCCGGGATGCCCGGCGTGACCATCGAGCCCGAGGGCCCGATCTACCGCGACGGCGGCGAGCACGACTTCTTCCTCGACGTGTACCGGGCCAAGAGCGACAGCAAGGCCGCCTACCGGCTCGAGAAGCACACCGAGCAGGTCAACATCGAGCGCGCCGCGTCGGCGACCTCGGACCTCGTCGGCCTGGTCGTCCCGCAGTACCTGGTCGACAAGTACCAGCCGCTCGCCGTCAGCCGGCGTGCGTTCCTGAACACCCTGGTCGGCACCCCCTCGTACGGGCGGCTGAGCTCGGCGTCGGTCATCATCCCCAAGGAGACCGTCGCCCCCGGCATGGGTGCGCAGTCGGCTGAGAACCAGGCGTTCAGCACCGCTTCGTGGGCGTCGACCTCGGTCACCCTGTCGGCCGTCACGATCGGCGGGTACGGCGATCTGTCGGTGCAGGCCATCCAGCTCGGTCAGGTCCGCCCCGACCGGCTGTTCGCCGAGATGCTCGAGCGCTACTACCAGGACCAGGACCGCCAGGCCCTGTGGGGCAGTGGCTCCTCGGGCGAGGTCGAGGGCGTGTTCCTCGCCGACGGCACCCAGACCGTGAACGGCGGCTACACCGTCACCGGTTTCGCCGAGCACTACGGCGTGGTGCAGGAAGCGGCGTCGAAGATCGAGATCAACGACGAGCGCGACGCCCAGTACGTGCTGATGACCCCGGCCCGCTGGCGTTCGCTGCTGTCCGCCTCGGACAGCGACGGCCGCCCGATCGCCGGCATGAACGGCACCTTCCCCAGCAACGTCGGCGCCTACGTCGACGGCGCCGGGCAGCGCTGGTTCGGCGGCCTGCGGGTGGTCGTGACCAACAAGGTCCAGAAGTCCGGCGAGGACGACACGGTGATGGCGGTCTACAACACGGATTTCGCCTACTTCGAGGACTCCCCGCCGCAGACCGTGACCGCCGACCAGGTGGTCGCTCACACCGGATCGGTCCGCTACGTGACCTGGGGCTACATGATCTTCAGCCCGGAGATCCGGGTCAACAGCCTGTGCCTGATCCAGAACCTGGGCGAGCCGGCGTTCCCGGCCACCGCGGTTTCCTGATCCACCCCTGATCACCGCACCCCGCCCTACCCCCCGCCTGGTGTGGGCGGGGTGCGGCACCCCGGAGCAGCGCCGTGGCCTACATCACCGCAGACGACATCCGCAACGAGCTCCAGTCCGGGGCGGTTGAGTCGTCCGCGTTCGACGCCATCTACACCGCCGTCGCCGACGCGGTGTCGACGGCCATCGACGAATACTGCTTCCGCACCTTCACCGTCCCGGGCTCGGCGACGGCACGCACGTTCAGGCCCACCCGGGACCTGCTCGAGGTCGACGAGCTCGACGACATCGCCAACGCCACCAACCTCGCCGTCGCCATCGACACGCAGGAGAGTGGCAGCTACACGGCGACCACCGACTTCGTGTACGACACGAACCGGGACGGCATGGTGACGGCGATCCGCTCGACCGGCACCTTCCCATGGTCACGCATCCGACCCAAGACGGTGCAGGTCACGGCGCGGTGGGGATGGCCCGCCACGCCGGCACCGGTCGAACGGGCGGCGCTGATCTGGGCGATCCGCCTCGTGAACCGCCGCTCGACCCCGACCGGTGTGGTCGGGTTCGGCGAGTTCGGCGGGGTGCGGCTCACGACCATCGACCCCGACGTCAAGTCGCTGCTCGCCCCGTACCGCCGGCGAGAGCTGCTGCTGCGATGAGCGTCAACCTGGCCGACGTGCGGGCGGCGCTCGCCGAGACGCTCAGCGAGATCGACGGCACCATCACCGTCTACAAGGACGTACCGCACACGCCGGTGCATCTGCCCTGCCTCATCATCTACCCGCCGGACACGATCAACTACATGGCCGCCCGGGACACCGACATCGTGACCCTCACGGTCACGCTCATCGTCGGTCCGCAGGACCCCACGGCCGTCGACACGCTCGAGGCCATCGTGTCCGGCACCGGTGCCCTGTCGGTCAAAGCGGCGCTCTACGCCAACCGCACCCTCAACGGCACGGTCAGCAACCTGCGGCTCCTCGACATGACGAGCGGCACGTACTCGATCGCCACCAACCCGAACGACAACGCGATCGGCGCGGACTTCCGCGTCGAGATCACCGCCTAGGAGAAGCGATGGCGCGAGCCACCACCTACCTGATGGACCCGACCATCACGCTCGACTGGACCGACGCGACCACCGCCTCGGCGATCGACATCTCCGACCAGGTGTCGGCGGTCACGATCACCCAGGAGGCCACGGTCCTGTCGAAGACCACGTTCGGGAACACGTGGCACCGCAAGGGTCGGGGCCTCAAGACCGGCACCATCCAGATCGACTTCTACGTCGA
>CAYZBB010000386.1:0-3343 GCA_964476495.1 uncultured Actinomycetes bacterium | reverse complement strand
AGTTCGTGCCAGGGCGTGGCGTGCAGGAACGGTGGCGGCACCAGCACCAGGTCGCGGTCGCGCAGTTCGTCCAGGCCGCCGAACACCGCGTCGGAGAGGGCCGTCGCGGCGTCGCCGATCAGCCTGGTCAGAGTCCCCGGTAGGCGCTCCCCCGGCCCCTCCCGGGCCAGTCTCCGGGCGGCGAACAGGATTCGGTCCAGCGAGGAGCGGACCTCGGACTCCGCGCCGAGCCGGTGCAACCGACTCCGACCGGCGACCCTGGTCACCGCCGCCAGGCGCCCGTCCCGGACGAACCAGACGGCCAGCGCCGCGTCCCCGAGCCGGCGGTCCACGGCCCGCATGGACGCCGGCCGGAGCAGCTCGCCGCCGCCGCGCCGGGTCCGCGTTCGCTCCTGGATCTGCCGAACCAGATCGACCCGGGCGGGTCCGTCCCGTGCCACGCGATACCGGCTCAGCAGCTCGGCCAGGTCCGCGTCGGCGGGCGGCCGGACGGTGTCGCGAACCAGCACCGTCGCCCGCGCCCGCTCCACCGCCTGGAGGACGCCGGTGGGCCGGCGATGGCGCAGCGCGAGATCGACGCCCAGCCCGGCGAGGGCGAGGCGGTGCCGGGCAAGGCCGGCGCGCAGGTCGTCGGCACCGACCGCGACGACATGCTGGTCGAGGATGCCGAGGCCGCTGCGCACGGCCCGGGCCGCCGCCTCCGGATCGTCGGCGAGCAGCAAGGCCCGGGCGTACCAGCCCTGGGCACGCACCAGCGCCGGGCCGCGACTCCGGTGTTCCGCGATCGACGCCAGCGCCGCCCCGCGTGGCCCCGGCGGTGCGATGGACGCGACCAACAGCCAGGCGTCCTGTGCCTGCGAGACCCAACCCGCCACCACCAGCACCTCGGCCAGGGCCGACACCGTGCGCCAGCGCGGCTTGCGGCCCAGGCGCAACGCCGAGCCGGCGACCGCGAGCCCGGCGGCCGCCGCCCAGACCGGGCGGTGCTCGTCACGGAACCCTCGCAGCGCCCGCCGCGCCTCGGCATGCGCGGTGGCGGGATCGTTCAACTGGTCCGCTGCGCTCGACAGCAGCAGCTGAAGCTCCGACTTCCGTAGCGTGCGGCCCTCATCGATCGACCGCTGGAGCGCGTAGGACAGGTCGGCAAAGGCCTCGTCGGCCAGGCCGACGCGGATCAGCAGGGCACCGCGATCGGCCAGGGTGCTGCCCAACTGGGCACCTTCGGCACGCAGGATGTCCTCCGCACGACGGTACTGACGCAGCGCCTCGGGAATGTCGCCGCCGACGCTTGCGGCATGTCCGAGGTTCGCCGCGATCAGGCCCCGCGCGGCGGGATGTGCGGATTCGGCGATGGCGTCCGCCTCACGAAGGTCCGTCACGGCCCGGCCGATGTCGAAGGTGTCGATGCGAGTGACCGCGCGGTTGATCAGGGCACGCTGCAATCCCAGGTCGTCGCCGGCACCGCGGAGGTAGGCGACCGCACGATCGAAATCCGCGATCGCCGGCCCGAACTCACCCCGTTCCCGATGGACGAGCCCCCGAGTACCCCAGGCCCGGGCCAGCATGGCCGGGGCGCCAGCCAGGTCGTCGACCGCCGCGTCGATCGTGGCCAGCGCGCGTTTCACTCTGCCCGAGATGAGCAGGCCGTGGGCCAACTTCACCCGCGCCTCCCCGACCAGCACCCGGTCACCGGAGCGCTGCGCGAGTCGCACGGCGGCGCGGAGTGCCGCCAGCGCTTCGTCGAGCGATCCGCCCAGAAGCAGCCCGTGACCCAGCGCGCGCTGGGCGATCGACCGGGACGCCGGATCGGCCGCCGCCAGCTGGAGGACCGCCCGCCGGGCCTGCGGAACGGCCGCGGATGCCCTTTCGTCGACCGCCCGCGCGACCTCCTCGGCCACGGTTCTGGCATCGATCACGGGGACATTCTCATCGGCGCCTGCATCACGCACCAGCGATCGGCGTCCTTCGAGTGGACCTCACAGCGAGGTCTGTCCACGCACCGCCCCGTGGGGAAGAATGTCGGCAGACGGCCGGCACCCCGGTTTCTGAAAGGCACGTCCATGAACGATCCATCGCAGGACACCACCTCGAGCGCATCGTCGCCTGATTCCGCGAAGCCCGCACGACTCGTCGTGGAGACCCACCACCAGGACCTGCTCCTCGCCACCCTCCGCGACTTGGACCTGACCGGCGAGGTCTCCGACGACAGCGCCGAACTCCGCCTGACCCGGCTGAAGGTCATCCGGCAAGACACCGAGGTGCCCGAGGTCGACGGGCTGCTGCTCGAACTCCGGCGCCGGATCAGCGCGCGATTCGGCGGCTGGGTACCGGCCCTGGGCAAGGATCGAGAAGCGCCGGCGGCGGCCATGGGCAGGGGTGGCTCGCGGATTCCGATGGGACTCGGCATCCATCCCTTCGGGGGGTCGCGGATTCCGATGGCGCACAGCTTCCACCCCCATGCCGGCGCGGGCCACCCGTCGGGAGTGCACCTCATACCCACCGGCGGATCACGAATTCCGATGAGCCACCATCCGGGTGTCGCGATGGCCGACGCTCGCCGAGCGGGGTCGCCCGTCCGGATCGGCTTGATCGACGTGCGGACGCCGGAGTCGCTGGACACCGATCCGCCGCCGATCACGCGGGCCGGCCATTCGGTCTTCGTGCGAGATCTCATCCATCAAGTGGCACCCGACGCCGAGGTCTGTTTCAGGGGCGTTCTGTCACCCGCCGATGAGGAGAACACCACCTGGGATGTTGTGACCGCCATGGTCGAACTGGCCCTCGACGAGGACGTCGACATCCTGCTGATGCCGCTGGGCGGCTTCACGACGGACGGTCAGGCTCCGCTGCTGTTCACGCGGGCCGTGGCGCGAATTCGCGACCACACCATGATCATCGCGGCTGCGGGCAACCATGTCGTGGAACCGGGATGGCTGGGCGGGTACGGCGCATCCTCACCGGCCTGGCCGGCCGCGCTACCCGACGTGATCGCCGTCGGTGGCGCGGAGTTGCCCGCCTCCGGCGAACAGCTGCCTTGGGTCGATGCCGTGACCTCGGTGAGCACCTTCACGGCGGCCTTCCTCACGGGCACCCTCCTCCGGCCCGACGGCCAGCCGGTGACGTTCGACGGCCGGGCAAGAGCCACCGGCACCTCATTCTGCGCCGCCTATGCCGCCGGTGCCGTGGCGGCCCGGATGAGCGGCGGGCTCTCGCCCGGCGAGGCCTGGGACGCATTGTTCGAGGAGGCAGCCGCCGCCGGCCTCGCGGCAGAACCGTCGTCATGACCGTCGAGCCGGTAGCCGACCTGGTCGCCGCGGTCCGCGGCGGCGATCAGGCGGCCTGG
>CAYZBB010000385.1:0-3345 GCA_964476495.1 uncultured Actinomycetes bacterium | reverse complement strand
CCGCCTCGGTGGTCTCGGTGAGCGCCCACACGTTGCGGCGCTGTGCGGCCATCAGACGGCCTCGCGCATCCCATGCGGCGGCGCTGCGGTCGCCGTCATAGGACTGGCAGTTGGCGACCCCAAGGAGAATCTCCGAGTTTTGACCAGGGCTGACAATGGGCGGCGGCACGGCGAGGGTGGCTGTCTCCTTGGCTGCGATGAACGCAACCACGTCACGCCGGAACCGCGCCATGTCCTCGGCGGGGTCCGACGGCTTGCGGCGGGTGATCTCCTTGTGGGAGCCCACCGGGGGCCGCGTCTTGGACCAGCCGAACGCGAGCACCAGGGCGGCATTCAGGGCGACCGCTGAGCGGTATTGGGCGGCGGTCATGGTGGTGGCCGCCTTGTGCTCGATGCCGATGGTGTAGCGGTTCGCGGAGTAGTTGTCGTCGGCTCCCGGCTGAACCTGGGACAGCAGCGACGGGCCAGCCATCACGGCCTCCACTGAGCCCTGGTCGTTCATCCCCGCATGGTTGGCGTACCCGGCAGCACCGAGGACGATGGTGCCCACGGCGTCCCGGTAGGTGGTGAAGTGGCACAGCGGGCCACGGACGATGCCGTTGCCGTTGTCGAACAGCATGGCGTCGGACGTGCCATCGCCCGCCGTGTGGTGGTTGATGATCGCCCGCGGGGTGAACGTGATGTCAGACCGGGCCTGCTTGTCAGCCCAGCCGGTGCGCTGCACGACGGTGAACCCCCACTTGCGGAGCAGGTTGACGGCGGCGGTGAGCTTGTCCGTGGTGGCGGGTGTGATGTTCACGGTTCCTCCAGTGATCGGGGTTGGAGTGGAGCCCCACCGAGGAGTCGAACCCCGGGCCTCCTGGTTACGAAGCAGGCGCTCTGTCCGCTGAGCTAGTGGGGCCGGTTTCTACTTGCGCGGTCCGGGCATCACAGGTGCGTCCTTCCAAGTCGGCGGGGGTCAAAGTTGGAGCGTGCGGGCGACGCTGCAAGGTCAGCCGCGGACGTCTTCGGGATCCGGCATCCACGGCTCGGCGTCGATGTGGGCGACGATCTGCGGCGACGGCTTCGGCTTCCGCTTCCGGTCCATCCCGGCAGTCGCCCACACGCCAACCCGGTTGATGAATGACGCCATCGCCGACACCAAGATCAGCAAGTCGTTCTTCTCGCCGCGCAGCGTGTCGTTCTCGCTCTCCACCTTCGCCATGCGGGTTTCGAGCGTTTCGATGCGGGCGGACAGCCGGGACGCGCCAGAGGCAAGCCACGTCAGCCACGCGCCGAACGCGAGACCGAGGGCGGCGATGATCGCCGCGATGATGGGTGGATCGGGCCACGGAATCACGAGAGGCACCTTGCGGTCATGTCCTTGTCTCTCCCTGTCGGGCACCACCGGCCAGCCCCCAAGTCATCGTCCGAATGCCGCCCGAGCTCATCGCCCGCATCGACGCAGCCCGCGGCGACCAGACCCGCGCCGACTGGCTGCGGAAGGTCGCAGAGGCTGCGGAAGGTCGCAGAGGCTGCGCTCGACTAGGCGCCGAACTTGGCGCGGAGCTTGGCGATGACGGCCTCATGGTCCGAGCCGAGGATCGCGGCCAGGTATTCGGCGCGCCCGTTCGTGTCCGAGCCGGCTCCGTACTTGGTGGCGATCGCGTCCATGCCGTCGAAGAACTTGCCCTCGTCGGCGCCGGACGTGCGCAGGAACTCGGCCAGCACATCGCCCGTATCAGCGCCGATGGCGTACATGACCATCGCCACAACCCAGCCGGTGCGATCCTTGCCCGCGGTGCAATGCACCCAGACGGGGCCGGGTGCGTCGGCGATGGCACGCAGCGCCTTGCCGAACTGCGCCCGCTCAGTGCTGCCCGTCACGTAACGCACATAGTCGGCGTGGCTCGGAATGCTGATGCGCTGCTTGGCGACGACGGACGGGAACGCGGGCTCGGAGCATGTGCCGGACGTGCGAAGATCGAGGATCAGGCCGCCGTGCATCATGGCCGTGATGAGTCGCTTGTCCGCGGTGGTGGCGTTGCACAGCTTCGCGGACCGGTAGAGCATCCCGGGCCGGTAGCCGTACCGGCCGAGGGCGTCACGTTCGGCGGACACCCCGGACAGCGATGGCACGCTGCCGTTCTGCCACACCTTGCCGCCCTGCGACCCGTCCCAGTAGACGGTCCCGCCCTCGAAGTGCTGGTGGTAGGTGTTGCGCGAGAAGCTGACCAGTTTGACCTCAGCGCCCAGCGGCTCCCCGAGCTCGTCGGCGCCACCCGCAGCCGTGTAGGTGGACAGGATGCGGCCGATGATCGGGTACGACGCTGCGCCCGAGGTGGGCGTGAATACGAGCGCCAGAAGCGCGGCGATGGTCAGCGCAGCCAGAAGCCGCGCCCGGATGCTGAGCATGGGCGTTTCCTTTCAGGAGATGGGGTTACGAGGTGGCCGAATCGACCATGTAGACCGACAGCGACGACACGCCGTCGCCGCCGTTATAGGTGGACAGCGACCCGCCGGAGCCCTGCAGCACCTGAATGTCGAAGTAGTCATTCACGGCACACAGCACCGGGTCAGACACGACCTGGCCGGGGCACTGCGTCGACGTGTCCGGCTCGATGTAGGTCGCGTGGAGCAGGGTGCCGTTACGGCGGACGGCGACCTTACGCGGCCCGGACGAGTTCGCGGCGAACACCACGGATGCGGTCGCCACGTACCAGCCGGCGGTCGGCACCTTCAGCCGGCGGTTGGTGTTGTCGACCATCGAATCCGTGTCGTACACGGTCGTCGGGTTGCTGGCGTTGTTCGTGAGCGTCGTCCACGTGTTGTCAGGGATCGACTGCGCCGTCGGGTACTCGATCTTCGCCTTGGGCTTGCCCTTCCACTCCAACAGGTTGAGCAGGGTGGAGGTCAGCGCCTCATACGTCCACGTGTGCGGAGGGAAAGCCATCGGGTCTCCTAGCGGTTGGCGATGTAGGCGGGCGGGGTGTCATCAATGAACGTCGCGGCGTCGTCCACATAGGCGTAGTACCAACCTTCAGGCGGGAGCGATGTCGTGGACGGGCTCGTGTTGAACGTCAGCAGCCACTCCTCGGCGCCGATCGTCTCCGTGTGCCCTTCGACCACCATCACCCGGTCGTCTGGGATTTGGATAGGCAGATTGGACAGGCTGAACTGCCCGCCCAGGTCGAGCGCCAGCAGGTCGGCCACCGTCGCGTCGTCGGCCATCGTCAGCAGGTCGAAGGCCGCATTGGGCAGCCGTGGGGCCAGCGACGAACCGCCGACCACGAACTGGACCAACTCCTTGCATGCCGCATCGGTGGCGAGTACGCCTGTGATCTGACGGGACGCACGGAACAGGCC
>CAYZBB010000384.1:0-3353 GCA_964476495.1 uncultured Actinomycetes bacterium | reverse complement strand
AGTTCACCGTCAACGAGGCCCTCGAAGACGTGGGGCTGGTCGATGTGACGGTCGTGCCCGCGTATTACCCGACCAACGTTGCCCGGCGCGTCAGCTCCAACGGCTCGACCCTTGTGGATGCGTAACGCCTCATGAAAACCTTTGCTGACGCATCGGGCAATGTGTGGACGGTCGCGATCAACGCGGCGAGCATCAAGCGCGTCAAAGGCTTGCTCGACATCAATCTGAGCAAGCTGATCGAGGACGGATTCCGCCCGCTGGCCGATCTGCTGAACGACACAATCACGTTTGTCGATGTCCTGTACGTGCTCTGCAAGGATGAGGCCGACGCCCGCAACGTGGACGATCTCCAGTTCGGGCGCGGTCTTGGCGGCGACGCGCTGGCCGGAGCACTCGTAGCGTTTCGCGAGGAATACATCGATTTTTTCCCCGACCCCCGCGTCAGGGCGGGGATCAGGAAAATCTTCGCCAAGAGCGACGAAGTAGCGACTCACCTGATTCGGCAGATGACAGAAACGATGGAGGCGATGGACGCGGCATCACTGGCGAAGAAGTTGATCGGCTCATCTGGCACTGCGCCGGGATCGTCGGCGTCGACCCGGGGCCGTTCACGCTCCGCGAGTTGATGCTGATGGCGGAAGGCCGCAACCGGGCCGAGTGGGGCCGAACCGCCTCGCTCATGGCTCTTCTCGCCAACTGTCACCGCAACCCCAAGAAGCGGCCCAAGCCCTTCGCTCCCGACGAGTTCATGCCGCGAATCCGAAACCGTCGACGCCCGCGCGTCAGTGTCGAACAGTTGACGCGCGATGTCCTGCGGGCAGCCCGATCGCGGGGCATCACTTCGCCCCCATCGCATCCCCCTTCGCCATGATCTGCTGTGCCGTCAGGCCGTGCAGCGACTTCGCGGACTCCGACGCGCTTTGCGTCTTGCCTGCGCGTCGAGCACGTGCGGCCGATTTCATCGCGTCCCCCAGCACGCCCCGCAGAAATCGCTGCTTGTCGGTCGGGCTCAGGTCTCGCGTCATCCGCTCGACTGACGCTCGCTCGGCTGCGTCGCTCGATGCGTCGAACGTCGGCTCGCCACAGCCCGCAATGAGCAGCACACCGATCAGCAACATCGCACGCTTCATCGCATTGGCTCCCAGGGCAACTTATGGCCGGTAAGGCATCAGGCATTCGCGCGGGTCGCGCGTTTGTCGAAATCTTCACCGAGGATAGCAAGCTCCGTGCTGGCCTGAAAGCCGCCGAGGCGAAGCTCCAGGCATTCGGCAAGGGGCTGGCGTCCGTGGGCGGCATTGCCACCGGGCTCGGTGCGGCGATCGCTACACCCCTGTTCGCCGCTGCCAAGGTCTTTGCGGACACCGGCTCTGAGCTGGCCGACATGAGCGCCCGCACGGGCATGTCGGTCGAGAACCTCTCCGAGCTGGGGCACGCTGCAACGCAGACGGGCACCGATCTCGCTGCTGTCGAATCTGGCGTACGAAAGATGCAAAAGGCCCTGATCGAGGGGGCACTCGGCGGAGCCGAGCAGGTGGAGACATTCCGCGAATTGGGGTTGAGCCTCGCGAAGCTCAACCACATGAAGCCCGATCAGCAGTTCGAGGCCATCGCGGGCGCGATCGGACGCATCCCCGACCCGACTGCCAAGGCTGCCGCCGCGATGAAGGTCTTCGGCAAGGCGGGCACAGCACTGCTGCCGCTGATCGACGACTACGACGCCCTTGCCAAGGAGGCTCGCGACCTTGGGATCGTCATGTCCACAGAGAGCGCAGAGTCGGCCGATCGGCTGGGTGATGCCCTTGATATTGTGGCCAAGGTTGCGAAACAGGTGGTGATTCAGATCGGGGCCGCGCTGGCTCCGATCCTGACCGAACTCGCGGGCACGATCACCTCGATTGGCGTGCAGGTGGTCGGGTGGGTCAAGGCGAATCAGGCGTTGATTGTGACCGTGGCTCAAGTCGCCGTCGGGCTAATCGCGGCGGGCGGGGCCATTGTCGCCCTGGCGGCGGCGATCTCCGGGCTCGGGGCGGTGCTCGGGATCGTGTCGGCGGGCCTGGGAGCCATCGGGGCGGTCCTCGGTGCGATCCTCTCTCCGATCGGACTCGTCACGATCGCACTCGGCGCGGGGATTGTCGCGTTCTTCAAGTACACCGACGCGGGCGGTCAGGCCCTGGCGTGGCTGGGTGAGCAGTTCGGCGTGCTCGCCACGCTGGCCCGGACCACGTTTCAGGGGATCTCCGACGCATTGAGCGGCGGCGACATCCTTCTTGCGGCGCAGATCCTCTGGGCCGGGCTCAAGGTGGCCTGGCTCACCGGGACGAACTACCTGCAAGGCGTCTGGTCTGATTGGGGGCTGGCGGTCAAGCAGGTGGCGGCCGACCTGCAAACGTCGATCGCGGGCATCTTCCTCGATATCTCCTCGGCCGTGCAGATCATCTGGTACGACCTCACGGCCAGCCTCACCGGCACGTGGGGCGACATGATCGGCGACTTCATCAAGGCGCTGATTCCGCTCAAGGATGTGTTCGCCGCGCTCGGCGTCGATCTGGGCAAATCGGTCGATGAGGCGCTCCAGACCCTGGGATTCAGCGTCACATCGCCCGAGCAACGCCAGGCGGCCCGCGATAAGGCTATTGGGCAGATCGGACAGGAGAACATCGACGCCCGCGACGCACTCGCGTCCAGTGCCGATTCGGAGACGGAGAAGCGTCGTCAGGCGGCACGCGATGCCCTGGCGCAATCGGCGGCCGAACTGGCGGCGGCGCAAGCCGAACTCGCCGGGCTCACGGGTCAGGCTGACAACCTCAAGCGACTGACCGAGGCGTCCACCAAGAGCCCGACCCGCCCTGACGCCCCGACGTTCGACCCGGCCGAGATTGACGCCGCACTGACTGAGGCGAGGGCCAAGGTCGATGTGGCTGGATCGTTCAGCGTCGCGGCACTCGGTGGGCTGGGGGCGGGCGAATCCGTCGCCAACGACCAGCTCAAGGAGCAGAAGAAGGCCACCACCCAGCTCGAGAAACTCAATCGCAAGGCCGATACCGGCCGGCTGGTGTTCACCGCTTAACCTATGGCTGGCACGATCTCCGAAGACTACCTGTCGCGCAAGTTCACGGTTGGCCAGACCAACGGCCGTGAACTCGTCTATCACATCGTCGGCACGACCAGTGAGTCGGACGCGCAGGCGCTGCTGGCCGGCACCGCTCCGGCCACATATCTCGGGCTGGTCCTCGAAGACATCAGCGCCGATTACGAGGGCGGGGGCAAGTGGAAGGGCTACGCGCGATACGTCCGCATCTCCGGATCGGACGAGTACACGTTCGACACCGGCGGCGGGTCGCAGCGGATCACGC
>CAYZBB010000383.1:0-3361 GCA_964476495.1 uncultured Actinomycetes bacterium | reverse complement strand
ACGTCAACCCCAGCGCCTCCGACTGCCGCAGGCCCAGCAGGAGCGCAACCGCGAGACGTGCCCGCTCCCGTGCGTCCGTAGCCCCGTCGATCACCGCCCGCGCATGGTCGCCGGTCAGGTGAGGGTGCGGCGCCTTCTCCGCAGCCGGGAGCTTCGCCAGTTCGGCCGCGTTGCGTAGCGTCTTACCCTCGTCCACCGCCACGGTCAGCGCCGATTGCAGCACGGCCCGCGCCCGCCGGATCGTGGCAGGGCTCAACCCGTCCGGCGTCCGGTCGCCTCGGTGCTTCCGCATCGCGGCGTACATGGCCCGCACGTGGTCGGGGGACAGCGACGACAGCGGCACCTTGCCCAACTGGGGGATCAGCCACGCCGTGCAGTACCAGCGATGGCTAGCGATCGTGGACGGCCTGGCCGACTCTGGCAACACGTGGTCGAGCCAGTACCGCAGCCACTGCTCGACGGTGGCCGACGTGGGCAGCACCCCCATATCGAGCGAGCTTTGCAAAGTCTTTAGCTTGGCAAGGCACTCGCGTCGCGTCTTGGCGCTCACCGTCTTGGTGCGTTTCTTGCCCCCGACGTAGCCGAGTTGGACCACGCCGAGCCATCGCCCGTCACTGGCCCGCTGGTAGATCGAGCCCTCTCCGTGGCCGCGTCTCATCGGCGGGACTTAGCCCACATGGTTCACTACCCCCAGCGCGTCAGCCAGCCAGCGGGCGAGCTTCGCGGCCTCCCTGCTCGTGATCTCGACCGACTCGGTGCCAATGGTTATAGTCACGGTCCTGTCGTGCGATGGCCACTGTGATGCGGTGGCCATCGTCAGTCGGTCGGCCTCGAAGGTGAGTCGGACCTCTCCCCGCCTTGCGTTGCTGCTCATCAGTGCCTCTCGGATTCCGTCAGTAGATACGTCAGTGTAGCCGGATCTAGTAGGGAGTACACCGGGATAGCATAACGCCTAGTCATGTGTGCTTTCACGCTCACAAGTCTAGCCGATCTAGGCACTCGTAATGCGTAGATGGGAGTTCGAATCTCCCAGGTGGCTCCACGGGTATAACGCCTAGTCGGAACCGAAATGACAGCAGCCCCAGCCATAGCGGCTGGGGCTGTTTCGTCAGTTACGGCGTCAGTTGTCAGTAGCGGTTTCAGTAGCGGCCACCCTGAGCCATCTTCATGACCTCCCAGGGCTCGCGCTTCAGCGCACGGCACACAGCATCGAACTCGGCAATGGTCATCGACTTCTGACCCAGCAGGTACTTGGACAACTGGGGCACGGAGATTCCTGTTGCCTCAGCTAGTCGAGCCTGCGCCCCGCGTTCATCACCCATCAGGGCGCGGATCACCGCCAGCATGCGTCGTTCGTCGGCTGTTGGCTCCCAGCGGCTCCCTGTAGGCATGACTGTCAGTGTGGCATGAAACGCTCTCACTTGGACAGGCCCCGCGCACTATTGCGCGAGCAACGCTAACCAATCTGCGTTTCCTGCTTGCGCCTGTCGTCTCCATATGGAAAGGTGATCCCCATGAACAACCCAACCACCGCACTGGTCCTAGAGATCAAGGCCGAGATGGCGAGGCAGCAACTCACCGCCGCAGACGTGGCCGAACGGTGCGGACTGTCGGTGCATCAGGTCAACCGCCGACTGACCGGCGCTGTCGAGTTGACCGTTGCCGACGCTGGCCTGATCGCCACCGCTCTACGTATCCCGCTGTACCGACTCATGCAGCGCGCCGCCGAAGGTCAGGTAGCGGCATGAACTCCCCCGCTTTCGTCTCCGTCAAGACCGCCAGCGACCTGCTCGACGGCATCAGCGAGCGAGTCATCCGCGAGGCCATAGCCGCCGGCACCCTGCCAAGCGCGAGGTTCGGCCGCAGCATCCGCATCGACCGGGCCGACCTGCTCGGCTGGGCCAACTCCCACAAGGCGGCGTGATGACCCACTCACCTGATGCCGCCAAGATCACCCTAGGCCGTGACGAAACGCTCGAATACCTAGACCGACTGCGCAAGCTTGCTCTACGTCGTCAGATATACGACGGCGACAGGGCGATTCTCGACCTGATCCGCATAGTCGAGCCAACTATTCGATTCCTGTACGCACCCGGCCGACCCGAGTCCGAGGTGAAGGCCGAGGCGCTGGAGGCCCTGGCTGATTCAACGCCTACATGGTGGCGAGGAATGTACGGGTCTCCAGACGACATGTTCGCCAAGCGCTCCATTCTGGCCCTAGCGGCCTCCCTCCGGGCGGGTGAGTCCCAGTGACCCACAACCCTTCTGCCGCCGCGATCCTCGACCGCGCCGACAAGCCGTGGCTGTCCTGCGCCGAGGCCGCGCTAGCCGTCCTCATCCGCCGCGGCCAGCCGTTCACCGCCCACGCCTTGACCGAGCTAGGCGTGCCAGACCCCGATCACGGGGCGCGATGGGGCTCGCTCTTTGCCGCCGCGAAAGCCCGCGGGGACATCCTCTGTCTCGGCTACCGGCCCAGCCCCAGAGCCTCCCGCAACGGCGGGGTTACGCGCCTCTGGCTCGGCATCCCACGCACCACCGCCTGACCACAGAACCGCCACGAAAGGACCAGAGAAATGCAATCGCCACCCACCATCGTCGGCTCGTCCGTCGTCATCCTGACGACCGGCTGCCACCTCGCCATCTACGGCGCCCCCGAGATGACCGCCGACGACGGCCGAACGTTCACCCCCACCCGCGCCGTCTACTACTCCACCCTCAACGACTGGACCGACGAAATCTCCTGGTCGTGCCGACTGATCGAAGACGTGGGCAATGGCGGGCCGGACATCACCTACGAATACCCGGCAGACATGCCGCTGTGGGTGCCCGCGCCGCCCGACGGCTGGGATCTCGGCGTCCGCATCCAAGCCGAGCGGAGCGCACTGTGACCACCATCACCGTCCCCGCCGCCGAGGTTCAGCCCGGCGATACGTTCAGCATCGCGGGCAACACGGTCACCGTCACCGACGTGAGGCCGCACCCGCTGCTCTCAACCCTCGTCAAGTTGAGCAAGGACCGGCATCGCGTCCGGGCTGAGGCTGCGCTGGCCGTTGCCAAGAGGCTCGGTGCGCTGTGAGCACCTACCGACGTACCGTCGCCACACAGGAGCAGCTAGACCAAGCCATCGCTGACGGTGTGGCCTGCGTAGACATTCGCAGCGATGCGGGCGTGTGGATTGAGGTCACGGCCTCCGGCTCGGCCACGGTCACGGCCTCCGGCTCGGCCACGGTCACGGCCTACGGCTCGGCCACGGTCACGGCCTACGGCTCGGCCACGGTCACGGCCTCCGGCTCGGCCACGGTCACAGCCTCCGGCTCGGCCACGGTCACGGCCTCCGGCTCGGCCACGGTCAGGGCCTACG
>CAYZBB010000382.1:0-3364 GCA_964476495.1 uncultured Actinomycetes bacterium | reverse complement strand
ACGACGAGCAGGGCAACTTCGTGCCGCCGGAGGGCTTCGACGTCGAGACCGGCGAATGGCTGGAGGGCTTCGACGCGCAGCGGGAGGCGTGGGAGAAGCAGTACGCCGAGGCGCACGCGGTGTACGAATCGCACCTCAAGCAGATCGCGGCCGCGCAGGCGGCGGATGCCGAATCGGCCGAGCCGAGCAACTACTCGTCCGACACCGCGGCGGCCGGTGCCCAGACACCGTCCGGTTCGTTGGTCAACGACGAGCAGCTCGCCGCGCTACGGGAGCGGCTGGCCGGCAACTGAGCAGCAAGTCACAGGAGTCCCCGAGGGGCCGTCACCGACCGGTGGCGGCCCCTCGGCCGTGTGTGACCGGCGCTGACCTGCACAGAACGCGCTGACACGCCAGTGAAGTCGGCGTTTGCGCCTGCCGGGGACGAACGGGTCCGACGGTTACGGTGGGAGCATGCGACGTCACCTGGTGCTCGCGGCCGCCCTGTCCGGCGTGCTGCTCGTGTCGGCCTGCGCATCCGATACCGGAACCCGTCGGACGGTGACCGCCGTCGTCACCGTGTCCAGTGATGCGGCCGCTGTCTCGGGCTCGGAGCAGGCGTCCGGGAGCGCCGAGCCGAGCGCATCCGGCGAGCCGAGCGCATCCGGCAGCGCCCAGGCGTCGGAGTCCGCGTCGCCCAGCGCGTCGGTGCCGGCGGCCCCGATCGTCACCGGCATCGACCCGCTCAAGGTCGACTGCGGGGCGATCATCAGCGCCGACGATGTCAAGAAGTACCTCAACGTGGACATTCCGAACGATCGGCTCAAGGTCAACGTCGCGGAGGTCAACGCCGATGTCGGGCAGACGGGGTCGGTCCGCTGCCTGTACGGGCTGTCCGACGACCGCAAGTCCGGGCAGGTCACGCTCCGGCTGACCGCCTACACCGACCCGACAGCGGCGCAGAACCAGGTCGGCGTCACCATCAACAACGAGACCGACAACGGCGCCCAGGTGAGCGAGACGACCGTGAACGGGTACCCCGCGCAGCTCGCGTTGCGCGACGGCGGGCTGGTCGTGATGAGCTACGACAACTGGACGCTGGCGATCGCGGCGCCGTCGAGTGTCGACCCGGCAACCCTGACCTCCGGCCTGCCGCAGCTGGCCGGCGCCGCACTGACCAGGGTCGTCAAGAGCTGACATGATCACCGTCGCGGTGACGGGCGGAATCGGCTCCGGCAAGTCGACGGTTTCGTCCGTGCTCGCCGAGCGCGGCGCGGTGATCGTCGACTCCGACCGACTCGCCCGCGAGGCGGTCGCCCCCGGCAGTCCCGGCCTCGCGGCGGTCGGGGCCGCGTTCGGCCCGGCGATCCTGACCCCGGAGGGCGCACTCGACCGGGCGGCGTTGGCGGCCGTCGTGTTCGCGGACCCGTCGGCCCGCAAACGGCTCGAGGGCATCACTCATCCGCTGGTGCGCGGCCGGTTCGAGGAGATCCGGCGGGCCGCCCCGGACAACTCGATCGTGGTCAACGACATCCCGCTGCTCACCACCGCGGCCCAGTCCGCGACCTTCCACCTGGTGATCGGCGTGCGGGCGGACGCCGAGGTGCGGGTGGCCCGGTTGGTCGGGCGGGGGCTGTCCGAGGCGGACGCCAGGGCTCGGATCGCGACCCAGATCACCGACGAGCAACGGGCCCTGCTCTGCGATGTCGTGCTGGTCAACGACGGCAACCGGACGTCGCTGACGCGCGATGTCGAGCGACTCTGGTCGCAGCGGCTCGTGCCGTTCGAACACAACGTCCGATCCGCCCGCCGTGCCGTTCGGAGTGGTCCCGAACTCGTTGCCCCGCAAGTCAACTGGCCCGCCGACGGCCGGCGGATCGCCGCCCGGGTGTCGGCCGCGTGCGGTGGTGCGCGGGTCGATCACATCGGCTCGACGGCGATTCCCGACATGCCCGCCAAGGACGTCATCGACCTGCAGTTGACCGTCGCGTCGCTGGAGCAGGCAGATGACTGGGCGCGCCGGCTCGGGGTCGCCGGCTTCCCCCGGCCGGAGGGTCGCTGGCAGGACGTGCCGCACCCGCCGGGGGGCGACCCCGGCCGCTGGCAGAAGCGATTCCATGCCAACGCCGACCCAGGGCGAAGTATCAACCTCCACTTGAGGGTGAAGGACTGGCCGAACTGGCGGTACGCGCTGCTGTTCCGGGACTGGCTGGCGGCCGACCGGCCGGCGTTCGAGGAGTACCGGACGCTGAAGGAGTCGGCGGCCCGACGCTTCGCCACCGACTCGGATGCGCAGCGGTACACCGAGGCCAAGGAACCGTGGCTGGCACAGGCCTACGAGCGCGCGGAGCGCTGGGCGACCGCAACCGGGTGGCGACCTGCGGAAACGGGCACTGTCGGAGCGTCCGCGTAGCCTGCATTGCGTGGCCTTCGCAACCGAACACCCCGTCCTCGCGGTCTCCGAGCACCGGCCGGTCGGCGACATCCCGCGCACCTCGGGTCGGTTCGAGGTGGTCAGCGACTACCAACCGTCCGGTGACCAGCCGCAGGCGATCGAGGAGCTGCAGCGCCGGCTCGATGCGGGGGAGAAGGACGTCGTGCTGCTGGGTGCGACGGGTACCGGCAAGTCCGCCACCACTGCCTGGCTGATCGAGCAGGTGCAGCGGCCGACGCTGGTGATGGCTCCGAACAAGACCCTGGCCGCGCAGCTGGCCAACGAGTTGCGTGAGCTGTTCCCGAACAACGCCGTCGAGTACTTCGTCTCCTACTACGACTACTACCAACCGGAGGCCTACGTCCCGCAGACGGACACCTACATCGAGAAGGACAGCTCGATCAACAACGACGTCGAGCGGCTGCGCCATTCGGCCACGATGTCCCTGTTGTCCCGGCGGGACGTGGTCGTGGTCGCCTCGGTGTCCTGCATCTACGGTCTGGGCACACCGCAGTCGTACCTTGACCGGTCGCTGCCGGTCGCGATCGGTGACGAGATCGAGCGTGACGCCCTGCTCCGGGCGCTGGTGGAGGTGCAGTACTCCCGCAACGACGTGTCGTTCAGCCGCGGATCGTTCCGGGTCCGCGGCGATACCGTCGAGATCATCCCGGCCTACGAGGAGCTCGCCGTCCGTATCGAGTTCTTCGGCGACGAGGTGGAGCGCCTGTACTACCTGCATCCGCTCACCGGGGATGTGGTGCGCGAGGTCGACTCGTTGCGCATATTCCCGGCCACGCACTACGTCGCGGGGCCGGAGCGGATGGGCAAGGCGATCGCCGGGATCGAGGCGGAGCTGGCGGAACGCCTTGCCGAACTGGAGAAGCAGGGCAAGATGCTGGCTCACTGCCGGAGCGCACGCCATTGAGGTGAGGTTCGTGCCTCAGGGGGCAG
>CAYZBB010000381.1:0-3373 GCA_964476495.1 uncultured Actinomycetes bacterium | reverse complement strand
GGCCACTCCTGCACGTAGCCGGTGAACCGCCGAACCCAGCCCGACCCGTCGTGGGCAGAGATCCTGACCGGCGTGAACATCGCAACGTCGGGGTAGTACGGCGACCCCGACCAGTCCGGGGTGAATGCGCCGTCAGAGTTGTCCAGCACGAACGACGCCTGACCGGCAGAGATCGACGCCAGTTCGTTCGGGCGTCCCCGGTTGATCGAGATCGACCCCATCAGCCGGTCGGACACGTCGACCCATGAGCCGCCCAGGGATAGTTCGATCAGCCATGACGGGACCACCGGTCACCCCCTCTGGAATGCGAGCGGACGCCTGCCCTTGGACTCCCACAACTTGCTTAGGTGCGCCTCGATCCGACGGGCAGCGGCCAGCGGGTCGGCGTCCACGATGGTGAACTGCGCATTGATCGGCGCATCACCGCCCGAACCGCCCGTGATCCCGCCACGTGCGTAGACGCCCAGCCGTCGACCCGTCTCCCGCCAGATCGCCACCGACCGGCCACGCCGGTCAGCAGCAAGCGGGATGTACGCCTCGCCGTCGGTTTCCGGCTCATTGAAAATGCGGATACCGTCACCCGGGCCGTAGATCCGCGGCGAATGATCCTCAATGCCCCCATTAGCGAACCTGCGCGCCCCCAGGATGCCGCCACGCGCCACCGCCCGAACAGTGATCGTGGACGAGCCAGTCGTCCGCGCCGTGATCGTGGAAATACCCGTCTTGTAGACGTTCGCCTGAATGTTGACCTTCTTTGACTTGAGGTCGTTAATCCGCTTCTGAAGGTTCTTGACCTCTTTGTCGTCACCCTTGGCCTTGGCCTCTACGACCTTGCCCTTTAGCGCCTTGATCTTGGCGTCAATGGCCTTGATCTTCGCCGTGGCCTCATCCTTGGCCTTGATCTGCGGATCGGCGTCTGGGATGTCCTTGATGTTGCCCGCGAGTGTCCGGGCATCCTTCGCCAGGCCGCGCAAGTTGTTCGCCGCACCCTTCGCCCACTCGAAGCCGGGCACATTCCCCAGCGCCTCAAGCATCCACGCGATACCATCCACGACGTTCGCAAACCCGGTAATCATGCCGCGGATCATCGGCGCCAGCGCGTTGTTCCACAGCCACTTCGCCACCGCCCCGATCGCGGCAAACGCGCCGTTGACGATGTTACGGAACGCCTCCGATTCGTTGTACGCCCACACCAGACCGGCAACGAGTGCGGCAATCGCAATCACTGTGATGCCGATCGGGTTCGCGGCCATCGCCACATTCAGCGCCACCATCGCACCGGCCGCCACACCCAGGCCGACCGCTAGCGGGCCGAGAACGTCGGCGTTCTGCGTCGCCCACGCAACCACCTGCATACCAATATCGGCGAGCTTCGACATGGCAGGCATCAGTGCCGCGCCGATCGTCGACTGCATGTTCTTGTACTTCGCGTCGAGGCGGGCCTGCTTGCCTGCCAGCGTGTCCGACTCGCGCCCGAACGCCCCATGGGCGTCGGCGGTCTGCTTCGTGATGAGCGCCAGCCGGGCCTGCGTCTTGGCCTGCTCCAACGCCTTGCCCTTGAGTTTGTCCTGCCCGCGTGCGGCAAGCTCGGCATTCACAGCCGACTCCGACAGGCTCACGCCATACTTCTCGATCGGATCGGACTCGCCGCGCATGGCACTCGCCAGCGCCTCCACGGCATCCGTGGTCGAGCCGCCGAACTGCGCGGCCAGATCAGCACCGACGCCGATCAGGTTCTGAGACTGCCCGGCGAAATCCTCAATCCCCTTGTTCTTCAACCCGGCGCCCAGCGTGGTCGCAAGCTCCAGATAGGCATTCTGAGACAGGCCAAGCGAATCCGCCGCACCAGAGGCCGCCGTCTTGATGGTGGCGGCATGCTTGCCGAACACCGCGTCGGTGCCACCGAGCGCCTGCTCGGTCTGCGACGCGGCAGACACGGCATCCCCGGCGAAACCGAGGATCATGGTTCCAGCCGCAGCAAGCGCCACCGTGTCAATCGCACGGTCAACCTTGCTCATCCTCTTGCCGGCACCCTCGGCCTTCTTGCCAGCCTTGTCCGCCTCATTACCGACGCCCTTCAACGCCTTGGAAGCGGTGCGATCCTCGCCCAGAAGTAGAAACTTGAGCGTCTTATCAGCCACGGCTCGCCTCCCTCTGTGCTTGCTCCCAGGCGTCGACCATCGCGCTGTAGCCCAGCCACAACGACCACGGCAGATCCCACACGTTCCACGGGCTGATGCTCGGGATCAGGTGGGTCAGCAGGATCAGGCGCGATTCGACGGATTGCCGGATATCCTCCGGCCCTTCTTCTTGCCGCCGCCTCGCCGTTGGTGCGCGCCGCCCCGAACGGAAGCCGTCGGGGCCTTCGCTTTTCCCTCCGGCCCCGGCAGTTTGTCGTGAGGCTCAGCGATGAACTTGATCTGAGACACCGGCACGTCGACCGCATCCAGCAGCGAGATTTGCTCGCCCGCCGTCACCCGCGCCGCCCACACAACCAGGCACGTCAGGAACAGATATTCAGGATGGTCAGGCTGCTCACCCTCGGGTGTCGCCGCGTACTCGGCCACCAACTGCCGAACATCCGCCCATGTTTTCGCGCTGCTGATGTTCGTCAGCGTCAGTTCACGCTGCAACGCCATCACATGCCCGAGGCTCAAGTCCTCGATGTTGACGTGCGGGTAATGCTTGTCACCGATAACGACGATCACAGCCCCAACTCCTTGATTGCGTCGGTCATCACGTTGTCGAGGTCGGCACGGGCACCAGGCGGCAGGTTCTGGAAGGCGTCGGTGTAGGTGTCCGAGGGCACGTCCTGCGCCACCCACCGGCTCCGGCCATACACCGGATGCCGCAACACGCCAGCATTCAGCCCGGCGAAGTTCGCGCCCTTGCGGAGATTGATCGTGGCCCGCAGGCCCGTAATCGACACGGCAGGACGGGAACCTTGCAGCCGGGCACGAAGCCCACCCGACGACGGCATGGACTCCGAGCCGGTTGCCAGAACCTCGCGGCCGATCGGTGTCGCAGCCTCACGGATGCGCTTGCGGATCGCCCGCGACACTGCACGGTCGGCGGCCTTGAGTTTCGCCGCAAACCGGGCGTAATCGTCGGCCTTGACCTCCATGGCTCAGAGCGCAGAGTCGGCCGTGCGGGTCACGATCCACATAGCCTGGGCCGCGGTCAGGTTGTCGAGCCCGATGAAGTTCAGCGGATGCGAGATGCGCTCAGCGGCGGGCGTCGGCAGGTCGCCGTCGAGCTTGACCTCGGGCACGATGACCTGAATCACGTCGGTGCCGTTGGTGAACGTCCCGACGAAAGGCATGGCCGTCTCGGCGACGATCGCATCCACGAACGCGGTTCCGCTGTGCTCCAC
>CAYZBB010000380.1:0-3391 GCA_964476495.1 uncultured Actinomycetes bacterium | reverse complement strand
GCGGGTGCAGCCCGGCGGTCGGCTCGTCGAAGACGTAGGTGACGTCGGTCAGCGATGACCCCAGGTGCCGGATCATCTTGGTACGTTGTGCTTCTCCCCCGGACAGCGTGCCCGACGGCCGTTCGAGGGAAAGGTAGCCCAGGCCGATCTCGACGAACGAGTCCAGGGTTCCCCGCAGCGCCGTCAGCAGCGGCGCCACCGACGGTTCGTCCAGCCCCCGCACCCACTGCGCCAGGTCACTGATCTGCATCGCGCAGGCGTCGGCGATGCTGATCCCCTTGATCTTCGACGACCGGGCACCCTCGTTCAATCGGGTGCCGCCGCAGTCGGGGCAGACGTCGAACGTGATGGCCCGCTCCACGAATGCCCGGATGTGCGGCTGCATCGCCTCGACATCCTTGGACAGGAATGACTTCTGGATCTTCGGGATCAGTCCCTCGAAGGTGACGTTGATGCCCTCGACCTTGATCCTGGTCGGCTCCTTGTAGAGCAGGTCGTGCAGCTGCCGCTGGGTGAAGCTCTTGATCGGCTTGTCGGCGTCGAAGAAGCCGCACGAGCGGTAGATCCGGCCGTACCAGCCGTCCATGCTGTACCCGGGGATGGTCAGCGCACCCTCGTTGAGCGACTTGCTGTCGTCGTACAACGCGGACAGGTCGAAGTCGTTCACCCGGCCCATGCCCTCGCAGCGTGGGCACATGCCCCCGGTGATGCTGAACGACCGCCGCTCCTTCATCGTGGTTCCGGCCTTCTCGATGGTGACCGCACCGGCCCCGCTGATCGAGGCGACGTTGAACGAGAACGCCTGCGCGGAACCGATGTGCGGCTTGCCGAGCCGGCTGAACAGGATCCGCAGCATCGCGTTGGCGTCGGTGGCGGTGCCGACGGTCGATCGGGGGTTGGCGCCCATCCGCTCCTGGTCGACGATGATCGCGGTGGTCAACCCGTCCAGGACGTCGACGTCCGGACGTGCCAGCGTCGGCATGAAGCCCTGCACGAAAGTGCTGTAGGTCTCGTTGATCAGCCGCTGCGACTCGGCGGCGATGGTGCCGAACACCAGAGAGCTCTTGCCCGATCCCGAGACGCCGGTGAAGACCGTCAACCGGCGCTTGGGGATCTCGACGCTGATGTCCTTGAGGTTGTTCACCCGGGCGCCGTGCACGCGGATCAGGTCGTGGCTGTCGGCCGCGTGGGGTTCACGGTGCTCGGCCCGCGGCCGCGCGTCCGTCCTCGTGGCGATGCTCATCGTGTCTCCATCCGTAGGGGCGGGATCCGTAGGGGCGGGCAACTGTTCTGTCTACCCGATGGGTCCGACCGCCGGTGGCGCGACCGACGGGCGGGCCGCATCACCCGACGACCGGTCCGCATCAGCTCGCGGCCGGACCCCTCCTCCGCCATCGTCGGCGGACTCGCCGGCGACCCAGACCTGCACATCGCCGGTGAGGCGATGTTCGGTGTCCCGTCGCCGCCAGACCGGTGAGCGGGGATCGGCACACATCGGTGGCCGCCGCTCAGCTGAGCTCGTTGATGCGGATCATGTTGCCGGACGGGTCGCGAAAGGCACAGTCGCGGACGCCCCAGGGCTGGTCCATCGGCTCCTGGACCACGTCGGCCCCGCTGGCCTGCAGCCTGTCGAACAGCCCGTCGAGGTCCTTGGTGGCCAGGGTGAGGGCACCGTAGCTGCCCTTGGCGATCAACTCGAGGATGACGCGACGCTCGTCGTCGTTGATGCCGGGATCGGCGGCCGGCGGGTGCAGCACGAGCGAGGTCTGCGGCTGGTTGGGCGGGCCGACGGTGAGCCAGCGCATCCCGTCGTAGCTCACGTCGTTGCGGAGCTCGAAGCCGAGCGTGTCACGGTAGAACGCCAGGGCGGCCTCCGGGTCGGTCTGCGGCAGGAAGGCGTTGTGAATGGTGATGTCCATGTCGATCACGCTAGGTCCGGGGCCACCGCCGGCGCTTCTCGATTCCTGATCGGTCTGGTCACCTGCTTGGCCATGCACGAGGGCATCTCCGGCACCGGGTCGGCGTGCCGGGCCCGGTAGGCGCTCGGCGACTCGCCGACGAGTTCGGAGAACCGGGTGCTGAAAGTGCCCAGCGACGAGCAGCCGACGGCGAAACAGACATCGGTGACGCTCAAGTCGCCTCGGCGCAGCAACGCCATCGCCCGCTCGATCCGCCTGGTCATCAGATAGCTGTACGGCGACTCGCCATAGGTGAGCCGGAACTGGCGGCTCAGGTGCCCGGCGGACATGTGCACGCCGCGGGCGAGTGCCTCGACGTCCAGCGGGCTGGCGTACTCCCGATCGATCCGGTCGCGGACACGGCGCAGCCGGGCGAGGTCGCGCAGGCGCTGCTGGTCTGCCGACGTACTGCTCACCCTCGCGATGGTGCCACGCGGATGCCGGCGGTGCCCGGCAGCCCGGCGCGCAACCGCCGCGGTGACAGGCCGTAGCCGGCCGTGAATCGGCGACTGAAGTGCGGCGCAAGAACTCCGGCGTGACCGAAATCGTCGAGCTGCCCGACCGCGGCCACTCATTGACCATCGATCACGGGTGGGCCGAGGTCGCCCGCACCGCACGCGACTTCATCAGCGCACACGTTCCGCCCGGCCGGCCGTCCTGAGCAGGCGGCGGACGAGTCGGTAGCCGGCGCCGTGACGGATCCGCAGATCCGCGGACACTGGACCCATGGACGACCGCGCCGCCACCGTGGCCGATGTGCACAGCGTCGCCGCCGGCATGCCGCATGTCAGCGTCTATGCCGGCCGGCCGGAGCGGCCGGTCTACCAGGTCGGCGGCAGGAGCTTCGTGTTCTTCCGCAACCCGCGCCCGGACGCCGTCGACCCGACAACCGGCGAGCGCTACGACGACGTCATCGTGTTCTGGGTCGACGGCGAGGAGGACAAGCTGGCGCTGCTCCAGTCCGGACCCCCGTACTTCACCACCCATCACTTCGACGGGCACCCGTCGGTCCTGATCCGCGCCGCACACCTGGACCTGCTGTCCGTGACGGAACTGACCGAACTCATCCAGGACGCCTGGCTGGCCCGTGCCTCCCGCGCCAGGGCAAGGGCCTGGCTGGCCGAACACCCACAGGAGCCGGCCGGGGAATGATCAGGCCCTCCCGCGAGGCGGCTCCCTGTTGACGCCCGCGCGCCGGCCGACAAGCATGTGCGTCGGACGTCGGGGCCCGTGCGCAGGATTGAGGAGACCGCCATGGCCGACCGCGACCTCGACCTGCCCGAGGGTGTTCCGGACGAGGTCGCACAGCGTGCCGGGAGCGAACCGCGGAAGCCACGGACCGATCCGACGCTGGGTATCGACGTGCCCAACCCCGATCCCGGAACCTGTCAACCTGAATGAGGCACGCTTCGGTGCCTATTACTGAGCAGGGT
>CAYZBB010000379.1:0-3393 GCA_964476495.1 uncultured Actinomycetes bacterium | reverse complement strand
ACGAGCCGGTGGCGGTCCTGTGGGCCGACCACACCTGGACCCCCGAAGCCTTCGCACGGCGCGTCCACCCCGGCAACGGGCTCCCCCCGGTCGTGACCCGGTTCTTCCCGTTGCTGCCGTCGCCGTGCCGGCCGTGCGGCGGTGACGACCCGACGCTTGCCGGCGGGGAGGTGTCCCGTGGCTGAGTTTACCGACGACGACGTGACCCGTCTGGCCGTACTGCTGCGAGACGGCGACCGCACGGGCGACTGGCGGGACTTCGCTCGCTACTTACTCGAGCAGGGCGTGACGCTGCCGGACCCGCCGGTCGACATGCTGGCCCCGGCGTACCACCCCGAACGCATGGGGTACATGAACGAGCTCGACGTCGGCGACCGGGCCATGTGGGACTGCTCCTGGCACGAGGTCACCGCCGTGCGCCACCACCCCGACGGCAACGTCACCCTCCACGCCAACGACGCCATCGAACTCACCAGCCCCGGAAGCTACGCCATCCGCATCCAGAAGCGGGGCGAGCCCTACTACCCCTCCGACGGCCCCATGCCCGAAGGCGTCACCGAGGTCGACCCATGGTGACCCTCGGCCAGCCCGCACTCGACGGGCAGAAGCCCCAAGACGACGACGCCCGAATGTGGAGCGTCACCACCATCATCGGCGCCCTCGACAAGCCCGCCCTTCTCTACTGGGCCGCCGAGCAGACCGCCAAGGCCGCCGCCGCATCAGCCCGCACCCTCGCCGCACGCATCGACGAGGAGGGCGAAGAGGCCGTCGTCAAGTGGCTCCGCGACGCCCGGTTCCGACGCCCCAAGGGTGAACGGTCCGCCGCCGAGCTCGGCACCGCCGTGCACGAGGCGTGCGAGACCTACGCCCTCACCGGGGAGCGACCCGACATGGACGATGACGTGGTCCCGTTCTTCGAGCAGTTCGACCGGTGGTGCCAGCGGTTCCAGCCCACCTACCAGGCCGCCGAGATGACCGTCTACAGCCCGCAGTACGGGTACGCCGGGACGTGCGACGCCTTCCTCAACATCGACGGCGTCCGGTTCATCGCCGACTACAAGACCTCGAAGAAGTCCTACGACGCCAAGGGCAATCCGACCGGCCCGTACCCCGAGGTTGCCTTGCAACTGGCCGCGTATCGCCACGCTGAGATGGCCGCCGTGTGGCGCCCCCGGCGCATGGAGCAGTTCAGGCGCAGGTACTACCTGTTGGGCGAAGCCGAGAAGGCGATAGCCGTCCCCGTCCCCGAGGTCGACACCGGCCTGGTGATCCACATCACCCCGGAGCACTGCGACGCCTACCCCGTCGAGTGCGGCCCCGACATCTTCGAGGCGTTCCTGTTCGTCCTCGAGGCTGCCCGCTGGCAGTTCCAGACGAGCAAGTCGGTCATCGGGATGCCGCTGTCGCCGCCCGCCAGGGAGGCAGTGGCGTGAGCGTCGAGCACCCATACACCATCGACGCAGAGGCAGGGATCGTCTACGGGGTCCGTGGTCGTCCCGTCGGGTCATGTGACACGTCGGGGTACCTCCAAGTCGACGGACGCTCACGTGGTTTCGGGATGCTTTCGGTGCACCGGCTCGTGTGGGAGTCCGTCAACGGCCCGGTTCCCGACGGCCTCCAGGTGAACCACATCAACGGCGAGAAGACCGACAACCGGATCTCGAACCTAGAGCTGGTCACGCAGGCCGAGAACATTCGGCACGCCTACCGGATTGGGCTGAAGTCAAACGCTGGGGAGAAGCACCCCTCGTCCAAGTTGACCGAGGACGACATCAGGCAGATCCGTCGACTGCGCTCCGAGGGGTCGAAGATCGTCGATCTCGGGCGTCAGTTCGGAGTGGGACACAGCCACATCAGTGCGATCTGCCTCAGCAAATCATGGGCGGAGGTGGCGTAGTGATCATCGACATTCAGCGCCGGCTGGCCGAGGTCGGCCGCATCAGGTTGGGCGAGCAGGTCACCACCCGATCCGGCAAGAAGGCGCCGTCCAAGCTGACCCGTTTCCGCTTCACGAGTCCGTCCGCCACCCTGATCGACCAGGCGGCCACCCTGTACGGCGGCACTCCGAAGGACTGGGCGGCGCCGTCTGGCCCTCAGCGTGAAGTCGTGACCGAGGCCATGTCCATCCCGGTCCTGATACCGCCCGGCGAGATGGCGTTCTCTCAGTGGTACGAGACGTGGTCGGGTGGCGGCTGCCAGAAGCGGTGCGACGGCCGGTTCGACATCCAGCGCGACAAGGCGTGCGACTGCGACCCCGACAACCGGGAGTGCAAGCCGACCACTCGCGTGTCGCTGGTCCTGCCTGAGATGCCGGGCGTCGGCCTGTGGCGGGTCGAGACGAAGGGCTACTACGCCGCGGTCGAGCTGGGCGCGACCGTCGAGCTGCTCCAGTCGCTCGCCCCTGGGCGTCTGGTGCCTGGCCGGTTGCGGTTGGACCCCCGCACCGTGAAGCGGGTGGGGGCCGACGGGAAGCCGCAGACCCGCAACTACGTGGTGCCGGTGTTGGACATCGAGGGGACGATGGCGGCGCTGGGCAGCCGGGAGACGCCGGTAGCGATCGAAGGCCCCGCCCCGGCCGGGTTGACGCCGGTGCCGCAGGCGGCGCTGGAGGCGGCCCCGCAGTTGTCGATCGCCGCCCAACTCGAGCAGACCAGGGAGACGCCTCGTCGCAAGAACGCTGCGGCGGTGCTGCCTCCGACCGGGTTGAAGCCCGGCAAGCCCGCTCCTGACCCTGAGGCTCCCCTAAAGGTTGAGCCCGCCGCCTTGGACGGTGGTGAGGTCGGGTCGGCCCCCGACGGGGGCTTGCCGCTCCCCGTCGGGAAGGACGTCACCGGAGGGGATCACGTCGACCCCCCCGCCGCCCCCTCCGGTGACGCACCCGAGTGGTTCTCGGGTGCTAACCGCAAGGCCCGGGCCATCGCCCGCTCCGCCATCGGCCCCGACTCCAAGGACCAGGAGTACACCGCCCGTTGGGAGGCGCTGGTGTGGGCGGCGTCCGGCGGCACCACCACCGAGTCGCATCTGCTCACCCACGACCAGCACCTGGCGTTCACGCAGCGCTTGAAGGACGTGTCGTCTGGCATGGCCCGTGTGGTGGAGACCGACGACCCCCAGTTCTTGGGGTTCACGCTCGAGTACCGGGAGGCCTCGTGATGCCCGATTCAGTGATGTTCCTGCTGTCGGCGTTGGCGTTGGCCGGCGTCCTGATCCTCGCGGAGAAGATGCGATGACCCTGCCCATCAACCCCACCCCGTGGCCCAAGGCCGCCGAGAAGATCGAGGGCCATTGGACCCAGGGGACCATGCACGACGGGGACCGGATGTGCCTCGTCGGCGGTCTGCTCGGCGTGGACGCCACCGCCGACGAGCTGGCCTCAGGACAGGCCACGTTCGG
>CAYZBB010000378.1:0-3437 GCA_964476495.1 uncultured Actinomycetes bacterium | reverse complement strand
GGTACCCATCCGTTCCACATGGCGGTTGAACGAACGTCACTACGGGGGGTTGCAGGGGCGGCGGAAGTCTGATGTCCGCGGCGCGGTCAGCGAGCAGACGTTCCAGCATTGGCGGCGTGCCTTCCATGGCCGACCCCCGGTGTCGGCCGATCAACCGGACCTCCCCGCCGATCCACGCTATGCGGCGGTGCCCGCGGGAGCGTTACCCCACGGTGAATCGCTGTCCGACGTCCAGTTCCGGCTGATGCCCTATTGGGAGGAAGCGATCGCCCCGGACCTGAGGGCCGGGCTGGTCACCCTGGTGGTCGCGCATGGCAGTCCGCTGCGTGCGCTGATCATGCATCTGGACGCGGTCGGTGAGGCGGGCATCGCAATGGTCAACGTTCCGACCGGGATCCCGCTGCGGTACGACCTGGACGACCACCTCCTGCCGCGTACACCCGGCGGGAAGTATTTGGATCCGGCCGCGGCCGCTGCCGGAGCGGCCGAGGTTGCTGCGGAAGGGTCACCTCCGTCACGCCGGCAGCGGTGTGACACCCACGGGGATGAGTCCCGCGGCGATCAGTTCGAGGGTGCAGGCCGCGGCCAGGGACTGGGTGAGCAGGAGGGCGACCAGGACGATGAGTTGCACGGCCCCGGCCTGCGCTGGTGAGGCGCCGGCCAGCAGCATGCCGATGAACGCGCCGGGCAGGGTGACCAACCCGACCGTGCGGGTCTGGTCCAGGCCCGGGACCAGTGCCAGACCGGCGGCCGGGCGGGCGACCAGGTCGACCGATTGGCGACGGGTCATGCCCAGCGACAGCGCTGCCTCGTAGCTGCCGCGGTGGTGGGTGAGTTCCTCGGTCACGCGACGGCCGGCCAGCGAGGTCGCCGTCATGGCCCCACCGATCAGGATTCCGCCGGTCGGCAGCAGCGCGGCCGGTGACGCCGGCAGTGTTCCGGTCAGGATCAGCACGGCCAGCGGGGGTATTGCGCCGGCCGCGATCGCGACCCCGGCCCACCACGCGCGCCATCGGAGGTGGCCGGTGATCCGGTGAGCGGAGGTGCCGGCGGCGACGGTGATCATAGCCAGCAGGAAGGCCGCGGTCAGTGGGAGCGATTTGATCACGGCACCGATCAGGACGCTGACCACTGCCAGTTGCGCGACCGCCCGGACGGTCGCGGTGCCCGCCTGCGACCACCGGCCCAGGCCGGCGAGGCCGGTGACCAGGGTGGCCAGGACGGCCAGCAGGACGACGGCGAAGACCAGCGGCCAGCCCAGGACGACACTGTTCATGGGTGCGACCCTGCCTGCCGGCGCGTGCTCACCAGGTGTGGTTGGCCAGGTCGAGCCCGCCGTGACCGTGATGTGCGGTGGTGCTGCGGGCGGCGGGCACGAGTTCGCTGGTGACCAGGCCACGCTCCCGGGTGAACGTGTCGATGATCGGGAAGGCTTGGCTGATCTTGTCCGGGGTGTCGATGACCACGGTGACTGTTGGCACCCGCCGGCCGATCTGAAAGGGGCGATCGCCGTGCGGTGGGTGGTCGCCGTGGAACCCCCAGATGCCGCGCAGCGACGTCGCACCGCTGGACCCGTGGGCGCGAAGGGCGCGGGTGAGGGCCCGGTGGATGGGTTGACCGTCGTGCAGGGCGCCCTCGGAGGTGAAGATGCTGAGCTTCTGCCACAGCGCCAGGCCCTGGTCGTCCGCGCGAGGCAGCGGCTGCGGCGGGTTGACCAGCACCCCGTCGCGTTTGCAGATGCGGACCCGTTCCAGGGTGATCAGCGGCCGATCCAGCAGCGTGTCCAGTTCCGGTAGGACCGCGGTGATCTGCGGGCCGGCGCCGACCGCAAGCACCATCAGCGGGACGTTGGCGTTGCGTCCGAAGAACCGGGCGCGTTCCCGATGCCCGCGCGTGGTGCCGTCGACGCCGAGCAGCACGGTGGCCCCGGCAACCCCGCGTCGGTGCAGCAGTTCGCACACGGCCATGAACGCCGGAGTCCCGTCGACCCGATCCTTGCGGCCCAGGAACACGGTCAGTCTGGTCGCCTCCTGCAGTTCCTCCGGCAGAGTCAGGTCGCCGACACCGTCCTGCAATAGCCGGGCGCGTTCCAAGGTGATCAACCCGATGCCGGGTAGGGCGGCGACCTCGCCGACCATAGGCTGGATGCGGGGCCGGGTGTCGACCGCGATGGTGACCGCGGGCAGGTCCTCGGACAGGGTCAGCGAGGTGTCGGTGCGCAGGTGATGTTTCAGGCCGAATCCTTCGACGCCGCGCAGGGTGATGCTGACCGCGGTGTCGTGCCGCCCGTACAGGTTCAGCAGTTCGTCGGCGATGAACCCGTGCTCGGTGCGGTGTCGTTCCCCGTAGTAGCAGGTGAGTTTGAGGCAGTCACTGTTCATCAGGTGCGCCGTTCATAGGGCGGATCCGATCAGGGTGCCCAGGGCGGCGGCGGCGACCCCGAGCGTGAGGCTGAGCAGGACGTTCAGCGCGGCGGGGATGGTTTGCCGTTCCTCCGTCAGGCGTTGCGTTTCCAGCATCCAGGTGGAGAAGGTGGTGTAGGAACCGACCGCGGCGGTTCCGGCGAGCAGCGCGGCCGACCCGGTCAGCGCCACTCCGGTCAGCAAACCAAGGATCAGCGCACCGGTGAGGTTGACGACCAGGGTGCCGTAGGGAAAGGCGCGACCGGTCCGCGCGGAAACGGCGCCGTCGACGAGGAACCGCAGCACCGACCCGGCACCGCCGATGAGGACCACTCCGGACCAGACCAGGACGTTCATCGGCTGATCCGGACCCGGCGGACGGTGATGCTGGCCAGATGCAGGGCCAGATACCCCGCGGTGATGCTGGCCGCGGCGTAGCCCAAGGCGAGCAGGTAGGCGCCGGCGTCGATCATCCGCACGATCTCCACCTGCATCGTGGAGAAGGTGGACAGTCCCCCGCACAGGCCGGTGCCCAACAGGGGGCGCCGGTAACTGGACAGCGGCAGCCGTTCCTGGAGCCGGGTGACGAAGTACCCCAGCAGCACTGCGGCGACCACATTGACTCCGAAGGTGGGCCACGGCCAGCTGGTCGGGGGGTGCGGCCAGGAATCGGCCAGGGCGGCGCGGGCGGCGGTGCCCACCGCACCGCCGACGAAGATCGCGGCGACCTCCCGGGTGTCCAGGCGCGGCCGCCATCGGGGACGCTGGGATTGGGTGATGCCGGTCGCAGGCGTCTCGGTGGCGGCCGCTGGCGGCCCTGGGCCGTCGATGCTGGTCACCTCGTGTCACTCCCTTTCCACCCTGGTTCGCTGACCCGGGTCCGAGAGTCGATCAGGTCGGTCTGCGGGCTGGCCGGTGGACGCTTGGGCCCCTTGCGCGGCCCAGTGTGGTCCGGGCCACGTCGATCTGCGCGGTGAGCCACTGCCGTTCGAACCACAGCGCGTCCGCGTGTTCGTGCAGTCGATCGAACTCGGC
>CAYZBB010000377.1:0-3456 GCA_964476495.1 uncultured Actinomycetes bacterium | reverse complement strand
GGTCAGGGTGCGGTCCTCGTGCGGGACAGCCATGGTGCGGTCCTCGAACAGGACAGCCATGGTGCGGTCCCCGTTCGCCGGTGGAAGATGGATCGCCTGGGTGAGGCTCGGGCTGGTCGCTGTGTGGCTGTGCGCGCCGCTGGCTGCGGTGAGCAGGTGGGTCTGCGCCAAGGTGGGGCTAGTTGCTGCGTGGGTGTGGGTGGCGCCGGCAGCCGTCAGCAGGTGGGTCTGCGTGAGCGCCGGGGATGATGCCGTGTGCCCGTGGGTGGTGTCGGCCGGGACGACGGTGGCCGACCCGAGCGGGCCGGGCAGCGCGTCGAGGACGTAGCCTGCGATGGCGGCGTGGCCGGTGTCGTTCGGGTGGACGCCGTCGCCGATCAGCCAGCCGGTCGACACGGGGTCGTAGACGTCGGACAGGTCGATGATCTGCGCGGCGTGGGCGTTGGCGACGGTGCGGAGCGCTACCCGGTAGTCCTCGTGGGTGGCGCCCTCGGTGTTCGGCCCCTCGTAGGACATCCCCCAGTACAGCAGCAGGGCGACGTGCGGCACCTTGGCCCACGTCTCGACCTCGTCGAGGAAGGCGTCGAACCGGGTGGCGACGATCGACGGGGCGGCGTCCCCGGCGTCGGGCAGGAAGTCGTTGCCGTACAGCGACCACACGATCAGGTCGGGCGCGGCCTGTTCCATGGCGGCGACCGCCCCGGTGCCCGGCTGCCAGTAGGCGGAGGTGGCGCCGCCGCGGGTGGACTCGATGTAGTTGAGTCCGGCGTCGGGGTTGGTGGAGTACTCGAGGATGCCGTGGACGCCGACTGTTGCGCCGGTCGCTGCGACGCGGACGGTGCGGGAGGCTGCGCTGCCGAAGTCGTGGCGGCGGGTGGTGCCGTCCGCGGTCCAGGTGGCGAGCGTCGAGCCGCCGACCGACAGCACCAGGGACGCGCCCGAGCCGACCGACGAGAACAGGTCGAGGTAGCGCCCGGTGATGGGCCACTCGACATACTCGCCCGCGTCCAGCACGACGCCGCGCCGGCCGAGGTAGTCGTCGGAGGTGGACTGGGTGCCGGTCGTCGCCGGGTCGGTGTCGCCGCCGGGCCCGTCGAACCAGTAGCCCGAGTGCCACAGCGCCGACCCGGAGATCCCGTAGGTCGACCGCAGCCCGGAGGCGAGCACGTCGATCCAGCGGTGCGCCCGGTCGGACGCGCCGACGCCCTCGAAGTACGAGTCGCCGAAGAACCCGATCCGGGCCGTGCCGGTGCCTGCGACCGCCTCGGCGAGCGCGGTCGGCCACACGTCCACGTCCTGCGACACGGTCGGAGACGTCGCGGTGTGCGCGTGGCTGGCCGATGCCGGGGTGAGGACGTGGGTCTGGGTCAGCGCCGGGGAGGTGGCGGCGTGCGCGTGGCTCGCGTCGTCAGGCTCGACCGTGACCGTCTGGCTGACGGTGGGCGAGGTGGCGGCGTGGGCGTGCGCGGCGTTGGCTGCGACGAGGACGTGCGTCTGCGCCAGCGTGGGCGACGAGGCCGTGTGCGCGTGGCTGGCGTTGTCCGGGGTGACGTCGACCCCGCTGCCCGCCTCGGTGTAGTCGACCGTGATCTGGACGTGGTCGACCCACAGGTCGGGGCTGGCGTCGGGGGCCTGGACGTACATGCGGGTCAGCGCCTCGACGTCGGACACCGTCCACGCCGAGCTCGTCGCCGGGTTCGTGGCCCAGTCGAAGTTGAGCGCGGTGAACGTGGTGGTTGCGACGTTCTGCGCCGAGCTGGCGTAGGTGGTGGTGCCGACGTACTGCGCCGTCAGGCAGGTGCAGGTGTTGGCGTCGGCGCCGCGGACGGTGGGGGTGATGCGGACGAAGTTGACCGTCGCATCGGCGGGGATGTCGAACGCGGTGAACGTGCAGTAGAACGCGTTGCCGTTGTTCTGCACCTGCACATACAGGCTGTCGCCCGCGGTCTGGACGGCCGCGAGCTGGGTGCCCGAGTTCGCCGGGTTCGCCCCCGCCAAGGACGTGAAGCCCGTGGGTGTCCTCGTCTGCGTCGCCATGCCCTCTCCTCCCGGTCAGTGGTTGGCGGGGAGGGGATCAGGACGGGTCGGCAATCTCGATCTTCCACGACCCCACATTGATCGGGTTCCCAGACGTGATCGCCTGCGACGGGACGGTGGTGACGTACCTAAGGGTGCTGTCGCCAGTGGAGGCAAGGGCGCAGTGCAGGGTGGTGCCGGCGTTGCTGGCGGACGCCGCCGTGATGACCTGGGCGGCGATCGTCAGCTTGCGTCCGGAGGTGTCGCCGTCTGCCTTGGTGAAGTCGCCCGAGTCGATGACGACAGACCCGAGGCTGACGGCCGCGATCCCGGCGTAGTTCGCCGGTTGCGAGGAGCAGACGTGCAGGATAGTGCTCGCGGCGAACCAGTCGAGTGCGGCGTCGATTCCGAGGTCGTTGGCGTACTTAGCCATGATTTGCTTGCTCCGATCGGGTGTTTGCTGGCTTGGTCAGTAGTTCGCGCGCCGTCGCACAGGCTGCGGCGGCGGCGTGCTGGTGGTAGAGCCGGGCGAGGTACTCGGCCTGCTGGAGGCCCGCCAGCACCTCGCCCGGCGTGAGGTCAGGCGTCGAGCACCTCGGCGTTGGTGGCGGACGGGCCGCCGCCGGTCACGATGCCGGAGCCGACGCTGGTCAGGATGGACAGCGCCGCGGCGCCGAGAGCGAAGCCGCCCACCTGCGGCCAGTCGACCGCGAAGGCGTTGACGGCGATCGACGTGGCGCCGATGGACAGCAGCGCACCCTGCGCGGCGGTCTTGACCGCACGCTCGGCGGCGGCCTTCCAGAAGGCGGTGGTGTAGATGCTGGACTCCATGGGGTCCTCCTCAGGTTTTGTGTGTTGCAAACTAGGGTTGTGTGGGTATAGAATCGTCATATGACGACGACAACGGTCAGCAGCTTCAAGAAGTCCCGCGGTGGGTGGGATGCGATTCTCAGTGATGGGCGCCGAATCTCCCTGAGTAGTTCTGACGGGACCGGGAAGGTCGGAAGCCGTCGCGGTGGATGGGCGGCTCGTCGGGCCGGACTTGTAGCGCATGGCGACACTCGGGAGGCAGCCGTCCGCGCATGGTTGGCGCGCGACGACGCCGACCGCCTCCGCTGGGCCGCAAGGCGGGCCAACTGATGGCCGGCCGCCCAGCGATCGGCGACCCGATCCAAATCCGCATCCCGGCCGACATGCTCGCGGCCATCGACGCCACCGCCAAGGCCGAGGGAGTCACTCGCAGCCGCTGGATCAGGCAGGCCCTGGCGGCACGGCTGCACGCCGCGCGCGGCTAGTTGGTCGGGAAATCAGGTGGTCGGCACGCTGGCCGGGATGGTGACCTTGGCGCGGACGGCGCGGTGGTCGGATGCGGGGCCGGGGTTGTGCACCTCGGCCTTGGTGATCGAGCCGCCGAGCGCGGCGACGTAGTCGTACCGCTTG
>CAYZBB010000376.1:0-3490 GCA_964476495.1 uncultured Actinomycetes bacterium | reverse complement strand
CGCGGACAGCGGGTCGAACAGCCGGCGGGCCAGCTCGTCCAGGTTGGTGGGCAGCGCATCGGCGGCCGCGCCCGCCGCGGCCCCGGCGGCCCCAGCGGCGGCGCCGACCGCACCGCTCACCGCGTTCGAAATGCCGGACGCTGCACTGTTCGCCGCGCCGGATGCGGCGGTTGTCGCGTCACCGACCGCCTGCCCGACGGCGCCCTGCGCGGCGTTGACGACGCCGCCGGCCTGATTGGCCGCGCCCGACGCCGCCCCGGTCGCCTGTGCGATCGCGCCCTGCGCACCACCGAGCAATCCCGACGCCTGGCCGGCGGCCCCTCCCGCCGCACCGCGGATGGCGTCCTCGGCAGCGCCGACGTAACCGCCCGCCCTGTCGGCCAGCCCGCCCGCGGCACCCTGGGCCGAACTCAGGTATCCGGCCGCGGTGTCCTGCGCGGAGTTCAGGTAACCGCCCGCCGCCTGTTGTGCGGAGCCTGCGTACCCCCGCGCGGTGTCCATCGCGTTGCCCGCGTACCCCCGAGCCGAGTCGACCGCGTTGCCCGCGTACCCCCGCGCGGTGTCCATCGCGTTGCCCGCATATCCCCGAGCCGAGTCGACCGCGTTGCCGGCCGCACCACGGGCTGCGTCGACCGCACCCCCGGCGGTGTTTCGCGCGGAACTCACCGCACTGCCCGCTGCGCTGCGAGCGCTGTCGGCCAGACCGCCCACCCCCTTGCGGGCGCTGTCCAGCAGGGACGACCCACCGGGCAGGCCGAATCGCTGGACCGGCACGTCCGGTCCGCCGAAGCGACCGCCGGGCGCCAGGGGTTCGACGGGGGTCGGCCGGAACGGCGACGTGCCACCCAACAGCGGCGCCACCAGCACCGGTGCCGGCGTCTGCGTCGGGACCGGGGTGGGCCCGGTTGCCGACCGCTGCACCGACGGCAAGCCGGCCAGCGCAAGGGTGGGTAGCGCCGGTGCTTGCACGGGCGTCTCCGCCGCTGCCGGCGTGTCCGCGGGATCGGCCCTGGTCGGCACGATTTCGCGTAAGGTGTCCGATCCGAGGGTCGGCGCCGTCTCCGGCTCGACCGTGCCGTCGTGCGCGTCCGGCTCCCTGTCGCCGGGCGTCGGCTCGCCGTTCACCGGCTCACCGTGCGCGGGCTCGCCGTGCGCGGGCTCCGGCAGCGGCTCGAACGCGGGCGGTTTCGCCTCTGCGGGCGGGAGGTTGCCGACGATCGTCGGGTTCTCGGGCGGCACCGCGGCGTGCGCCTCGGGCCGCGCCGGCGCGTGACTCGGATGACTCGTTGCGGCCACGCTCCCCACCGTGCTCTCCGTGCGTTGCACCGGGCGCACTGGGCGCGGAACGCCGCCGGGTCCGGCGTCCGTGAACGAACGCTGGACCGCCGGGGCCACGCCCGAGGTCAACGGCGCGCCAAGACCTGATTGTGGGGGACGACTCGACGACCGGCCCGCGGTGGGCACGACCAGCGGCCTGGGCGTACCGGCGGTGGATGCGCTCGGCAACGGGATCTCGGTGGATCCGGAGGCCGCGGCCGAGTCGATCATGCGCATGATGGTGGCGAAGTCCATCGCTTGCGGTTCCCGGACCACGGTCTCGGTCGGCCGGGACGGGACCGAGCTCAGCGGGCGGCCGAGGCCGGACGTGCGGGATGCCGGTGCCGGCGGCTGGGTCCCGTCGTCGTGCCGTTGCACCGGAGTGGTCGGCGACCTAGGCGCCGACGAGGTAGGCAGCGCCGACGAGGTGGACGCCGCCGACTGGGTAGGCTGCGCCGACGGAGTGGACAGCGCCGACTGGGTGGACAGGGCCGACGGCGCTGCCAGCGTCGGGACGGTGAGTGGCGGGGGCTCGGCGCCGACCGGTCCGATCGACAGCGCGGGACCGATCACCTCCGCAGGCACCGACGTCGCGGCGTGCACCGGTTCGGCGCTCTGCATCGGTTCGGCGCTCTGCATCGGTTCGGCGCTCTGCAACGGTCCCTGCGTCGACTCGGCTCTTTGCACCGGCGCGAGCGCGGGTGGTGCTGAGAACGGGGCCGTCGGCACCGTCGGCACCGTCGCCGCGGTCGACGCAGTCGGCCCGGCATTCCGCGTCAGGACCGTTTCGGGCGTCGTCGTCACCGGCAACGTCGTCGGCGACGGGGACGATTGCGCCTGCACCATTCGCGACACCGTGGGTGCGGACGACTGTCCGATCACCGGTGCAGTGGGCGTATCGGCCGCACCGACACGCTCGGACGGCGCCCGCGCGGACAGGGGCGTCGACTCACCGGGGGCGGCCATCGGCATGTCGCCGGTCGCGGGCGCGTCCCGCGTGACCGGGATGCTCACCGGGTTCGTCGAGGAGTCCGGGATTCGCTGCAGAGCAGCGGGTTTCGGCGGTTGAGGAAGCCTCGCGGGGGCCGCGACCACGGGCAGGTGATTGACCGGATCCTGCGGCGGCGCGGACAACAGCGGCGCGGTCCGCACGGGCGGCGCCTCGGACGGAACCACCGGCAACGACCACGTTGCATCTTCGTGGGCCGAGACCGCCGGCTCCACGGCCGGCGAGACCGCCGGCTCCACGGCCGGCTCCGACGGCTCCGAAAGCGCCGACCGTTCTTGCTGCGAGGTGGCAGGTTCCGGTTCCGGACCGGCGGAGGACCGGGCAACCGTCAGGGAGTCGGGCGACGAGCGGGAGACCGTCACCGGGCCGGGATCGCTGCGAGCGCCGTCCGGTGCGGGTGCGGGCCGGGCGGGGGGCGCGGGTGTCGCGGACGTGTCGGCGAATCGCATCCGGGGTTCCATGATGCGCTGCACCATCGACGTGATCGGCGACTTGCGACGCGGAGCCACCGGCAGATCCGGGCCGCTCGAGATCGTCCGCGGGACCACCGCGCTGGCCAGCCCCTCGACGTGCCCACTGGGCCCCTCGGGGTCGACGACGTGCCCGAGCGGGGCGAGGAAGCTGGGGTCGCGGGCAGTGGCCAGGGACGAGGTGAAGGTGTTCAGCGGCGCGATCGGTGGGGTCGGTGTCAGGGTCGTGGCCATCGGCGGCAGGTCCTGCCACGCCGCCCGCTGCACGGGGGCGGGTGCGGCCGCGGGCACCGACGACGATGACGGCGCGGCCGGCGCGGCCGGCGAGTCCCCGCCACCGCCGGCACCACCCCAGGGCCACCAGCGAGCCACCGCTCACCTCCCTCGATCGATCCGTTGGTTGATCATTCCGATCTCGTGCGCAAAGCGTTGCCGCTCGCGATGCTCGAGGTCGAGCAGATCGTCGAGCGGCCAATGGAAGTGGTATGCGATGTACGCGACCTCCTCGTACAGACGGTCGGGCGCGTACGTCACTATTCCCCCAGGCGCCCACCGGCGACGTCAACGGCGAACTGGTGCTCGCATGCGGGGCACTGCACCGCGGCTCGGGTATGCCCCTCCTGGTTGATTCGCCGGTAGAGGTCCTGCAGGAACGCCAGGTCCGAGGCGAACAGGTTCTCGATGATGCCGGCGT
>CAYZBB010000375.1:0-3513 GCA_964476495.1 uncultured Actinomycetes bacterium | reverse complement strand
TGGAGGTGGTCAGGCAGCGGTCCGCCGAGCTGATCCGGGTGCTCGACCTGGACGAGGCCGGCAACAAGCTGGTCGCCGACTACTCCACCGGCATGCGCAAGAAGATCACCCTGGCCGCGGCGCTGCTGCACTCGCCGTCGGTGCTGCTGCTCGACGAGCCGCTCGAGGCGGTCGACCCGGTGTCGGCCAGGGTCATCCGCACCGTGCTCGGCCAGTTCACCCACGCCGGCGGCACCGTCGTGTTCTCCTCGCACGTCATGGCCCTGGTCGAGGGACTGTGCTCGCACGTCGCGGTGATGGCCGGCGGCCGGATCATCGCCGCCGGCGAGCTGGCGGCCGTACGGGGCAGCGCCGCCAGCCTCGACGACGCGTTCATGCACCTGGTCGGCGCCTCCGACGTGCAGGAAGGGGGACTGACGTGGTTGGGGTCTTCGCCGGCCTGAAATGGCACCTGGTCACCAGCCGCATCCGGGCCGCGAGCGGCGCGAAGAAGGCCTGGATGATCGTCGGGGCGGTCGCCGCGCTGCTGGTGCTCGGGTTGGTCACGTTCGGGTTCGGATCCCTGCGGATGCTGCCCGACGACGCCGTCCCGATCATGGTGACGATCCTGACGCTGCAGCTGGTCGGCTGGGTGCTCACCCCGTTGTTGGCATTCGGGGTGGACGAGACCGTGGACCCCCAGCGGTTCGCACTGCTGCCGATACGCCCGGGGACCCTGCAGACAGGGCTGCTGGTCAGCTCCCTGATCGGCTACTTCCCGGCGGCCAACATGCTCGTCCTGCTCGGCGTGGCCGTCGCGCTGAGCGTGCCGTGGTCCCTGCTGCCACTGGCGTTGGTCTGCGTGGTCGCACAACTACTGCTGTGCGTGGTGCTGTCCCGGGCGGCGTCCACGTCGATGTCGGCGCTGATGAGCAGCCGCCGCGGGCGTGACCTGGGGATGGCCGCCGGCCTGGGGATCTTCGTGCTGTACCTGGGCTTCGTGTTCTTCGTGAACTCGCCGGGCGGCGATCCGTCGGCGGGCGGCACCGCACTGCGGTCCGGCGTCCTGGGTGTGGCCGACGTGCTGCAGTGGACACCGCCGGGCGCGCTGGCCACGCTGCCCGGGTTCGTGGCGGCGGCGAACTGGCCGCGGGCGGCGATCGCCGCGGTCACCGTGGTCGCCGCGTTCGCGCTGGCCTGGTGGTGGTGGGCCAGCGCGCTGCGGCGCAGCCTGACCACGGTGCCGTCGACGACGGAGGGCTCGTCGCCGTCGCACGGGGCCGAGGGCACCGCGGTGGCGGTGGGCGTCGTGGGCACCATGCAGGTGGTGGCCGGCCGCGACCGGCTGCTGGCCTGGCGGGACCCGATGCGTCGGATGCCCTGGCTGATGGTGCTGATCCTGACCATCGTCTGGCCGTTCCTGGTGGTCCGCGGGCAGGGGGCGGTGTTCGCCGTGGCCCTCGGTGCCCTGCTGTGCGGTGCGCAGGCGGGAAACCAGTACGGCATGGAGGGATCCGGGCTGTGGCTGCACCTGCAGATCGTCAACGACCGGGTGCGGGCCCGCGGCGAGGTGCTTGGGCACGCGGTGGTGGCGCTGATCCCGGGCGTGCTGATCGTGGTCGTCGGCATCGCGGTGCAAGCCGTCGCCCACGACGACTACGCCAACCTGCCCGCGGCGATCGGCGGATGCCTGGCGGCGCTGCTCGGCGCGATCTCGGTGTCGTGCTACCTGTCCGCCACCGTGCCCTACGCGATGCCGCAGAGCCGCAAGTCCATGTTCGCCTCAAGCGTGCCCGGGCAGAAGGGGCGGTCCTTCGTGGCCAGCATCGGGTTCCTGCTCGGTGGCCTGGCGGTCGCGCTGCCCACGATCGCGTTCATCCTGCTGTCGCTGCTCGTCGACCCGGTCTGGGGATGGGTGGCCCTCGTCGTCGGACCGGTCAGCGGCGTGGTCGCGCTGGTCGTGGCGGTGCGGCTGGCCGCCGACAAGTACCTGGAAACCGCGCCCGAGATCTTCGACGTGGTGCGGGCCGGCGACCGGGTATAGGCGGCGTGTCTACCGGCCCATCGCCCGGTCGGCCAGGGCACGCAGCCCCGATCGTTGCGGCTGGGCCGGCACCTCCGACTCCTCGCCGGTCACCTCCACCCTGGCGAAGGTCTCGGTGTCGGAGTCGGCAAGTTCGCGATCCAGCGGTTCGTTCCTGTCGAAGTCGGCCGCGATCGCGTTGAGCTTGTCGTCGGTGGTCTCGGCCTCGGTCGGTGCGGATTCCGGCGCCGAGTCGCCGCCGGGCTCCCCGGACGCGGACACGGCCTGCTCAGCCCGCAGGGACTCGACGGTGACCTCGTCCCATGGACCGCGCTCCTGGTCGTAGGACGGCGGCAGGTTGGTGGGCCGGTCGGCGGGGTTGCCGGGGAAGTCCGCGGTGACCGGGCGGCTCGCCTCGAAGTCCGGGGGGTCCAGCAGGGCCGGGCCGGAGGCGGCCAGCCTGTCCACCTGGCCCAGGTGTGCCCGCAGGGACGACAGTTGGTCGAGCACGTGTGCGCGCAGGGTGGTCAGCTCCTGCACCGCATGATCGGCCTCGGCGACCCGCTGATGAGCCTCGGCGGCCGCGCGCCGCACGAGCTCCGCCGAATGCGCGGTGGCCTCGGCGACCAGTCGCTCCGACTCCGCGGTTGCCTCCGCGATCCGCTGCTTGGCGTCGGCGACCGACAGTTCTTCGCGTTCGGTCAACCGCTGATGCGCCTCGGCCCGCCGGGAGCTGATCGCGATCTCGAAGTCCTCCTCGACCGCCGCCCGCCGGGCGGCGCTCTCGGCGTCCAGTCGCTCTCGTTCCGCCTTGGACGTCGCGGTCAGGGTCTCCGCCTCCTCGCGGGCAGACGTCAGCGTCACCTCGGCCTCGGTGCGGGCAGACGTCAGCGTCTCCTGGGCCTCGGTGCGCGCGGCGGTCAGGGTGGCCAGGGCCTCCTCGCGGGCGGCGGTGAGGGTCGTCCTCGACTCGGTGGCAGCCTCGCTGACCAACCGCTCGGCCTCGGCGGTGGCGGAGGTGAGAGCGGCTTGGGACTCCTGGCGCGCCGTCGTCCTGGTCTGCTCGGCCTCGCTGTTCGCCTCCGCCAGCAGATCGCGGACCTGATCGGCCAGCTGCCGGCGGGTGCGTTCCCGCTCCAAGTCGAAGGCCTCGCGCTCGGTCGCGGTGACCGCCGTGGCCTCCGCGGCCGCGGCGCGCACCTTGTCCGCGTCGGTGTTGGCCCGTGCGCGGATCTCCGCCGCCTCCTCCTCCGCGAGCCGGATCATCCGTTGCATGCGGTTGGACAGGCCGGTCATCGACACGGGCTCACGGGCCATGTTGTCCAGTTGCGCCCGGAGATCGTCGACCTCCGCCTGCGCGGCCTGCAGCTGCGCCGACACCTCGGACAGCCGCTGGTTGGTGGCATCGCTGTTCGCGGTGGCGATCCGCAGGTCGTATTCGAGTCGCTCCAGATGAGCGGTCACCTGGTCGGGGGCGAATCCACGCCGGACGAGGTCAAAGGGAATCTGGG
>CAYZBB010000374.1:0-3522 GCA_964476495.1 uncultured Actinomycetes bacterium | reverse complement strand
AGCATGGCGAGCAGCGGACCGTCATCGAGGTCAAGGCCACCGAGGTAGCCGTCGTGCCGCGCATCCAGTCGGGGGCTGGCTGGTCGAAGGACCGGACCGCGGGCGCCGATCCCTGGCAGCAGCCCGCCACCAACAGCGAGCCCCCATGGTGACCGTGCGCACCGTCATCACCGACCCGGCGCGAATCCGCGCCATCCGAAACCAGGAGGAAGCATGACCCGCCGCACCATCCGCCGGTACGCCCACGAGCTGTTCCCGCACGGCGAGGAGGGCGAGGTCCGCGACCTGGCCGTCGAAGTGCCGTACCTGTACGCGCGCGCCATCGGACTCGAAACGTGGGGCACGGGCTGGCACGAAAGCCTCGCCGCAGACCGCCCCCAGGCCGAGCGGGAGATCGCCGGATCGCGCATCCAACACCTCATCGACGCCCGCCGTCTCGCCCTCCTCGCTGATGCCCTCCACCAAGGCCTGACTGGCCAGGAGGCGTGGGAGTGGGCCGACGTGCGGGCGATGGACGAGACCGGCGAGTGGGCCTACGAGCGGGCCATCCATTACGGCGTCCCGTGTGACCGGATCAGGCCCTACCCGTGCGGCCCTCAGCCGGACCATCACGACCATATGGCTTCCACCGGGGACGTGACCGGTCACGGGATCGTCACCCGCATCGATTGCCCTGAGTCCGAATGCCCAACCTGCACCGAGGAGGATGCTCATGCCTGACCAGATCACAACGGTGGCCGAGCTGGAGGCGCTGCCGGTCCGCACCATCCTCGCCGACAGCGGAGGCCACCCCGTCTGGCGCGACCGTGTCCGGGGGTGGTGCGCAGCCAACGGCGCCGAGGACATTGACCCGGACCTCGTGATCCGCGACGGGACACCCTTGACGGTCCTATACCGCCCCGACGCCCCGTCTTTGGGTGCCGATGACCAGGCTGGCGGTCCCCTCAAAGGCGCTCCAAAGCCAAGCGCTGAGGCCGTCGCGGACGCCCTGATCCAGTACGAGACCGGCGGCATGTGCCACTTCGGCCAGACGTGCGGCCTGTGCGACTGCGGCAGGGCTGACGAGACGCCGGAGCAGACCCAGACGCGGGACGCGATGGAGTTGGACCGGGCACGCGCTGTTCTGGCGCTCATCCCGCCGCAGCGATGCGCACCGAGCGAGGACGAGGTGGCGGCAGCAATCGAGGGTGCTGACTGGCCGGAGCAGCCGGGAGAATCCGGGTTCACGATCTTCCCTTGCGACCGGGGAGTGTCGACCGGGCTCAACCGTGGCTGGCACGACTTCGCGGTCAGCGAAGGCGGCGTGGTCTGCCGCCTGTGCGGAGGTCGGCCACCCCGACCGACCACTACCGAAATAATCGCGGGAGAACGGTGAGTGATGAGCATCCACGGCGACATCAAGATCAACCACCGGGTCATCGGCCATTGGAAGGCCCAGTGCCAGCCCGGCAAGGACGGCATCCACCCGTACCGGTGGGGCGCGACCCTCAACGGCGTCACCGTCCGGGGCGTCCTGACCCACAATCGGGCGGACGGGGCTCTCGTCCTCGCATCCAAGGTGACGGCAGCGGCAGCAGTAGCGCTGGCAGAGGCCACACGGGCCGCTGAGAGCCCCGCAGGGTCGGAGAGCGGCACCTACCTGAAGGAGGACCGGTGAAGTCGATCGAGACCATGCTCGCCGAGATCCCCGACATGGCCGACGAAGCCTGGCGGACCAAGGGCACCAAGGTGGTGAGCAGCGACGGGCACCAAGGTCGATCGGTCCCGGGCTCGCGCTGTCTGGCCGACCTGGACCGCATGCTCGCACTGTCGGGCGGGAATGACTACGACGGCCTGGGCGTCCTCGCGGGCTGGGTGCGCATGATCGCCGAGGAGCGCGACGAGGCCGGAGAGCCCGCAGTCGAGTGGCCGGCCGATACCGTGCGCGCTGCATCGGAGTGGATCGCCGGCCAGTTGCGCTGGTGCATGGGCCGTGGCTTCGAGGCCGAGCTTCACGAGGACATCCGGCGGCTGCACGGCACGCTCTCGCGCATCACCCACCGCCATGGTGCCAAGCCCTGGCCCTGCCTGACTGACGGCTGCCAGGGGTCGATGGCGATGGTGGACGGGATGCTGGAATGCCAGCACGGACACCGGCATGACGGGCTGCGGAAGTGGCGGCACCATCCGTCGATGGCGCTGCCCCACCTGGCCGACGCACTCAACGTTCCCGAGCGGACCCTGCGGCACTGGGCTGGTCGTGGGCTGATCGAGGTGGATGAGACCAAGGGTCGCCACCCCCGGTTCTCATGGCCGTGGTCGGTGCTGCGGATGCGCTACCCGGCGTTGGTCGAACTGATCGAGGAGGCCGAGGCGGCATGAGTTGGGAGCAGCCAGACTTCTCGCCACGCACGACGGCCGCCAAGTGGGGCGAGCTTGAGGGCGAGGTGCCGTTCTCCCTCGCGCCGCGCTGGCCCACTTATCGAAGGTGTGACCACGCCGGAGACCGCATCGAGATCCGGAGTTGGTGCAACCGTTTGGCATCGACGGTCTGCGCAGACTGCGGCGCGCACATCGTCGACGATGGTTGAACTACATCAGTGGGATTCGCTGTGGTACATTCGGCAACGAGTGCGTACCGTCGCGCCCATCTAGCTCCCCGGCGTCACCCGTGACTGCCGGGGTTCCGCATGTCGGGGGTGAGCATGCGCAACCTCCGAGCCGCACTCGCCGCCAGCATCGACACCATCCGCATGGGCATCAAGCTGTGGAGGACGGCCAAGAAGCGAGAGCGCCAGAGCCAGCCCGCCCAAAGACAGTGACCAGATTTCGTAGCGCGCATGCCCCTTGCTTCAGCTATGGGGCAAGCGCATCAAGTGACAGCGAAGCCTGCTACACTGTCAACTATGAGCGGCAAGGTTGTGAGGCGGGCGTACAAGTACCGCTTCTATCCCACCCCGGAGCAAGCCGAGCAGCTATCGCAGACTTTCGGCTGCGTCCGCTACGTCTACAACCGGGCGCTCGCGGAGCGGTCCCGGGCCTGGACGCAGGAGCAGCGCCGGGTCACCCATGCGGAGACCGACCGGATGCTTACCGGCTGGAAACGCGACCCCGACACGGCATGGCTGGCCGAGCCGTCCAAGGGACCGTTACAGGCGGCGCTGCGGAACCTTCAAGACGCATTCGACAAGTTCTGGCGCAAACAGAACCGCTACCCGAAGTTCAAGAAAAAGGGCAAGACCCGCGACTCGGCAACCTACTTCCGCAACTGCTTCACCTTCCGCGACGGCCAGCTGAAGCTGGCCAAGCAATCCGAACCGTTAGATATTCGCTGGTCGAGGCCGCTGCCGGGTGGTGCGGACCCATCGCAGGTCACCGTCTCACGGGATGCTGCGGGCCGCTGGTTCGTATCGCTCCTAATCGAGTCGGAAGTAGCGCCCTACGCTCCAACCGATGCGGCGGTTGGGTTGGACGCCGGGATTACCACCCTGGTCACGCTCTCCACCGGAGAGAAGATCACCAACCCGAAGCACGAGAAGAAGG
>CAYZBB010000373.1:0-3524 GCA_964476495.1 uncultured Actinomycetes bacterium | reverse complement strand
TCGGTGATGTCGCCCAAGGGCTTCACGCCGACCACGCCGAGCGTCCGGTTAACGATGCCAGCGAGAATCGCGGCGCTGTTCGTGGTGCCAGCCTTCAGGGCTTGCTGGCCGAACACCGCGAGGTCACCGATGCCAAACTGCGTGTTCTTGATCGTCTGGGAGAGTGACGCAAGCGCAGCCACCGGGTCATCCCGCACGCTCTGGTAGGACGCTGGCTTGGCCTGGTCGAGGGAGCGCGTGACCCATTCGGGCACGTCGGCGCCGAACCGCCGCTTGATCTCGGCTTCACGTACCAGCTTCGCCGCGCCCCGCGCCATCTGCGGAGTCATGCCCTGCATCTCCAGTGCAGACCGGAGGTTCGCTTCCTGCATAAGCAACGCTGCCGTGTAGCTGTCCGTCACTTCGCCGGTGGCAACCGCGTAGAGCGTGCGGACGATACCAGGGCCATCCTCCCCGAAGCCATCGAGCACCTGGCGATTGCGTTCTACCGCGAGGTCGATGCTGTCCACGAGTGCGGACTTGAGGTCATCACTCGCGTCCATCCGCGCTACGACGTTCTTCGCGAAGTTGACCGACTGCTCATCACTCGCGGTCAACCGTGCCTTGTTGGCCGCGGTCATCGCCGCCTTGTCCTCGCGCAACTGCGTTGCCACGTCGGCCTTGTTCTCGGCACGCGCCGCCGACTGCTCGGCTTTCAGCGCCGTCTTGTTCTGCTTCTCTGCGAGCGCGTTCGCCCGTTCCGCCAGCACCCTGTCCGCTTCGTTCTCTTTCGCAATGGCACGCGCCCGGGCATCATCGACCGCCTTCGCCAGCCGCTTGTTCGTCGGGTCCATCCGCGCCTGGCGCTGCAAGTCGTCCGCGAGTTCGTGCTGCCGTCGCGCCTGTGCCTCGAGCACCGCCGCCCGCTTGCCGTCCACCCGCGCCTGCTCGTTGATCTTCACGATGTCGTCGGGGGTTAGTTCGGCCACCGTGGCGATGCGCCCCGCGTTCGTCTCGCGGATGGCGCGGGCTACTTCGTCACCGTAAATCTGGCCCAGCATCTTGATCTCGCCGGTTTGGAGGTACTCACCTTTCATGAGCTTGTTCAGTGCCTTACCGGCGCGGTAGTTGTCGAATTGCTTGCCACCGTTGAACTCGATGGCTTCTTTCAGGAGTGCCAGAGCCGTGCTGTCGTCTAGATCGAGCGGTTGGCCGGCGGGTAGCATCTTGCCCACGCTGGCGCCCGCACGCATGGAATCGAGGGATTCCGCGAAGGTGTCCCCGAGGTTCCCGGTGGCGGCGGCGATGCCCTTCGCCTGCTGTACCCGCCCCGCGTGGATGATCTCGTCAGCCTGCCCGGACTCGCGGAAGCGGCGCTGTTCGTCGAGCGCGTCCAGGAGCTTGCGGCGCGGCTCGTTGAGCGCGGTATCGGCAGCGGCAACCGGTGGTTTTGGAGGTGGGGGCGTTGCGGCCTGCGCGAGGGGGGCGGGGGTAGCTAATGCTTCAGCCGCAGATACCTTTGCCGTGAGGGCACTCCGAACGGCGGGATTATCTCCCGGAGCCATGTCCAATCTTGCCAAGGCCTTAGCGGCGTCTTCGATGCTGACATTGGCATCGACGAACTGCGGAACATCCCTGCTTGGGGTTTCCATCAGCTTGACCCACAAGCTATGGAACCGGAACTCTTCTTCCCTTGCATTCCGTTCGCGAAGAGCTGCCGAAATTTCGGTCTGTTGCCTACGTGCCACATCGTCGAACTCATCCGCCGCGCCCGCTACCTGCGGGATGGCACGCCCGGGCGGCACCGTCAGGTCCCTCGCAAACGCGGGGAACTGCGCCTCATCGCCCACCCGGAAGGGCGACGCCTTGTAGATGCTTGGGATGGCTTCGTCCACCGCGCCGAGATTCAGCGCCGCATCCAGCCCCTTGAGCCCGCCGTACGCGCCCACGCCCCCGAGCAAGCCACCCGCGATACCACCGGCCACGCTCTGCCCCGCGTCGCTCCCGAGGAAGTTCAACGCCTCATCCCCGAGCAGCACGTCCCGCCCAAGGATCTCCGCGTCGATGTTCGGCACCGAGAAGTTGGGGATAACCTCGGGCGCGTACTCTGCGCCCAGCTCGCTTCCCTTGAGACCCGCCGCGCCGACCGCAATCTCACCGGCAAGTCTCTTACCCACGTTCCCGCTGAAGGTCGAACCAAGCACGGGCACACTTGGCCCCACGCCTGCGGTCAGCCATGTAGCCGGGGCCAGCGCGGCATCCGTCACGTAGCCCAGCCCATACGGCAGATCCTCCAGGTCGGCCCGCCCTCCGGTCACAAGGTCCGCAAACTGGTTGCCTGAGACATTGGACTCCCATCGTTCCTGTTCCGTCGAACCAGTCAGCCTATCCGCGACTTCGTTCGCGAGCTGGTACGGCACGGTGCCGACTTCCGCGATGTTCCCGAGCGCGTTCTTGAACCCGCCCCACAAGCCACCGCCGCCGCCATCGTCCTGCATAGCAGGCGGCATCCAGGGCGACTCGAATCCTGGCGCGTCGAATGGATTGCCTGCGTTCGCACCTTCGTAGTCCATGAATGACGCGCGGTCGGTTGGCCCTTCCGGCAACTGCGCCAACGCGCCCGCGGTACTCACTGGCGGCGGCGCGTAGTAGCGCGGTGGCCCCCAGGTCACGCCGCCGTCGTACGAGTAGTTGCCCCACTTGTCGCGGTATCCCTGCGTCGCCTCATCCCACACCGGGATGTCAGGCTCCGGTGTAAGCGTCCCGATGTTGAAGTCGTCAAACGCAGGGCCAGACAGTGAGTAGGTGTTACCGAGGGATTCCATTGCGCCGGCGGTCGATACCGGCGCGGGCGCGGCTGCGTACGAACGCGCAGCGCCCCACGTCGCGCCACCGTCGTACGAGAAGTGCCCGAGCTGGTCATCCCACGCGCCGACGTTCTCGTTGAAGTACGGTTCCGGCGACGGCTCGTAGGAGTTGAGTTCCTCGAGCCCCTCGGTGGTGACCCTCATATCTCTTCCGCCGGGTCAAAGTCTTTGAGCGATTCGAAGATGAACCCCGTCGACCTACTGAAGGTGACAAACTTCGCATCGTCCACGTTGTACGTGTCCGTGAACTCCGCTATCAGCCGCCACTCTTCCATGAACAACCGCGCCGCCTCATCGCGCGTGTACCAGTCTGGCTTGACTCCCAGCGCCTTAATCTGCGACTGGTTGGCCCGCCACCGGGCTACGTCCTCAGCAGTCATCTGTGCGCGAACAGTGTTCACCTCAGTACCCCACGGCGGTCATCGTCGGGCGTCCCCGCAGTTGGAACCGCGCGATCTCGTTCGCCCAGTCATCCACGGGGATGCCGTACTTCGTCTGCTTCGCCGCCAGAACGCCCGTCTGGAACGACGGCGCCGCGCGGAGGAATGCGCTGTCGAGCGTGTTCACATCCGCGAGCGGCTGGTCCTGGCGGAAGTCATCGATCTCGCCCAGCATCGCCAACGCGGCCGGGGAGAGCGCGGTCGGGTTGAGCGGGTCGCTCGTGGGCGAGGTCGGCAC
>CAYZBB010000372.1:0-3532 GCA_964476495.1 uncultured Actinomycetes bacterium | reverse complement strand
TTCCGGTCGCCGATCCAGTCGTTGATCTCGCGCCACTCGGCGTCGGTCAGCCGAACGCACATCGTCCGCTTGCGGGGGTCGTCAGCTTCTCGCTTTGCCATGGCGGCGACCGTATCACGACCAACGAGAGACTCTCCACTCATGGATTACGTCAGGTGACGAAACCACCGATGGGTGAAGGGTGCTGCCGACGGGAGGGGTGGGTCGGTCACGTCCGGCGCACCGGCGCTCCTCGGCCACCCCTCCCGCCAGACCTAGGGCTTACAGCTCCAATGGGACCAGCCGCCAGTGTCGCGCACCATGCCCGCCGAGACGACGGCGTTGGCGTAGGGGTCGAACGCGGAGCGACCGGCCATGCCGTACTGCGCCGAGCGGCCACCCCAGTAGCGGGCTGCCTGCTGGAACAAGCCGAGGAACGACCCACCGTTGGATGCCCGAGGGTTGAGACCCGACTCGCACGAGGCGACCCGCACCGCCGCGTTGCCGTCCAGGCCCCGCTCGGCGAACACCGAGCGGATCAGCGCCGCACAGGATTCACCACCCGAGCACGAGGTCTGGCTGGCGGCGACGGCGTTGAGGTACACGGCGAGGAGGTACTGCTGCAACTTCACCTCGACCACGGCGTTCATGTAGGCGGTGAGGCGCTTCGCCTTCCAGTAGCCGATGTTCGGGTTGTGCGTGCGGTTGTACCAGCGCTGCACCTCGATGCGGGTGAACGGGTACGTCGGGGGGGCGCCGACTTCCGCGACGTAGCGGACAGCGGCCATGACCTCGGGGGACGGGCCCGAGCACGCAGCGAAGGTGGCGGGGTACGGGTTCACCGCGCTGCCGCCGCCCGGGTGGATCTCGAAGTGCAGGTGCGGTGCGTCGGCCGATGCGTTGCCGGTGTGGCCGACGTAGGCGATGTGCTCGCCGGCGACGACCGGGCCGTCACCTCGAGCGTGGCCTTGTAGGTGGGTGCCGAAGTAGGTCGTGCCGCTGGCTCCGTCGAGGTAGAAGCTGTCGTTGCCGTGGGTCCGGTAGGTGCCGGACTCGGGGGCATAGATCGGTGTGCCGTCGGGGGCCATCATGTCGACGCCGATGTGGGTGTGGCCCGCTCGTGGCGCACCCCACGAGTCGACGAACGTGGATGCCGGGACCGGACAGGCCATCGACGGGGTAGAGGGTGGAGCGGCACTCGCTGGCGACTGCAATCCAATCGCAACGAGAACAGCAAGGACAGGCACGACGAGTCGTCGTAGTATCACGGGTCGGTTCCTTGGTAGAGGGGCACTCGTTCCGGGGTCGGCGGCAACCGGCCCCGGAACTGCAAGAGCCAACCCTCGCGGGCTGGCTCGGCAGAGACATTAGCGGAGCGGCAGACCTCAAGTCCACCGCTCCGCCGTCGCGTCAGATGCGGTCGATGGTGGCTCCCGCCTCGTTCAAGATGAAGGTCAGGTCGGCCGGGACGATGAGGTTGTACGACTCCCCTTCGGCCGGAACGACCCGCAGGAGCGACCACGGCTGGTCCGTGATCCGCCCCGTGATCCGCACGCCCTGATCGCCGGTCCGGTCGAGGACCGCCTGACCTTCCTTCGATGCCAGCCAGTCCAGCGGATCGCCGATCCTGCTCTCTACGGTGTGAAGTTCGGAGATCCCCCCGATCCACACCGGACCCGACTCGTGCATGGCCTTGATGGTGAACATGGTGAAGCTCCCTATCTGTCTGGTGCTGCGCCGGCCCCTCGGCCGGTGACGGAAGCCTAGTCGGTGCCGTTCCGCGACGTCGCGGAGCTCTCGATAGGCGTGCAGTGCCCCCGGACGGGCGGAACGGACCTTGGGGGCGAGATTTGGCCTAGTTCTTGCCTCCCAAGTGCCCGTTCGACCTCCCGGCGCCGGATTTCGGCCCAAATCCGGTCAGATTTGGCAAGATTTCGCCTCCAAGGCCACCTCATGAGCCGAATCTCGCCGCGATCGCGTCCAGGGCGACGAATCCGGAGGCTCCGATGTGCGGGTAGACGTCCGCGACGAGCCTCCGACGCTGTGCGGCGACCTCCAGGGGGTCCTCGAGGGCCAACATGACCGCCCTGGCGACCTCCGAGGGCTTCGAGATGCGCACACCGATGTCCGCGTGGGTCCAGAACCGCAGCCCGTGGTTCACCCGGGGCCGGTAGCGGGGCGAGTCGACCACGATCACCGGCCGGTCAAGGGCGGCGAACTCGAACAGGGTCGACGAGTTGTCCACCATGTACAGGTCGGCGAGGGAGACGACCTCGTCGAAGGACTCCACGAACGCCACCTCACGCTCGGTGCACGCCGGCCGGACCTCATCGGCGATGCGCGGGTGGGCGTGGGCGATGAGTTGGATCATCCCGAGGTCCCGCATCCTCACCAACTCATCGAACATCGCCGGCCCGACGAGCGGGTGACGGTTGTGTGACCAGGCCGACCCGGCTTCGGGCGACACCCGGCAGTCCCAGTGGGTCGAGAACGCCACCACCGGTGGGTAGCCGCACGGCTTCGGGTCGAGCCCGTCGATGAAATCGAGCTTGGGGCACCCGACGACCTCCACCGGTGGGCCGCCCCGGTAGAACTTCCGGTGCCGCTCGGCGGCCTGTTCGTTCGGTGCGAGCACGAGCGCCAGCTTCGTGCGGTCCTGCCCGCCCGGGTACGACCGGTGGCGCGACGAGTAGGACTGCCCGGCGCCGTGCTCCATGAGCACGATGTTGCGGGCCCCGGCCTGGTGGGCGGTCATGGCGTCCACCCACGACGAGGCGACGACCGGCCCGCGCTTGAAGGCGTCGCGCAGCACATCACGAGGGGGAGCGGGGTTGGAGGGAGGAAAGACCCAGCAGGTGTCGAACGCGCCGTGGGCCTTCACGGTGTTGGCGAGTGGGGCGAGGTGCTCCCACCACTGCGGCTTCGTGCCGATGAACGCGATGTCAGGCACGGGGCTTCACCTTCCTCGACGGGCGACGTGCTCGTTGAGCCGCGGCGGAGGCCGCCCTGCACTCGGGGCAGCGGCAGCGGTAGATCCGCGACCGGTAGCGGCTCTCGGTCCCGTGGGGCGGCTCCGGCACGTCACGGTTCGCTGCGGCGATCCCGTTCGTCTTGCCGGCGCGCCGCTCCCGCTCGTAGTGCTTGCGGCACAGCGGGCGCCCCTTGAACGCCCCCCGGTCGCCGAGCACGCCCTTGTTGAACGGGTCCCCGTCGCATCCCGGCTCAGAGCAGCCGTCAAGGGGGTCAGCCACGGGCCTCGTCCTCGTTGAGCAGCCTGGCGATCTGGTTCGCTCGCGCTAGGGATCGGCACTCGATGATGTCCGTGGAGCACTTCGTCGTGTCGCCGTCGAGCCGGAAGTCGTGCTCGCTCAAGGGGTGTGGATAGTCGGTGACCACCCACCCACCGATCAAGTCGTTGATCTGTGCAGTCCACCGGCGCCCGTCAGCCACGGGTTGTCTCCTCACCCCGACCGAACGGCCAAGGGCCTTCGATGGAGAAGTCCCCGGTCTTGACGTTGGACAGCACCCAGGTGATGCCGCTGGGGTCGAACAT
>CAYZBB010000371.1:3405-3537 GCA_964476495.1 uncultured Actinomycetes bacterium | reverse complement strand
GCGGGCCGCAGTACCGGAACAGGAACGCCCCCTCCTCCCCGAACAGGTGCCATGGCTGCACCTCGGCGCCCTTGCCGGCGAGCACCCCGAGGGTGATCAGCTGCTGCGCCAACTCCCGTGGCCGGTTCACCA
>CAYZBB010000371.1:0-3395 GCA_964476495.1 uncultured Actinomycetes bacterium | reverse complement strand
CGCGAACGTCCACCCGAACGCCGATTCCCGCGGGCCGCAGTACCGGAACAGGAACGCCCCCTCCTCCCCGAACAGATGCCGCGGCTGCACCTCGGTGCCCTTGCCGGCCAGCACGCCGAGGGTGATCAGCTGCTGCGCCAACTCCCGCGGCCGGTTCACCACCGCCGTGCCCGTCAGATTCATCACCAGACCATCCGAGCCGGCCACCACCCGACCCAACGCGGCCAACGCCCGAGACCGGGCCGCGGTGACCTCCTTGCCCAGGTGGCCCTCGTCGATGATCAGCCCGCGGGGCGCCAACGCGGCCAACGTCTCCACCCACCCAAACGTCTCCGAGCGACCCCGCGTGCGGCGTGAACCGAGGGCGGCGTACCCGATGATCACCACATCCGTCCCCGCCGGCACCGGCATCGGCGTCATCCCGGTGGCCACCGTCACCGACCGACCCGGCAACACCCGGCCCACCTCGGCCCGCCAGTTCTCCGTCAGATCCGGCTTGCACGCCACCACCAACGGGAACGCCCCGTCCAAGGCGGCGGCCGCGCAGCTCGTGATCGTCTTGCCCAACCCCATCTCGTCACCGATGATCAGCCGCCGCCGCGACACCGCGTACCGCACAGCCGGGTGCTGATGCGGCAGCAACTCCACACCCAGACCCGGAACCCCGACCGCCGGGCCGGTCCGGGCGACCGAACCGGCCAGGTTGTCCTCCTGCAGCCGAGACTGGTCCAGCAGCACCGCCCGGGCTGCGTCGTCGACGGCCAGGTGATGCTCGTCCAACAGGGCCAGGAACCGCGCCGGCTCCACATGCACCGGCCAGTCCCACACCTCCCGCCGTGACAACACACCGCCGGCCAGGCGCCGCAACTGGCGACCCAGCACGTCCCGGACCCGCGGCGCCGCGTCGATCCGCAGCGTCCACCGATCCGTCACCGTCACCGTGCCACCCGCGTCGGCCGGCGCCGCCGCGGCCGCGGCCAGCACCGTCTCCGCTTCCGGCGACACCCGCAAACCCCGGGCGGTGAACAACTCCAGCAACGCCGCCGGCCCCGCCGCCGCCGCGATCACATGGACCCGCGCCGACCGCGACCACGTGCTGCCCCCGTTGATCACCCGCAACGCCTCGTTCAGGTCCGGGTCGTAATCGGTGTCGATCACCAGCACCCGCGTATCCCGCGGGTCGCACGTCACCGCGACCGGCCGGTACGCAGCCGGATCGGCCACCACGTCCCGAGCGAGCGCCAGCACTTCCGGATCGACCGTGATACCGGCCCGCACCGCGAACCCGACCACCGCCGGCAACGACGACAACGGGAACGTGTTCGACTTCGACTCACCATCGAACCGACGCCCCGGGATCACCCGGGACAAGGCCACCAGCTCACCGTCATAGGGGAACCCCAACCTGACCCGACCCGCCTCCAAATCGATCGCCACGTAGCTGTTCCGGGCCCGGTGCTGCCGCTCACGAGCCGCCCGCCCCTGGCCCCGCACCACATCCCGCGCGGCCGCGGTCTCGTCCTCATCACCGGGCGGCACGGCCAGGATCCGTCCGGTCAGCTCCGGCCCGAGCTGGCGACGATAGGTCGGCAGCAACGCCCGCGCCGCCACCACGTGCATCCGATCCCACTCGGCCGGATCCAGCTCCGCCAGGAAATGCCCAAGACCTGCGTCCGTCGCGGAGAATCCCGCGCCGTCACGCTCTTCCGCGTAATCGCACACCGCCGCTAGATGGGCCACCCCCGCATGCAGGACCGACACCGCCGCGGGGTCGACCGTCCCAACCATCCCAGCACCCGTCAACATGCTCACGACCAGCAAACCCTCCACCCCGCGTCACCAGACAGGAGCAACGTTAGCCGGGTACACCGACAAACAGAGCTATCGGGCACACCCCCAGGTCACCCCTCCCCCGGCCATGCCGACGAACCCCTTCGGGCGGTGGTCCCGGGGTGAGCGCACGGGGCCACCGGCACCACCCGGGAAGGGGTGGATCGGTCAGCTCGCGGGCCCGGGACGGAACCCGTCGAGCTCGGGTTGAAGCCTGATCCCAATGCGAGCGTTATCGACGTGATGAGCGACCGACAACGTCCCGCTCGCCAAAGAGCGTCTGCCGAAAACGCCCGGGGTGCACCCAAGGAACCCGCCGCCGGCCGAGCCGGAATCGGCTCACTGGCCGAGCAGCTGGACCTGAACAACGATTGGGACTCGCCCGCAACCACGCCCGAGGTCGCCGCTGACTTCTAACAACCAGGATCGACTCAAGCCGCCGGCCCCGGATCCCCCGCGTCCTGCCATTGATGCCACGACGCATCCGGGGTCCTGAACGATGAGACCACCGCGGCCGGGATGTTCTCTGCGGCTTGGCGTGCCACCACCTCGGACCGGAACACCAACTCGGCCAGCGTGCCGTCCTCGGGGAAGACCACCGACCACCCGATGACCGGCTCGATCATGCCGTCATCACCCACCGGCCAGATGCCGGGGTCGTCCGCGCTGGCCTGCAACTCGGCGAACTCCTCGTCCGACAAGTGCCCCCAACGCGCCCGCGACTGAGCCGCTAGGTCGTCATCGCCCGGCCGGTCGGCGCCCGCACCGATACCTGCGGTGCCCTCTACCATTGCTCCACCCGCCCTGGTTGTATTGCGCGATACCTGCTGCGAACGTATGCGATCGGCCATGCAAGGGTCAGTCAGGTCGGCGATAAACCCACTTATCGGCACTGGGCTTTGGGAAGGGTGAAACTCTGCCGGCGAACACCCACCAACGGCCGCAGCTCCCCAGCACGGTCACGACCGATCAGCAACGCCCGGTCATACATCTGCTGGTTCCAACACTGCCAGCCGGTGCACTCGTCGCACGAACACCATCCGCCGAGCAACGCCGTGCCGTGAAACTCGGCCAGCGAACCGTGGTACTCCACCAGACACCGCAGGGCCGGGTCGTAGCGGTGCCCGTCCAACACGTCCCCCGCACTCCGCTCCTGCACGTCAAGCCAGTCCCCGAGCACCACCACCGCCCGCCAGACCATCTCCGGCGACCAATCCACCACCTCAATCGTCACTGTGCACCGCCGACCGCCGCCAGGCCCGTCTCATCGGTCAGCAACTCGAGCAGCCGCTGCTGTTCCCGGATGACCGCCTCGCCCACCGACCGGCGTCGACTGGCGTCCTGGGCTACGCAGACCTCCGTCGGCGTAGCCAGCACTACCAGCCGGAACGACACCCCGAATTCGGCAGCCAGCGTCCGGAAGGGCTCTATCAATGCGCTCCGCAGATTCGTGTCGTCGACGACCACCGAGAAACCCGCCCGCAACAGCTCACGCACTGACCCGACCGACACCGCGGTGATCACCCGTTCCTGCGCCGGCGACAGCACTCCCTGCCCACCGAACA
>CAYZBB010000370.1:0-3543 GCA_964476495.1 uncultured Actinomycetes bacterium | reverse complement strand
GCCTCCGCACGCTTGAGCGTCATGGCCCCGCACGGGCACCGCGGCGCGTCCGAGCGCTTGCGGCCGGCCTTGCCGCGCATAGAGAGCCGCCCCGCCGCCGCCCGCAGCGTGTGCTCGGGCAGCGGCTTTCCGCAGTGGGGCGAGATGCACGGGGGCGAGATCATCGCGCACTTGGAGGGGCGGCTGGAGGCCCGGCGGCGGGCGATTGCGGCGGGGGCAGGCATACGGCGGTGCTGGGGTGAGGTGGTGAGACAATGCCAAATCGGATAATTCGAGAATCGATTCTGACCAGCAAGGCCGTCAATTCCCTACCCGAAGAGGCCGAGCTTTTCTACCGCCGGCTCATGTCGGTTGTGGACGATTACGGCAGAATGGAATGCGATGTTGACCTCATCCGGGCCAGATGCTTCCCCCTAAGGTACTCAGCATGGCCCGAAGAGCGTATCAATGACTGCCTGATGACCGTCAGCCGCGCGCAGATGACCGACAAATGCCCGCTCGTTACCGTCTACGAAGTAGATGGCCGCAAGTACCTTCAAATCAATAAATTCCAGCAAAGAGTTAGAGCTAATGACAGCAAGTGTCCGTCACCTGACGGTCATATGGCGGTCATATGCGGGCCTCGCGCGCGCGGGCACGGGTCGGAGGCGGAGGCGAAGGCGATAGACGTAGTCGGAGGCGGAGGCGTAGTCGGAGGCGGAGGCGGCGCACGCGCGATCAGCGTCCCCGGACAGACAACCTCGCCGAGCGCCACGCCGCCGCCAAACCCGATCCGGGAAATCTCCGATGCGCTGGAGGAGGCCGTGGGGCGACCGGTGGACGCCGAGACGCCGCACCGGTTGTGCCGGGAAACCGCGGCCGCGGGGATCCACCCGCACCTGACGGCCCGCTGGATCCGCGAGAAGGGCGCCGAGCGCCGCAAGTCGAGCCCGATTCGCACACCTGGGATTTTCCTCGAGGACTGGCCGGCGGAGCTTCGCGCGTGGTTGTCGGCGAACCTGGGGGCGCTGGTGGGCGGGCGTCACGCCCTCGTCGAGTCGCCAGGCTGCGGGCGGTGCGGGTCGCAGATGTTCCGGTTCGAGGACGGCTGCATCGTGCCGTGCGCGTGCAAGCCGATGCCAGGGTTGGTGCGGGCAAGGCCGCCCGTGCGGGCTCCGGCGGGCTGAGGCGCGGGCAGTGAAACCACGAAACCAGCCCAAAAAATTTTCCGCACCCAAAAAATATTTGCATGGATGTCAGATCCGTGAAGGTTGAGCCCCGCCCCACCGCATCGCGGGCTTGGGCGGATTCGCTGGATTACCGGGCATCCTGGGCCGAACGCGATCATGGAGGCGCTGGAATCCCGCGAGAGCAAACTACTGGACCGCATGAAACCACGAAACCAGTTGACGGGAAAACCAGGAGGGCGCATGTTCGTTGAATCGAGACGAGAGCCGCTGGAAATCACGCTCACCGTTAAGAACGGAAGCGCTTCAGATGAAGCTTTACTGAGCCGTTTTTTGGAAGGAAGGTTGTTCAACGTGCTCGCCAAATTTGCAGACCGAAAGCGTCGTGTGCGCGTTGAGTGTTGGGTGAGGAGTTACAAGAAAATCTTCGAGTGGGACTCGCCGGAGCCCATTGCGTCTGAGATCGTGATTTGCTTGAACTTACGCGAAGGTCAACACCCGGTTGCGCTGGAAGGGATTCGCATTCCGCTTGACGCCAAACCAAAACCGCCCGAAACTGTTTCCAACCGAGCGCAGCGGCACTGAGTCCACGGACGGGGCCGCAAGCGGCGGCGGGATTACGAAGAATGAGCCAAACCGTGCAGAAAGAACGGGCCTTTGCTAAGCGAGCGCTAGAGATCGAAAAACTCAGGAAAGACTACGAATCGTCGCCTAAGGATTACGACTTGTTTGCGCGTGATGAGGCTTTTCGCGGGAAGCATCTGGTCAACTACCGCGAGTACCTTCAATCGCCCCTTTGGCAGCGTAAACGACTGTTGGCACTGAAGCGCGCCAACTTCCGCTGCCAATCGTGCAACCGTGAAGGGCGTCTGGAAGTTCACCATACCACCTACGCGCAACTTGGCAGGGAGCAGATGCACCACCTCCTCGTGCTCTGCCGCCAATGCCACCAGAACGAGCACGACACAATCGATCGACTTCCACGGCGGCCCGCCGGGTTCTCACTCGCGCCGCCAAAAACAGTTAAGTCCACCCAAGGGTTCACCGGACATGAACGAATCAGCACGCCGCACGATGAAAGCGTGCCGTCCTCCCCTGGCAACAGACACTCCAGGGGTCCGGTGGGGATTCAGGGTAAGCGGCCGTTCGCCGAGCAGTCAGTAAGCGTGACGGACCCGCGACGGGGCATGACGTAAAGAGCCCCCGAAGCCCGGCAGCGGCAGCAATGCCGTGCCAGTGATGAATCTGCGGGGTCCGGCCGTCAAACGCCGGGAACAGCGCCCAGCAGTAACAGAACGCCAGAATCCTGCTTTCTCACGGGAAGGGGGTGGGGGGGGATGGGTTCCGGTTGGTACCACGAAACCATCCCGCGAAAAAATCACTTGACGCCGTAATTGTTTTGTGCGAAGGTTTGTGCGAAGAGCGGTTTCGACCGCGCGGCATCCTGGAGCCGTTCAGCGCAGTGGGCGCAACCGCAGTTCCCACCCAGGACTGACATGCTTTTCAACCCCATTCCCTGATGAAATTCGCACCCCACATCGAACTGATCGGCTCCGTAGGCGTCGTGACTCGCATTCACGCCGAGTTTGCCCGGCGCCTGATCCTCTCCGGCAAGGGCATCGCGGCTCGCAACGGCAAGCGCATCGTGGCGGTGCAGCTTCCCAGCGTGCCATGCGGCGAGCGCGACAACTGGCGCGGCGTCGGGGCCGCGAGCCTGCGGATGCACAAGACTGAGGCGCACGAGGGAGGGCAGGTGCTCACCATCGAGATTCCCACGACGATTCGCAGCGGCCAGGTGCGGTACGACGAACGCACGGTGACGACGCAGCCCTGTCGGACCTACGCGCTCAAGCACAGCAGCCGGGTGCTCGACGAGGTGCTGACGGCCGAGCGGCGGGAGTGGATGGCGGTGACGGCGTGATGTGCGATTTGATAGAAGTCACGATGCCGTGGGATGAATGCCGACAGTGGATTAGGCCGCCCTACCCGCAATGCCCCAATCCCCCCTCCGATTCTGCACGGCCCCTGGGTGCGGCAACCGAGTCTCAGGCGGACGATGCCCGGCACATAGCCGAGACCGTTCTCGCGGTGGCTCCACTGAGCGAGGCTACGACGCGGACTGGCAGCGCTTCCGCCGCGCCTACCTCGCACAGCACCCCCTGTGCCGAGACTGCGAAGCTTCCGGTGTAGTTGCTGTAGCGACGGACGTACACCACATCGTCAAGCTCAAGCTGAGGCCTGACCTGAAGTACGCAGATGCGAACCTGATGGGCCTCTGCAAGGCGTGCCACGATGTGCGGACGCGGCGAGGCGAGTAGGCGTGATGGACGTTAGGGGGTGGGGGCGGTGCAAATCCTTGCAGGTCAAACACATAGAC
>CAYZBB010000369.1:0-3548 GCA_964476495.1 uncultured Actinomycetes bacterium | reverse complement strand
GGTCGAACAGGCGCAGCGTGGCGATGCCGTCCAGCACCTCCGGCACCAGAACCGACGCCCGGATGCCGGGGGTGGGCATGGCGTTGCGGAATCGGAACTTCAAACGCTCAGGCATCGGTGGCTCCTTCGGTGGTCTGGCCGAGCTGGCCCATGTTCAGCGGGACGTAGCGGACGTCACCCCCGGCGACCGGAGGCAGCTCCTCGAAAGCCCGGATGTCGTTGGTCGAGAACACGCCGAGGTACCACATCTCCTTGTAGAAGGCGGCCCGTGCGGCGGAGTCGCCGCGCAGCAGGCCCTCGACGGAGAAGTGCGCGTAGGCCGGCTCGGGCGGCAGCAGCTTCGTGAGCCGCTGCTCGAACCGGGTCAGCCACGACCGCAGGGTGAAGATCAGGAACCCGATCTGCTGCTGCTCGATCCCGGAGCCCCAGCTGGTCGACTTCTCGACGTCCATCAGCATGAACGGCGGCACCCCGAACCAGCGGGCGATCTCCGAGACCTGGAAGCTGCGGGACTCCAAGAACTGGGCGTCCGCCGGCGGGATCGTCAGCTGCTGATACTTCAGGCCGCCGTCGAGGAAGATCGTGTCGAACGCCTTGTCCAGCCCACGCCGCGCCTGCTGCCAGTCGGCCCGCAGCGCCTTACGCTGCTCGGGGGTCAGCCCCTTGTCCGTGGCCAGGATGCCGGTCGACAGCGAGCCGTTGGCGAACAGCCGGGTCGCGAACTCCTCGGCGGCCAGCGCCAGCCCGAGCCCCTGGCGGCCCGCCTTCACGGCGCTGATGCCCTGCACCCCGTCGTAGCCGAAGCCGGGAATGTGCAACACCCGGGCCCGGTCGTCGGCCCGCCGAAGGTTCGCGTCGGTCAACAGCTCCTTGACCCCGTCGACCTTGTAGACCTTCGTCCCGTCCTTCTGCCGCGCAGGCTTCACGGTCGACGGATGCACCGGGATCAGGTAGGGGGTGCCGCTGCCGGTCCAGACCAGCAGGCAGTAGGCGTTGCCCCACAGCAGCACGTGGCCGAACAGCAGCTCCAGCCACTCGAACTGGGTCATGTCGGGGTGCGGGTTGGCGAGCAGCGCTGCCGCGCGCGTGCTCTCGCCCATCGGCTCCCGCGCCGCGCCGTTGCTCTTGTACGCCCTGAACGGCAACGACGCGATGGTGCCGGCGATCAGGGTGACCGCCCGCCACACCGAGGAGATCGCGAGCGAGCCCTTCTCGTCCACGCTCGGGCCGGCCTTCGTCGCATCCCCGTCGAACAGCTTCATCACCTCGGGCGAGGAGATCGGGATGAGCGGGCTCTCCAGGGTGTTGCGGACCACCAGCGGCGAGAAGGTCGTCATGCGGGCTCACCTGCCTTCGGCGGCTCGGGCGGCGGGGTGAGCGCCGCGGTACGGATGAGCGTGACGCCGGCCGCGACGGCCAGCACAGCGAAGGTGACGAGCGCCCACGGCCAGCCGGCCAGCGCCCATGCCCCGGCGACCGCAGCCACCACCCCGAGCGCCACCGCGACGACACCCAGAGACTCCAGTCGATCGGGATTCACGAATCCCCCTCCTCACCAGATGCTCGGACCGGACTGGCCGACACCCGTCAGGGCCGCGGTCATCGCCATGACCGGGCCAATCTCGCCTTCGGACTTCCGCCGTCCCCAGCGGTTACGTTCCTCGCCGACGTCGACCAGCACCGCCGAAGCCACGGCGGCGTCCAGCTCGTCCTGACCGAGGTGCACCAGCTCCTGCATGTCGATCGCATCGGTGACCGCAGTCACCGCCTCCGGCCAGTCGCCCGGCTGGATGTACTCGACCCGGAACCCCAGCTCCTCCAGCCGAGGCCCGAACTTTTCGGCCTTCGACTTGCCGAGGATCTTCCACAGCGCACCGGGGTAGAGCTTGGCCAGGACCTTGAACCGCGCCAGCAGCCAGCCCGTACCCGGCCGGTGGTCGACCGTGGACTCGGCCCCCTTCTTGCCGCGCCGCACCGTGAGCTCGAAGTGCTTCCTGCCCTGCCGGTTGAGCCCGGCCGCGCCGATGGTCGCCCACCGCCGCTTCGGCTCGACGTCCAGCCCGAACGTCGGCTCCCCGACAATCTCGGAGCCCTCATCCTTCAAGGCGTCCCAGACCTCTTCCTCGACCCCCGGCAGGTCGTCGTCGGTCGGCTCGTCCCAGTAACCCAGCCGCTCCCGGCCGAACTCGCCCGGGTCGAGCGAGCGCCGCTCGTCCCGCACGTACTGGAGCGTGATCCGGCCGCGGTGCAGCCCGACGTTCGCCCGGTAGTACCGGCGCTTGTCGTCGTAGCGGCAGCCCGGCACCCCGAACAGGTGCGTGCACTCCGGCCCCTGCTCACACTCCCCGCCGAGGTCGTCGCAGTACTCGACGTACAGCAGCCGCGGCTCGGCGACCGAATCCATCGCCCGGCCGCGGTCCCGCAGCGCCCGCGCCCGCGCCGACGACCCCATCCCGGCCGACGTCGCCCCGATGCGCTGGGCATCAGGGAACGTCGACATCGCCGGCATCAGGGTGCCCTCGTGCGTCTTGGTGACGTACAGGTACTCGTCCCAGATCTGCTTCGGCGCCTTCCGCCCGCGGCCCGCCCTGGTCGAGCGGGTGACGAACGGGAAGTGCCGGCCGCGCCGGAACGGCCCGCCCTTCAGGATGATCTCCTCCGAGCCCTCCCCGTCCTTGATCTGCATCACGTGCCGGCTCAGATCGGGCGTGCCCTCGATCCGTCCGGCCAGGTCCTCGAAGTTCTCCCGGGCCGTCTTGTGCTGGTGCGCCGACCAGGTCGCCGCCGGCTCGCAGGTGACGTACATCCAGCCCAGGAACAGCTGCTCGCAGTTGATCGACTTGAAGTTCTGGCGGCCGCCGACCAGCAGCCCCTCGAAGACGACCGGCAGCCCGTGCCGCTCGCCGAACACGGCGTCGATCGCCAGTTGCTGCTCAGGGTCCGGCGGGATCTCCGCAAGTTCGGAGATCCGCGCGACCTGCGCGCCGAGGGTGTAGTCGAACGGCGGGGCGAGGAAGTAGGCCGGCTGCAGCAGGTCAGGCGCTGGCATCGGCGTACCGCCGCCGCATCTCGAGCACCTCGGCCTGCACCGCGCCGACCAGGTCCTGCTCGGCGTCCGGCGCCTTCTCCATCAGCGCCGCCCTGGTCAGAACCGTGAGCTGCTTGGAGGCGGTCGCCATCGCCGACAGCCCGTCGGCGTTCGCGTCGATCCGGCGTGCCAGCGCGAGCGCCTGCTGCCCGATCGAGGTGTTCGCAGCCTCCCCCAGCTCCAGCAGGAGCGCCCCCTCGACACCGGAGACCACGGTTGCCGGCTTGGGCTTGACCCGCCGTCCGGCGATCGCGACCACGTTGGCCGCCTCCACCATCTCGGCATCACCGGCTCGCCGCTTCTGGGCGCGGTTCCAGCGGACGCGACACGTGGTCGAGGCGAACCGTCCGTCGCTGCGCCGGGGGGTGAACTCGACTCCGCATCCGCACGCGCAGGTCTTCACGGGGCCACCCCCTCCCGTGATACGCGTAACGCCACGCAACGTCTCTTGACGGTCGGC
>CAYZBB010000368.1:0-3564 GCA_964476495.1 uncultured Actinomycetes bacterium | reverse complement strand
AGTCGAACTCGATCCCCTGGCCGATCCGGTTCGGGCCGCTGCCCAGGATCAGCACGGCCGGCTTCGTCCGCGGCTCGACCTCGGACTCCTCGTCGTAGGTGGAGTAGTGGTACGGCGTCCGGGCGGCGAACTCGGCTGCGCACGTGTCCACGGTCTTGAAGACCGGCCGGATCCCCAACGCCCACCGCACCCCACGCACGACGTCGGTGGACAGGTTGCGCAGCTTGGCGATCTGTGAGTCGGACAGGCCGTGGCGTTTGGCGGTGCGCAGCAGGTCGGCGGTGAGTTCGTCAGCGGTGCGGACCCGTTCGGCGACCTCGAAGATCAGCTGCAGCTGGTCGACGAACCAGGGGTCGATCTTCGTCGCGTGCTGGATCTGCTGGGCGGTGGCGCCGGCCCGGAAGGCCTTCATGACCACGTTCAGCCGGCCGTCGTGCGGCCGGGCCATCGTGACCAGGAGGTCGTCGAGGCTCTGGGTGATCTCCCCGGTGAAGTCGAAGCCGGCCTTGGCGTCCTCCAGCGACCTCAGCGCCTTGCCGAGCGCCTCGGTGAAGTTGCGGCCGATCGCCATCGCCTCCCCCACCGATTTCATGTGGGTGGTCAGCGTGGAATCGGCGGTGGGGAACTTCTCGAACGCGAACCGGGGCGCCTTCACCACAACGTAGTCCAGGGTCGGTTCGAAGGACGCCGGTGTCTCGGCGGTGATGTCGTTGGGGATCTCGTCGAGGGTGTAGCCGACGGCGACTTTGGCGGCGATCTTGGCGATGGGGAACCCGGTGGCCTTGGAGGCCAGGGCGGAGGATCGGGAGACCCGCGGGTTCATCTCGATGATGATCATCCGACCGTCGTCGGGGTTGACTGCGAACTGGATGTTGCACCCGCCGGTGTCGACGCCGACGGCGCGGATGACGGCGATCCCGAGATCGCGCATGTTCTGGTATTCGCGGTCGGTGAGGGTCATCGCGGGGGCGACCGTGATCGAGTCCCCGGTGTGCACGCCCATCGGATCGAGGTTCTCGATGGAACACACGATCACCACGTTGTCGGCCTTGTCGCGCATCACCTCCAGCTCGTACTCCTTCCAGCCGAGCACCGACTCCTCGATGAGCACCTCGGTGACCGGGCTGGCCGAGAGGCCGATCCCGGCGATCCGACGCAGTTCGTCGTCGTCGTGGGCGAAGCCGGAGCCTACTCCGCCCATGGTGAACGACGGACGGACCACCACGGGATACCCCAGGTGCTCTGCAGCGGCCAGGACCTCGGGCATCGAGTGGCAGATCACCGACCGGGCGACCTCCGCGGCCACACCGGGCACCTCGAGGGAAGCCACGATCTCCTTGAACCGCTCCCGGTCTTCGCCGCTGCGGATCGCCTCGATCGAGGCGCCGATGAGCTCCACGCCGTACTGCTCCAGAACTCCGCTCTCGTGCAGGGCGACTGCGGCGTTCAGGGCGGTCTGCCCGCCCAGGGTGGCCAGGATCGCGTCCGGACGCTCGGCAGCGATCACTTTCTCCAGGAACTCCGGCTGGATCGGCTCGATGTACGTCGCGTCCGCGAACTCCGGGTCGGTCATGATCGTCGCCGGATTGGAGTTGACCAGGATTACCCGGAAGCCTTCCTCGCGCAGCACCCGGCAGGCCTGGGTGCCGGAGTAGTCGAACTCACAGGCCTGGCCGATCACGATCGGCCCCGAGCCGATCACCAGGATCGATTCGATGTCAGTGCGGCGGGGCATCAGGCGTCCTCTCCGTGGTGGCCGTGCGCCGCCGAGCGGTGACCCGCCATGACGTCGCAGAATCGGTCGAACAGGTAGGCGGAGTCGTGGGGGCCCGCCGCCGCCTCCGGGTGGTACTGCACCGAGAACGCCAGCAGGACGTTGTCGTCGTCGCGCAGTTCAAGCCCTTCGACCACGTCGTCGTTGAGGCAGACGTGGGACACCCGGGCCTGGCCCCAGCGGGTGCGGGTGTCCTTGCCGATGGGCGCGTCGACGGCGAATCCGTGGTTCTGGGCGGTGATCTCGACCCGGCGCGTGGTGAGGTCCATCACCGGCTGGTTGATTCCGCGGTGGCCGTATTTGAGCTTGTAGGTGCCGAAGCCGAGGGCACGGCCGAAGATCTGGTTGCCGAAACAGATGCCGAAGTAGGGAAGCCGAGCGTCCAGAACCGCCGTGAGCAGAGCGACGGCGTCGTCGGCCGCGGCCGGATCCCCCGGGCCGTTGGAGAAGAACACGCCGTCGGGATCGACGGCTCTGATGTCGTCGATCGTGCTGCTCGCGGGTAGCACGTGGACCTCGATGCCTCGCTCGGCCATCCGGACCGGTGTCATGTCCTTGATCCCGAGGTCGATCGCGGCGACGGTGAACCGCTTCTCCCCCACCGCGGGGACCACCTCGGTCGTACTCACCGTCACGTCGCTGACCAGATGCGCCCCGGTCATCGGCGGGATGGCCAGCACCCGTTCCAACAGCCGTGCCGGATCGGTCTCCACAGTGGAGATGCCCACTCGCATGGCTCCACGTTCACGAAGATGCCGGGTCAGGGCCCGGGTGTCGACCTCGGCGATCCCGACCACCCGTTGCCGGCGAAGCTCGTCGTCGAGGGAGCGGTTGGACCGCCAGTTCGAGCGCACCCGCGACAGGTCGCGCACCACATAGCCGGCCACCCAGATCTGGCGGGATTCGTCGTCCTCGTCGTTCCACCCGGTGTTGCCGATGTGCGGAGCGGTGGCGATCACCACCTGCCGGTGGTAGCTGGGGTCGGTGAGTGTCTCCTGGTAGCCCGACATTCCGGTGGCGAAGACCGCTTCACCGAAGGCCTCACCTGTCGCGCCGAAGGAGACTCCCCGGAAGGCGCGCCCATCTTCGAGAACCAGAAGTGCCGGAGTGTGCGGGCGCGCGTACAGGCTGGAGGGCATGGACGTCCTTCTCTGGGCAGGCGGATCCGGAACGGAGCCGTGACGACGATAGCAAAGCGCGCCCAGAGGCTCGCCTTCCGCCCACGCCCACGGGAGCGTTCAGGCCGTGCCGGCGGCGTGGCGCCGGGCGATGGCACCGAGGAGCCCGTTGAGGAAGGCCGGGGATTCGTCGGTGGAGAGCGCTTCGCTGAGGGAGACAGCCTCCGCGATGGCGATCTGCGGGGCGAGATCGGTGTGGGTGATCTCGTACGTTGCGATCCTGGCCAGGTTGCGGTCGACCCGGGGCATCCGGCTCAGCGTCCAGCCCGCGGGGAGGCTCTCGGTGATGATGCGGTCGAGGGTCCCCTGGCTGGTCAGCACGCCGCCGACCAGGTCGGCGGTGAACGGACGGACCGGCGGATCGGCCTCGGCAGTGTGCACGGCGAGCACGTCGTTGGCCGAAATGCCGCGCAGATCAGCTTCGAACAGGATGTCCAGCGCCCGTTTGCGCGCCTTGCTCCGGGCTGATCCGCGTCCAGCTGAGACCTGGGCGGCCACTCAAACCCGACCCAGGTAGCTGCCGTCCCTCGTGTCGACCTTCACCCGCTCGCCGGTGGTGATGAACAGCGGCACCTGGATCTGCAGGCCCGTCTCCACGGTGGCGGGCTTGGT
>CAYZBB010000367.1:1418-3585 GCA_964476495.1 uncultured Actinomycetes bacterium | reverse complement strand
TCGCGTCCGGGGGCCGCTCAGCTCCTTGTCCAACGATATTCCTATGTCACAATGCGTACTTTGCCCAAACTACGCATACTGACATAGGAATATGCATGGACAAGGGGTGGGGCCAGGTGGTCGCAGGTGGCCCGAGGTTGTGGGGTGGATCGCGTAGGTGGATGAAGTGGTGGATCGCGTAGGTGGGGTGGGGTGGACGTGGTGGGATGGGGTGGTGGGGATGGGTGAGATGTGGGGAGTTGGGTGGGGAGTTGGGTGGTTGGGGTGGCGGTAGGCGGGACGCGGCAAGGCGGCTGGGAACAGGGTGAGGGGTCGACGCGCCTATACGAGTTAGAGATGAGGCGCGCGTGATCCATCGCAGACCGGAATGGGTGGGTGCTTGCGCGCGAGGAGTAGGGGGGTGTGGGATGGCGGCCGAACGAGAGGAGAGCGCCGATGGCCCGACCACGCGCCCCCAGGCCCGAGCTGCCCAGCGCAGCCACCATGCAGATGGGTCTGGACCACATCGCCGCCCAGACACGCGACCGGATGGACGCGGCAAGGCGACAGGCCGAGCAACAGGCAAGCGGGACAGGTGGGGGAGGTGGGGTGCTGGGGCAGTGGATCGAGCCCGCCGAACTGACCCTGGAGCAGATGGGAGAGCGGTTCGTCACCAACAGCACCGACTCGCGCGGGCACTCCGACACGCTGCGCGCCAACGTCCCGCAAGGCTGGCTGGCGATCATCGGCCAGGTCGTGCAGGCCGGCAAGATCCCCGCCTACCGCACCACCGCCGACTTCGTGCGCGACGCGATCTGGCACAGGTTGGACTACATCGCCGGCAAGATCGTGCTCGATGGGGAGGCCACGGAGCGGCTGTGGGTCGAAGCCACCCACAACGACATGACCGCGTGGCGCGAGAGGGTCGAGCGGAACGACGCGATGGTCGAGGAGGCGAGGGTCGCGCTCGGGCCCCGGAACGCTGACAAGCCCGGGTACGCGGAGCTGGTCGCGCGGGTCAAGCAGAACGCGTACGGGTTCGGGCACCCGTGGCGCGCGCAGATGCTGGAAGTCGTGGAGGAAGCTGAGCGCGCGCTGGACGGCGGCGGGTAGCGCGCGGGCAGGGAGCAGAGGGACAGGGAGAGGTAGGGGCAGTGAAAGGGCAGGAAGCGTGGAAGAACGAGGCCGCGTGCCGCGGGTCCGACCCGAACGACTGGATGGACCGGGAGAGAGGCGAGGAACAACGCGACTTCGAGGCGCGAGTTGAGCGCGCGCGTGGAGTGTGCGATGGTTGTGGAGTGGCAGGAGAGTGCCTGGTCTGGGCGCTCCGATGGAAGGAGAAAGGCATATGGGCAGGAACCACCAGGGGGCAGAGGATGTGGATGAGGAGATCTACCAACTCCTGACGCGCGAACAGGCCGAGGAGTACGTCACCCGGATGCACGCCGCGCTCAGAGAGATCGGACGCGACGACCTGATCCCACGCGTGGAGGTCGGGTGCGAGACCGCCTGCATCGCCGACGGACGAGAACTCGGATGGACCCCGGCGATCCGCGACCTGTACCTGTTCGGGTACAGGCTCGCGCACCCCGACGACGACGAGATCCTCATGCGCGCCGCGCACGTTGCCGGAGTCCCCGACACCGTGTGCGTCGAATGCCTCAGGGCCCGCGCCGGCTGCACCGAACAGAACCACGCGCCCGACTGCGAACGACAGGAGGAATGGGCATGAAGGTCAAGGTCAACATCCCCGCCGGGGCCGTGAAGAAGGCCGCGGTGAAGAAGGCCGCGGTGAAGAAGGCCGGGGCGGGGGACGCGACGGAGGAGCCCGCGGCACCGGCCAAGAAGCCTGCGAAGAAGATGGTCGTCGTCGGCAACAGCATCGCACTGGCCGCGACGTGCAAGACGTCTGGGTGCGGGGAGCAGGGGCAACGCAAGACGTTCCGCGTCCCGAGCACCGGCAGCATCGCGCTGATGCCCGGCGGCGTCGTGTGCCTCGGCTGCGGCAAGCTGATGCAGTTCGACCCCGGCGACGTGTACGTGGAGAGGGTCGAACGGTGACGACGCCCGGTGACGGCACCTGGGGTCCGCGGGCGTGGCCCGCGTGGGTGCAAGGGTTCCGCGACCACCAGATCGACGCGGTGGAGCAGATCATGGACGGGTACGCGCGCGGCAAGAAGGTGATGGT
>CAYZBB010000367.1:0-1318 GCA_964476495.1 uncultured Actinomycetes bacterium | reverse complement strand
GGGACGCGGCGCGCTGTGCAGCGGCCGCGCGTTCACGTGTGTGGACGAGTGCGACACCCTGGAAGGGATCTTGGCCGGCACCGTGGAGTTCGGGATCAAGGAACGGGACTTGGCCGACGGGCTGGAGGTCCCCAAGAAAGGCGCGCACGGCAAGACCGTCGCGAACTGGATACGCGACGAGTGGATGGCCGCGGAGCTGGGTCGGTACCAGGACGCGAGGAAGCGCGCGGATGGGCTGGATGGTGAAGCAGCGGTGCGGCACACGCGCGCGCTGAAGCGGATGCAGGACCGCATGGCGCGCGGGAGGCTGGCCGCGGACGGGATCGAAGGGGAAGGCTGGGTCCGCGACTACACGTGGGGGTACGCGCTCCAACTGAAGCCCGTCATGGTCGACTGGGCCGCGCCGACGAAGGTGTGGCAGCACGCCGACAAGTGGCTCCTCATGTCCGGCACCGTGATCGACGCGGACGTGATGTGCGAAGGGCTCGGGTTGCAGCGGGGAGACTGGGAGCTGGTCACCGCGCCCATGACGTTCCCCGCGCAGAACCGGGCCGTGAAAGTCGCGCCCGTTGCTGATATGTCGAAGAAGAACCTCGACGCGAATAGGGGAGAGGTGGAGGGCGCGGTGAGGGCCGCGATCCGCGTCGTGCTGGACCGGCACAAGGGTGAGAACACGCTCGTGCACACCGTGAGCTACGCGCTGACCGAGTTCGTCGAAGAGGTCGTGCGGGACTGGGCGCGCGGGAACAAGGTGAAGGTCCACAGCTACCGCAAGGCCAGCGAACGCGACGAGGTGCTGGAGCGGTTCAAGCGCGAAGGTGGCGTGCTGATCGGCCCCAGCCTCGACCGCGGCGTCGACCTGCCCGGGGATCTGTGTCGCGTGCAGGTGATCGTGAAGATCCCGTTCCCGAATTTGGGTGACAAGGTGGTCAGTACGCGGATGAGGGCAGGTGGGGGCGGAGGCAGGTGGTACGCGACGGAGACCGCGCGGACGCTGGTGCAGATGACCGGGCGCGGGGTCAGGGGCAAGGACGACTGGTGCGTGTCGTACGTGCTGGACAAGGGGTTCTTGCGTTGGTGGAACGGGGAAGGTAAAGTGCTGCTGCCGGGGTGGTGGAAGGACGCCATGACGGTTGAGCTGGTGAAGGACTACCAGTAGGACAGGAGCAGCAAGGGCAGCAGTGGAGGGGGACCGTCGGGTTGACGGGTCGTGTGCGGGGTTCGACTCCCCGCTCCCCCACTCCTCGCCCTGCCACCGTGGCAGGGGAGCGACAACAAAGGAGGGTGTCCGCATGGGCATCTTGAACGAGTACGTCGG
>CAYZBB010000366.1:0-3586 GCA_964476495.1 uncultured Actinomycetes bacterium | reverse complement strand
AGAATCGGCGCCGGAGCGCCGCCCACCCGGCGCCGATCATGGCCGAATCCCTATTATCTCGAAACCCGCAGGTTCGATTCGGAGCATGGCGCCAGCTAGACCAGCGGATATGAGCTGGGGCGCGCTTACTCGCGAGCACAGGGAAACGTGACGCTTCTTCAGCAATCATGAGCTTTCCGTGGTATTCATGGTGGATGATCGTTCTGGGTGAACTAAGTGCGGCGGCATGAGCCTTGCCGTTGTCCGGTCGATCGGGTCGCCCCGGCGGTTTCGTTCCACGACGGAGGCCGAGGACTACGAGCAGGAATTGGTGGACCAGTTCGCGTTGGCGCAGATCGGGGCCGGGGCGACCGACAGGTTCGTCGGCGCCGAACGGACTGTGCTCATCGCGTTCATCCGGTTCCTTGGCGCGCCGGTTTGGACCACGACGGCAGCTGATGCCGACCGGTTCCTGGTCTTCCTTCGCCGGGAGAAGGGCCACGCCCGCTCGACGATCGAGGCCAAGGCCGGCACGTTGGCCAGATTCTTCGACTTCCTCGTCACCCGCTATCAGGGCGACATCCATGCGCTGACCGGGTATCTCGTGGATCAGCCGATCGACGAGTTCAACAGGCCGGCCAGTTCGGGGCACGTCGGCGCGGGGAGGATTCCACCGGTCGAGGAGGAGGTGGACGCCCTGTTCATGGCCTGGCGGGAAGCCCTGCCGTCGGCGCGGAAGTATCTGCCGGCCGCCCGGGACTACTTGGCCGCGTCGTTGTGGCGACGTGTTGGACTGCGCATCACCGAAACCTCGATGCTCGACCTGCGGGACTGGCGGACCGACATTGGTGACCACGGCGCGCTGCATGTCCGCTTCGGAAAGGGCAGCCGCGGCCGCGGCCCGAAGACCCGGCTGGTGCCGGCGATCAACTCGGTCGACGCCTTGCTGACCTGGTGGCTCACCGATGTGCGGCACCAGTTCGGCGATCATTGGGATGACCCCGATGCGCCGCTGCTGCCCAGCGAACGCCGCGACCCACACACCGGATCCTGCACGCGGGCCGGCGATGATGCGCTGCGTTCCGGTCTGGCCGGCGCGGTGCAGCGGTGGTTGCCGTCGTGGTCCGGGCGACTGAGTCCCCATGGGCTGCGGCACTTTTGCGCGTCGTCGCTGTATGCCCGTGGCCTGGACCTCAAGGCCATTCAGGAGCTGCTCGGGCACGAATGGCTGTCCACTACGACCCGGTACGTGCACGTCCACGAGCACCACATCGAGCGGGCCTGGGCGACCGCGAACGAGCGTGTCGCGGCCCGTCTGGACATCCGAGGAGAGTGAGCCGATGCGTTGGAACCTGCGGATGGTCGCCGCCGAGCGTGGGATCTGGAAGTCCGCCGAACTGCGGCGCCAACTCGCCGACGCCGGCCTGGAGATCAGCGCCGGGAAGATGTCGGGGTTGTGGACCGGCACACCGACCAGCGTCCGACTGGACGACCTCGAGGTGATCTGCTCGGTGCTGTCCTGCAGCCCGACCGACCTGTTGATCATCGAGCCGGCCGTGGTCGCCGCCCGCCGCCCGGCGACGGCCGCCAGCGGTGGATCCGCCCGTGTCCCCACAGTGACACCCGCACTGGGCCGCAACCGCAGCCAACCGCCCGCTTGAAGCGCCGCTCGCCGCTGCGCCGCTGCGCGGTGTGCCGGAGCAGACCGGTGTCCTGGACAACGCCGCGGGTGGACTGCTGTTACGACTGCCTGCCCGGCGGCCCGTTCACCCCGCCAGCCTGCAGCCGCTGCGGCAGCAATGAGGACTACTTCACCAACGGTCTGTGCGGGCGCTGCCACCTGAAGGCCCCACAACCGGTCGGATCCTGCATGGACTGCCACAGCTGGGGGGTGATCCGCAAAACCCGATGGCTGTGCTGGGGCTGCAAGAGCTGGCGGCAACATGCCGCCGAGGGCACCTGCCGGATCTGCGCCTCCACCGTCGCGGTCAACCCCGACCGGGTGTGCCGGCTGTGCCGGTGCCAACACATCATGTGGGGCGGCAGCAAAGGCGGCACCACCATCGAGGACGCCAACCGCGACGGCCAACAACTCTTCCTGGCGAACCTGCACTATTCCCCGGCGGGCCACAGCCGGACGACCCGACTCCGGAAAGAACCCCCGCAGCCCCGGCCGGTGACGTTCCGACCGGTCGAGCACCGCCAACTGCTGCTGTTCGACCTCGAACGGGACCTCGTCGCCGGCCGTACGCACGGGTTCAACCAGCCAGCCCTGCCCCGAATGGCACGGTTCATCGACCAGATCCTGATCGAGCACGCCGCCGCCAACGGCTGGGCAAAGACCACCAGAGAGACCGCCCAACGAGGGATGGCGATCGTGCTGTCCCTGCAGGACACCCCAGGGGCGCCGGTCAGGGCCACCGAGATCATGCGGCTGCGGCAAATCGACGTTCCGGTCTGGCGGTTGCTCGACGTTTGTCAAGCCGCCGGACTTCTCGACGACGACCGCATCCCGGCCGTCCGCACCTGGGCCACCGAGCAATTCACCGACCTGCCCGAACAGATGCGCAACGAGCTGCACGCCTGGTTCGAGGTGATGATGCACGGCAGCACAACGCCGCCCCGGCGCCGTCCCCGATCCGAAATCACCATCCGGATCAACCTGACCTGGGCGTTGCCCGCCCTGCGCACCTGGGCGGCAGCCGGGCACACATCGCTGCGAGGAATCTCGATCGACGACGCCCACGCCGTACTGCCGCCGTCGGGCAATCCACGATCGACCATGGGGCAAGGACTGAAATGCATCTTCCGTGTCCTCAAGGGACTCAAGCTGATCTTCAGCGACCCAATGGCCCGGATCCCAACCGGATCCCACGAACGACGCCGGCCCATGCCCATCGAGCCCGGACTCATCCGGGAAGCACTGAACTCGCCGAACCCCGCCAGAGCCGCGCTCGCGGCCTTGGTCGCGTTCCACGCCCTGCGCGCCGGCGAACTCCGGAACCTGCACCTCACCGACATCCGCGACGGCCGACTGCACCTTCCACACCGAACCATCCCGCTGGCCCAACCCGTCCGGATCCGCATCGCAGCCTGGCTGGACTACCGCAACACCCGCTGGCCCGCCACAGCCAACCCGCACCTGTTCCTCAACGGCTGCAACGCCATCCGCGCGACCGCGCCCGGAGCCCGATGGCTCGACCTGAACCTGGGCATCTCGACCCAAGCCCTGCGGGAGGACCGGATCCTGCACGAAATCCAGTCCACCAACGGCGACGTCCGCCGCGTGTGCGACCTGTTCGGGCTCAGCATCGCCGGAGCCACCCGCTACGCCGACACCCTCGAGCACCCCGACTTCGCGTCCCTCGACAGAACCAACAACCGGCTCGACTGACCGCCCCAGCCCAACGATTTCGTCGGTCAGCGGCGCATCATCATCAAGCCGGCGTCCGTCGGTTCCCGATCCCCAGCATTCCCGTACGGTCATCAGCCACCATCGGCGCTTGGGTTCGCAGCCGAAGACCCTTCAGCATTGCTGAACTCACGGGAGACTGCCGTCCACGTCTCTACCGGGGCCGTGGCGGACTCGTCGACGGAAAAGGACCCG
>CAYZBB010000365.1:0-3660 GCA_964476495.1 uncultured Actinomycetes bacterium | reverse complement strand
AGCTCAGCATCATGCAGGCCAAGTTCGGCGACGTGCAGGAGGAGATCGGCGGCCAACTGCTGCCAGTCCTGTTGCAGCTCGCGGACGGCGCCTCGGTGCTAGTTGGCTGGATCAGCCAGAACGCTTCTTGGCTCGGCCCGCTGGCGGCCGGGCTGGGTATCGCGGCGGCGGGCATGATGATCCTGAACGCGGCCATGACGGCCAACCCGATCGGCCTGGTCGTGGTAGCCATCGGTGCCTTGGTTGGCGCCCTGATCTACGCCTACCAGAACAGCGAATCGTTCCGGTCTGCGGTCGACGCAGCCTTCAAGGCCGTGGGCGCCGCTGGTACGTGGCTGTGGAACAACGCGCTCGCTCCGGCTATGCGCGGCATCGTCATGGGCTTCGCGTGGGTTGTGGACGGTATCGCCAACATGCTCGGCGCGCTCGGTCAGGTGCCCGGCTTCGAGTGGGCGCGGGACGCCTCGGTCAACCTCAAGGGCATGGCGAACGACGCCCGGAACGCCGCGGCTGGCATCAAGGACATTCCGCCCGCTGTCGATGCGACAGTGACGTTCGACGCTCCTGGGGCTACGGCAACCGCGGCCGAGGCGAAGGCTGTCGCCGCCGCGGTGAAGGCCGTTCCGGGCTCGGCCAAGACCCAGATTCTGGCCCCTGGCGCTCGTCCGTCGAAAGCTGCCGTGGATTCGTTCATGTCCAGCCTGCGGGGCGTGCCGAAGGAGAAGCGGGCCGCAATCAAGACCGTCGCTCAACTGGGCGGGATCAACGCCGCGAAGTCGGCCGTGAAGTCGCTGAAGGACAAGGCCGCCAAAGTCACCGTGAGAGCCAACGCGAAGCCTGCCGCCGACACGGGGAAGGCGATCGACAAGATCCCGAAGACGAAGACGGCGACGGTCACCACGAAGGCATCCACGAAGCCGGCCACCGACCTCAAGAGCAAGCTCGACGCGATCAAGTCGAAGACGGTCGGGGTGACGGTCAACGTCCGCAAGACCGGCATTAGCTCAATCAGCATCTCGGGCACGGGCGGCTCCGTTCGCTACACAATCCGCGCCGCTGCCCGTGGCGGCATCTTCCGGGCGATGGCCGGCGGGGGCATCGCCGGGGCCAACATCTACTCCAAGGCTGACGGCGTGATGTTCAACGAGCCCTCGACCGAGGGCGAGTCCTTCATTCCGTTGGCTAACGACTGGCGCCGTCCCAACGCGATCTCGGTGTGGCAGCAGACGGGCCGCATCATCGGCGCGATGGCCGGTGGCGGGATCACCGCCCGCGGAGCGTCCGGCGTCGGCAGCGGTGGCGACACGTTCAACATCAACGCGACCGTGGCCCGCGGCGTGGACCCGCTCAGCTTCGCTCGTGAAGTCGAAACGGCGTTGGTCACACTCAAGAGCAGGAACCGCAAGCTCGCATTCCAGGGGGTGTGATGGCAGGCTCCCCGGCGATCAAGGTTGAAATGTGGCTGTCCGGGGCGTGGGTGGATCTGGTCGCGCTGGGCCGGGTCGACCTGTCCGCGTCCCCGGTCAGCATCACCCGAGGCCGTGCCGCCGAATACGCCTCGATGAGCCCCGGGCAGTGCAGTTTCGTCCTGGTCAACGACGATGGTTTGTTCACCCCCGAGTTGCCGTCAAGCCCGTACGGGTCGACGCTGACCTTGCACCGTCCCGTCAAGGTGTCCGTGCAACTGCCGGACCTGTCCTGGTCGACACGCTTCTCCGGCTTCGTCGACGACGAGCCGGTCGACCTGGACGACCCGACCGGGGCGACGGCGAAGGTCACCATCACCGCGGTGGACCGGCTGGCCCTGATGGGGCTGAAGCAGCTCCGCTGCCAGCGTGACGAGCGCATCCTGGCGCTCACCCCGAAGGCGTACTATCCGCTCGACGACGCCTCAGGCTCGACGCAGGCCAACGATTTGATGGGCCGGAACCCGCGGCTGCTGCCCACTCAGGTGAGCAGCGGCGGCACACTGGAGTTCGGCGCCGAGGGTGGCCCGGTCGCTGCCGAAGGTGCCGGCTCGGTCAACATCACCCGCGCATCCGCAACCGCTGGGCTCTACCTGCTCAGCGACGGCACCCTCGGATCACTCGGCCTGGAATGGTCCGTGGTCAGCACGCAGACGCCGACGACGAGCGGCTACCTGTGGCAGGTCAAGCAAGGCGCGTTCGTGCTGGGCCTCTACTGGGCCAGCGCCACCAGCAAGTACTCCGTCCGCCAGTACAACGGCTCCGCCTGGTCGACGCTGGCGACCAGCTCGGCCGCGACCACCGGCCTGCACGTCGAGGTCGTCACCGTGTCCGCGACTGAGGTCGTGCTGCGCTCCGACGCCACCCACACGGCCGGCGCACGGGCTGCTGCCACGTTCTCCAGCCCGTCGCTGGCGGTCGGCTACTGCTCGGATGCCACCTCAGGGTTCGACGACTTCACGACGGCGATCATTTCCGCCGTGGCGATCGTGCCGGGCATCATGGCGATGGCCGACGCGGACACGCTGGCCACCAATATCAAGACGCCGCCGTCGCTCGCAACTGATGCGTTCCTGACCACCGTGATGGGCTGGGCCGGGATGGCGGAAACAGTCGGCTGGGTCGGTGACCATCCCAGCCTCGGCTACATCCAGACCAACACCCAGAGCCCGCAAGCCCTGGCGGACACCATCGCGGCCGGCGCCAACGGCCGTTACGCCTGCCTCGCCGACGGGTCGGTGTCATGGGTGGACAACTCCTACGCCCCGACGCTGGTGGAACTTGACGCCGAGGCGGTGTCGCCGCCGCTGCGGTGGGCGCGTGACCGGTCGGCCTACGTCACCGACGTGACGACCTCGCTGCCCTCGGGTGGCAGCTACACCTATTCGGCGGCGACGACGAGCCTGATCCGCGAATCGAAGTCCATCACGGGCGTATTCGGCTCAGACCAGGCGTGCAAAGATGCCGCGGCGTTCATCGTGGCCGGATCGAGTCTCAGCCCGCGGCTGTCGCAAGCAGTGTTCGACCTGCTCACCCAGCCGGACGACGCGATCATTACGGCCATCCTCGGCCTGGATATCGGCGGACAGTTCGCCCTGTCGAACCTGCCCCCGCAGATCCCAGACGATCGTGTGCTGGTCGTTGAGGGCCTGTCGGAGCAGATCGGCGTCACCGTGTGGACGGTCACCTCCAACACCTCCCCGTCGACCCTGAGCCTGCCGCCTGACGGCTGGTACTTCGCCTGGATCGACGACGGGATCACCACCATTGATGACGGCCTCGCCTTCATCGCCAACATGTAGGAGGACGGCATGGCTTTCCCGCCGCACGCCTGGACGTACGAGCAGCTGACCTCCACCCTGCTGGCCCTGCTCGAGTTCAAGGCCAAGCCGAAGGCCAGCATCACCTACCCGACTGCGCAGTCGATCCCCGACAACACCTGGACGACGCTCACCAACAACGCCACGAATCCGACGGTGGTGTACGACACCGACAGCATGGTCGACCTGGCGAACCGCAGGATCAAGATCACCAGCCCCGGCTGGTACGTGCCCGTCGCGTCGGTGGTGTTCGCCGCCAACTCGTCGGGGATGCGCAAGGTCGCGGTACGGCGGAACGGCGTGCTGCTGCACTCGACCTACATCGAGCCGGACACGTCGACGCAGTGCCCCGGTCAGGTGACCGCCGGCCCGCA
>CAYZBB010000364.1:0-3673 GCA_964476495.1 uncultured Actinomycetes bacterium | reverse complement strand
CCGTGATCGGTCGAACGACGCATGCGGTCGTCCGGCGCATGCTCACCAGCACCATGCGGCCGGGCGTGACGACCTACAACGAGATTCTCGCCGGGTACGGCATCGCCCCCCTGCCTCCCGACGGTTTCCCGCACCTGCCGATGGCCAGTGCCCGGCGCCTGTTGCTCGACGGAACACCCGGCCTGGAATTCCCCGGCTACCGGTCGCCCGCCAACGCCGAGTTCGTCGGACCGCTGGTCCCGGCCCGGGCGGCGTTGGGACCCGGACCGGAGGCCACATTGCCACCCCAGGTCCTCGAACCCGGTGCGCCCGTCGTGGTCGTCTCCCAGGGCACGGTCGACAACGCCGACCAGGACAAACTGCTGGTGCCGACCCTGACGGCACTGAGCGATCAGCCGTACGTCGTCGTCGCGACCACCGGCGGAGTGGGCACCGAACGACTGCGGAAACGTTTCCCGGCACCAAATGTCGTGATCGAGGACTTCGTGAACTACACGGACCTGTTCCCGCACGCCGACGTCTTCGTGACCAGCGGCGGCTACGGCAGCACCGTCGCCGCATTGCGGCACGGCGTCCGCGTGGTGGGAGCGGGCAAGCGGGAAGGCAAGAACGACATCAACGCCCGCATCGGATACAACAAGCTCGGCATCGATCTGCGCACCGAACGACCCCGGCCGGCCCGGATCCGGGCCGCCGTCCACCGGGTGCTGCACGACCCCGAGATCGACGCCGGCGTCGCCGGCATCCGCGCGGAATTCGATTCCTACCATCCGATGGTGGCCATCGAGTCCGCGTTGCGGGACCTGACTCCCGCCGCGGGCCCCCGCGATCCAGTGAGGCGTCGGGACAGCCTACCGAGCCGGGCGTTCCAAGCGGAGCTCCACGACGGGCAGCGCTGACCCGGCGTCGGCGGCCCGTGCGCCGCTGGCCGCCTCGAGAACCGGCTGGAACTGCTGCCACGCACTGGGATGGGCCGCCGCATACCTGGCCAAGGCCTGCCGGGCCGCCGCGGGTTCGAGCTCGTGCGCCTCAGCGATCCGCGGTGGACCGACGCCGATCTGCACCCGCACCCGGGGTTCGGCCAGGATGTTGCGGAACCAGGCCGACCGCCGCCCGAGCCCGGACACCACGAACAGCTCTCCGGGCGGCCGTCGGTCCACCACTTCCAGCACCACGTAGCGAGGGCGACCGGTGCGCCGACCGGTGTGTTCCAGGAGCAGGAACCGCCCGCCGAAGACGAACCCCAGCCGGCATCGGAAAATCCAGATCGGGGCCCGCACTAGCCATCTCGTGCGCAGCAGGGACACCGCAAGGCGAACCGATCGCGGCCGGGCGGGCATGTCCATGGGCTCGTTCCTTTCGTCGGGACAGCGTGTCGGCACGCCGTCAGCGCGGCCCGCTCCGAACTCCGATGCTCGACCACCCGCCGGGGTGGGCGGGGCTACGGCTGGGCCGCGCCGCGCATCATCCCGATCAGGACGCTCACCAGGCGCGGCAGCTCATCCTCCGCGGGCTTGCTGGTCATCAGCCAGACGTCCATGGCCTGACCCATCCCCATGACCACGGAGATCAGCAGGTCCGATGGCACGTCCGTGCGGATGGCGCCGGCGCGCTGACCGTTCGCCACCGCCTGCTCCAACCAGGGCAGCACCGCCTGGGTCAGGTCCGCCTGCGCCTGCGCAAGGACCGGCGTCGTGGACGCGGCGAGCAGGCCGCGGATCATCGCGGCCAGCTCGGGCGTGGCGGTCAATGCCGTCATCAGCCGCAGGTAGTAGTCCTCCAACGTGGACCAGTACCCGTCCGCCGTTTTGTCGTCCGGAACATGGAATGGACCCAGGTGGGCGAAGAGTTGTTCCAGTTCGGTCCGGACGATGTAGGCGTACAGGTCCTCTTTGCCGTCGAAGTAGTAGTACATCGAGCCCTTGGAGATGCCCGCGGCTTCGATGACCCGGTTGAGCGAGGCGTCGTGGAACCCTCGGCCGGCGAATTCGTCGCGGGCGGCCCGCACGATGGCCTGTTGCTGCTCGGCCGGCAGTTTGGCGAATCGGGGTCGGGCCACGGGCTGGGCGGGGTGTTCAGGCGGCCGCGACGGGGGGGAGCTCGACCTTGTCGCGGAAACTCCGGCCCATCACTATGTCCGCCACCTTAGGCAGTCCCATCAGCTTCATCACACTGTTCCGGGTGACCAACTGGAACCGGTTCTTTGGCGCGAAGGCCAGGCCCAGGTTTGTCGCGGCGTCCTGCTTGGACCGCAGCAACGGGACGAGCCGCCGCTGATACCGGGCGAACGCCTCGACGTGATCGCCGCAGCGGGACAGCTCGGCGGCCAGGGTGTAGGACTCCACCATCGCCAGCGCGGATCCCTGGCCTGCCAGGAAGGATGGGCAGGCCGCGGCGTCGCCGACCAGGGCCACCCGCCCGCGGGACCACGACGGCATGCGGATCTGGCTGACCGTGTCGAAGTAGAAGGTCTCCGCCCGTGGCATCGCGTCCAGGATCGCCGGTGTCTCCCAGCCGCCGCCGGCCAGCGCCCGGCGCAGCAGGGCCTGTTGAGCGGCCCGATCGTCGGCCGGGACCGCGCCGTCATGGCGCACACTGAGCAGGAACAATGTGACGTCGTCGCGGAGGGGAACTCGGACCACCTGGAAACCGACCTCGGCGTGCATCATCCCGATGAGTTCCTCGCGCGGCCGGTATCCCTTCACCTCGAACGCGGCGACCACGATGCCCAGATACCGCTCGAACTGTTCGGCCGGCCCGAAGGCCAGCCTACGGACCCGGGAGTGCAGGCCGTCGGCCCCCACGACCAGGTCGAAGTCCCGGGACTGCCCGCGCTCGAACGTGACCCGAACGCGGTCCCCTTCGTCCGTGAGCGTGCGCACGGTGTCGTCCAGGATCAACTCGGCGGCGCCGTCGAGGGCGTCGTAGATGACCGCGGCCAGGTCCGAGCGGGCGATGCTGACGTACCGCGCGGTGTCGCCCAGTATCTCCGCAGGGCGTAGCGACGCGATGCGGTGCCCGGCGTTGTCAACGACCCGCGCTTCCTTCAACGCGTAGCCACGCCGACGCAGCTCCGCAACGATGCCCATCCGCTCGGCCACGTCGAACCCGGCGCCCCAGAAATCGACCATGTACCCGCCGCGGCGCAACTCCGGTGCGCATTCGACCAGCGTGACCTCATGCCCGGACCGCGCCAGCCAGTACGCCAGCGTCGGCCCGGCGATGCCGGCCCCGACGATGAGAGTTTGCATCCCGCCTCCTTAAACTGGTGGTTGGACCGTCAGTCTAGACCGGTGGTCTAGTGCTGGTCAATGGACTAGCCTGCGGCGGTGGTCGTCGCCACGGTGCCCATGACCCGAAAATGGAAATCGTGGCTGGTCGAGGCGGTCGGGTTCCCGCTCCGGAATCCTGCGGGAACTGATCTGGGTGGCCGTACTGATCGGCACCTTCAGTGCGCTCCCGCTGCCGATCCGCTGGACTTGACACATGACCGATCGGGGATCCGCCGGCCTCCCCAAGACCGCACCGTTCCAACTCCGCCCACGACCAACCTGAACCGAGGCCTCGACCAGCCGCGCCCACTTACGCCGCTATGGAATCACCGACAGAGCAGCTCATTTCGGCGCGAGGTCGGCCTTAGCGTGACTCTTCTCGTGGTTGCTCCTCAACCCCC
>CAYZBB010000363.1:0-3700 GCA_964476495.1 uncultured Actinomycetes bacterium | reverse complement strand
GGTCCCATGACCCGGGCAAGCCATCTGCCTGTCTACGAAACCCGATACGGTCTAATGGTGCCCACGTTCACCTTGGTGATTCCGGCGGCGACCGCCCGCCGGAGATCCCCATCCGCCACTCCCGAGGACCCGTGGAGCACCAGGGGTACCGGAACTGCCTCGCGGAGCTCGCCGATCAGGTCGAAGTCGAGCGTGGCCGTGCGGCTGGTCATGGCATGGGAACTGCCGACGGCAACCGCAAGTGCGTCGACCCCGGTGTGCTGCACGAAGGCGGCCGCCTCGGCGGGGTCGGTCCGCACCCCGGGCGCGTGCGCACCGTCCTTACCACCGACCTCGCCCAGTTCCGCCTCCAGCCACACACCGTGGTCGTGCGCCCAGGCAGCGGCATCCCTGGTGGCGGCGACGTTGGCCGCGTAGTCCAGCCGGGCCGCATCGAACATCACCGAGCTGACGCCGGCGGCGACCCCGGCCCGAATCAGCGCGATGTCCTCGATGTGATCCAGGTGGACCGAAACGGGCACGGTGGCGTGCCGGGCCACCGCCAGACTCGCGGCCACCAGCGGCTCGACGTGATTCAGGTGGTATCGGATGGCGTTCTCGCTGATCTGCAGGATCACCCCGTGCCCGGCGTTCTGCGCGCCGGCCACGATGGCCTCCGCATGCTCCAGGGTGATGACGTTGAATGCGGCGACTGCGGTGGTGCTGGCGTGGGCCTCGCCAATGAGCTCGCCGGTGGTCACGACCGACATTGGTGAACCTCCATGGTTCTTCGACAGGTCAGCGCGATCTGCGCGTTCCTGATGGACAGATCGGTACGGGATCGGGCCCTTCACGCAGCCACGGTCGCGGCCGAAGGTGGGTCCCGGGGGCTTGACACAACTCCAAGCAGACGCAACACTATCCAAGTTCTTCCAAGTCGGCAAGACCGAGTTTCAAGGAGCACGAGGGTGAGTGAGGGACTTCTGATCGGACGGGATGTGCGCCGCCTGGTGGCGCTGTACCGGTTGTGCATGAACACTTCTTGCCAGCCATGGAGCACAGGTGAACGGTCGTCCCCCTTGGCCGGTCGGCGCCGACGGCAGCTAGTTGGATTCCCAACTCATCGCCAACGGAGCGGCGCCGTGCCGGCGCCCGGCCCGTTGCCGACCAGCCGGATGCTCGCAGCCGCATCAACTGGAACAGGCAGCTGCCCACGGGCAGTCTCCTGAGTCCAAGATCAACGGTGGGCGCACATTGGATAGAATTGATGCGCACCTGCCACCGATCACTAAAGAAGTCAAAGGAGTATTCAAGGTCATGAGCGCAAAGACGAATGTGCCTACTCGTGCCCTTTCCTCCGATCAACGCCACCAGCAAATTCTGGCCCGGCTGCGCGCCGCCGGACGGATCGATGCCGCCGAAATCGCCACCGAATTGAGCGTGACCGGCGAGACGATTCGCAAGGATCTGATCCTCCTCGAACGCAACGGCCTGCTACGCCGCGTCCATGGCGGCGCCACCCTGGTCGAGGCACTGTCCTTCGAACCCGCAGTGTCGACTCGGCAGGAGTTCGCCGTGGAGAAGAACCACATCGCGGCGGCCGCCGTGAAACACCTCCCGAAGGAGGGATCGATCCTGCTGGACGCCGGCTCCACCACTGCCCGGCTGGCCGACCTGATCCCGCCGGAGAGCCGCCTCACGGTCTACACCAACGCGCTGCCGATCGCGTTGTCACTGGCGAACCGGCCCCGGCTGACCATCTACACGCTCGGCGGCCGCCTCCGCAGCGTCACGCAGGGCGAGGTCGACGAATGGGCGCTCCGGGCACTGGCCGAGATCAACGTGGAGGTGGCGTTCCTTGGCACCAACGGTCTGTCCCTCACCCGCGGCCTCACCACCCCTGATCCGGCGGAGGCGGCGGTCAAGCGGGCCATGCTGCACTGCGCCCGCACGCGGATCCTGCTCGCCGACCACAGCAAGGTCGGCGAGATCCGCGGATCACAGCACGCCGTCATCGACGACATCGACTTGTTCATCACCGACAGCGGACTATCCGATACCGACGCGGCTGCAATACGCGCCGAAGGCCTGAAAGTTGAAATAGCATGATTCTGACCATCACACCCAACCCCAGCGTCGATCGCACAATCTTTGTCGAATCGCTCGAACACGGTGCCGTCAACCGAAGCGACCGAAGCCGCAGCGAGCCCAGCGGTAAGGGCGTCAACGTCTCACTCGCCCTCTTTCAACACGGTCACGACACGGCGGCAATTCTGCCGGTCGGCGGTTCGGTCGGCGCGCAGCTTTCGCAGATGCTGAAGCAATTCGGATTGACGACCGCGCAGGTCGAGATCGGTGGCGAGGTGCGCAGCAACGTCAGCCTCGTCGAGGGCGACGGCACCGTCACCAAGATCAACGAAGCCGGTCCGCAGCTCACCGACGTCGAGGTCGACGCCCTCGTGGACGCCGTCCTGGACAGGCTCCACGGGGCAAGCTGGTTGGCGTGCTGTGGCAGCCTTCCGGCCGGTGCCCCCACCGACCTGTACGCCAAACTCGCCAAGGAAGGTCGGCGACGCGGCATCCGGGTCGCCGTTGACACGTCCGGCGAGGCGCTCACCGCAAGCCTGTCCGGCCGGCCGACCGTCATCAAACCGAATAACCATGAGCTCGCGGAGATTGTTGCCCGGCCACTGACGACGCTGGGCGACATCATCGACGCCGCCCAGCAGGTTCGTCGGGCCGGCGCCGGTGCGGTATTGGCCAGCCTCGGGGCCGATGGCGCCGTCCTTGTCGACGACACAGGTGTCTACCACGGTGAGGCCCACGTCGCGAAGGTCGTCAGTGCCGTCGGCGCCGGCGACGCACTGCTTGCCGGCTACCTCGCCGGCGACGGCAAGGGCGTCGATGCTCTTCGCTCGGCCCTCGCCTGGGGCGCCGCAGCCGTCCAGCACGAAGGCACCTTGTTCACCGCCCACGATGATGCCGTCGATGTGACGATTCACGACGCCGTCAACCGCGCTCGCGTCATCTCCGAATCCGAATGACGCGCACGACACACACCGAGATTCGGCCGGGCTCCCTGACCCCAACTGATGTCGTCGTCAGCTTTGACCGGGTGGCAGTCGTTGCTTTCAGCGGCGCGTTCCCGGCCGCAGCAACTGGGTAGTTCTCGGTCATAAGGGTTCTTCGGAGTTGTTGGGGCTCCGGGCCTCCGACCTGTGGCGGCGTGTCGGGTGAGGTGAGGGCTCGTGGCCCTCGAAACTGGTTGTTCTCTAGGCAATCAGTTGAAGGACCACGAGCATGGATCAGGGTAGTTCTCTGCTGTTGGACATCGACGGGCTGGTCGTTGACCGGGTCGTCCGCGACGACGCTGGACGGCGGATCGTGCACTGCTCGACCGACCCGCAATTGGCGGGCTGGTGCCCGGCCTGCGGTGAGCGGTCCACGTCGCCGAAGGCGTGGGTGACGACCCGCCCACGGGACGTGCGCTTGGGCGAGGACCGCCCGATCCTGTTGTGGCGCAAACGGAAATGGCGATGCCGGGTCACCGGGTGCGAGCGGAAGGTGTTCACCGAGTGCCTGCCCGAGCAGATCCCGGCGCGGGCGCGGATCACCACCCGGGCCCGCCGGCAGGCGGCGGAAGCGATCGGGGACCACACCCGACCGGTCTCCGGTGGGGCGGCCGAGTTCGGCATGGACTGGCGCATCGCCCACGACGCGT
>CAYZBB010000362.1:0-3716 GCA_964476495.1 uncultured Actinomycetes bacterium | reverse complement strand
GGAACCGGCAGGCCGTCGAGGCATACCTCAAGGCGAAGTGGGCCACCCCCTAACCCACCACCGAGCAAGGCAAGGCGTCGCCCCCGACGCACCACAACCCCCAGGAGCAACACCTGTGAGTTCAGCCAACGCCCCCATCGACCTCGTAGCCGAAGCCCGAGCCATCCCACGCAAGCCCAACGGCGACCCGTGCTCCGTCGTGATCGCCACCCGCGAGCGCCCCGAACTGGCCACCGGCATCCTCGCCCTCGTGCACGACGCCACCGTGTCGGCCGCGAACGCCTCTCGCGTCCTTGCCAACCACGGCATCAACGTCGCCGCCCTGGCGATCAACCGCCACCGCCGCACCCCGTGCGTGCACTGCACCTACCACGGGCTGCACTCGTGACCGGCCCCGACCTCGTGGCCGAGGCCCGGGCAGCCGCCGAACAGGTCGAGCACCACCGCATGGAGCGACAGTTGGCCGAAGCCCGCCGCCACCTGGCCGACGCCAAGCACGACGCCGACGACGCCCGAGAGGCAGCCGCCCGCGCCCGCCGCGAACTACACCTCATGTTGAGGTTGGACGATGGGCGCGCACATGAACCTCCAGTCTGGACCCGCCGACCACCCAAGGCTGAGAAGCACCACGGCACCCCGTGGCTACTGCTGTCCGACCTGCATCTCGACGAAGTGGTCCAACCGGCAGAGATCGGCGGCGTCAACGCCTACAACCGCAAGATCGCTGAACTGCGCCTCCAGGGCACGTTCGAGCGGGCCGTTGAGGTGTGCCGCACCTACTGGTCGGGGATCACCTACGACGGCATCGTGTGCCCGCTCGCCGGCGACATCTACTCGGGCGACATCCACGACGAGTTGACGCAGACGAACGAGGACACCATCCTCGGGTCGATCCTGCACTGGACCGACCGTCTCGCCTCGGGCATCGCCCTGCTGGCGGACGAGTTCGGCAAGGTCCACATCCCCGTCGTGGTCGGCAACCACTCCCGGCGCACCCGCAAGCCCCGCTCCAAGTTCCGGGCACGCGACAACTTCGACTGGTTCACCGGACATCTGCTCGCCCGCCAGTTCGCCGACGACAAGCGCGTCACGTTCGACGTGTCCGAATCGGCCGACGTGATGGTGGACGCCTACAGCCGCCGTGTGTGCGTCACCCACGGCGACCAGGTTTCGGGCGGGGCGGGAATCGGTGGCATCTGGCCGCCGATCATGCGCCTCGACGCCCGCAAGCGCGCCCGGGCGAACGCCGTCAACGCACCGTATGACCTGATGGTGTTGGGGCACTGGCATCAGCTCACGTTCGGGCCGCAGTTCGTGATGAATGGCAGCCTCAAGGGCTACGACGAGTTCGCGTTCACGTCCAACTTTGGGTTTGAGCCGCCGCAACAGGCGTTGTGGCTGATGACCCCGGAGCACGGCAAGACGTGGACGGCGCCGATCCTGCCGCAGAACCGGAGGGCGGAAGGATGGTGAGGTACGCCATCCTCTCCCCTCCCGCGCGGTGGACCGAGGACGAGCGGCCCGGCCCGACGCTGGTGATCGTCTCGCACGACGACGGCGACACCTGGCGCACCATCGCCGCGTGCGACGACGCCGACGACGCCGACGACGTGTGTACCGCCATGCAGTGCAGGGCCGACGAACGGGAGCAGCAGTGCAAGGGGACGACATGCGCAAGCTGAGCGATGCCGAGGCCGCGAGGCTCGCCGCGTTCCTGCAACGCGTGGCCCGCCCGCGTGGCGCCGTGGAGGAACGCGAGTTGCTGCACTGGGTGAAGCGCCTGGAAGGTGCCCGCTCGTGACGTGGGTCAAGGATGCCGACCACGGCTGGTGGAGGTATTGGCACGTCACGCAAGACGGAAGCACTCGCCGCAGCCTGCGTCTGACCGTCTGGCGGGTCAGCGCTGAGGTGACCTTGCACGTACACGGTTCCCACATCGGCAACCGCCTGGTGTTGCAATCGTCGTGGCGCTACGACTGCAAGAGATGGGGGCGCTCGTGAGCCTGCTGCTGCGCCAACTGCGCCGCCGCATCCCCGACGGCCCGCCCTACCGGCCCGCAGTGGTCCACTGGACCGACACGCACCCGGTCAACGGCTGGCACGACCCCGACACACTCGACGACGGGCCATGCGTGATCACGTCCGTCGCCTACGTGCTGCCGTGGGCCACGAAGGCCGATCACCTGTCGATCTGCCAGGACGTGGCCCCGACGGGCGAGGGTCAACGGCGTGTGCCACCTGCCGCTTGCCTGCGTGCGCCGGGTGGACTTCCTCGGGTAGCGGTCCACAACAGCCACGAATCTGCACGTTGAACAACCCCCGGCCGTCACTGGCCGGGGGTTGTTCACGTTTTCGAGACAACCGTTCCCTGTGTGCGCGAACGGTCACATTCACGAATGTGCGGCAACCGTGACCTACGGGCGCCGCTGGTACCGGATCACGTACCGGGCGAGAGTGCCCGCTGGATCATGCAGCGCCGTCGTACATGCCCGCCACGGCCGACGCCGCACGCCCATCGGCAAGGCGGGCTAGGTCAACGTGGTATCACTGGTCCAGATAGGCGAGCCCCGAGCTATCGCCACGGTTCATACTGAACCCTCTTGACGAATGTGACCTAATGGGGTCACTATGGTCCCCATGACCGCCGACCTGCTGGGGACCACGCAAGCCGCCGAACGGCTCGGCGTGTCCGTGCGCACCATCCACCGCCTCGTCGCACGAGGGCACCTGTCGCCCGCCACCAAGCTCCCCGGCTCCACCGGCGCCTACCTGTTCGCCGCCGCCGACGTGGACACCCTCGCCGCCGCCCTGGGGCGTGCCAGCCGAGTAGGTGCAGCGTGATGCAGGGGCGCCGCATGAACGCCACCGACGCCCGCCGCACCGTGCCCCTCTTCCAGCACGCCATTCGCTGCCTGAACTGCGGGCACGTCGTGTCGGCCGCCGATGCCGTCGCCGTCCACGGCGCCTACGTGGCGCACATGGACACCCACCACCACCAAACGCAATCGGGGAGAACAGCGTGAACCTCGGCGACTTCTACGTGCGTGCTGAACCTCTGGCCGAGGGCCAGCGTGCCCCGTCGCTGGCCGTGCGCTGCATGGCCTGCGAGACCGACATCACGCCCTACGTCCCGGGCGCTTACGAGGCCGGCACCACGTTGGCGGTGCTCGTGCTCGACGCCCGCACTCACGTTCACGCCAACCACCCAGGGGAGAGCTGGAAACCATGAACACATTCGCCACCGTCCTGCGCCGGGCCTTCGCGCCCGCACCGCTGGCCACCGTCGTGCCCCTGCGCTCCGGCGCGGTGCACACGCCCACCCCGGCCCCCGCCACCGGGGTGGGCAACCATCGCACACCCACCGACCGGCCCGGTGCGCTGACCGTCATCGCCGCCGCTCTCACCCGTGACGGGTGGAGCGAGAACGAAGCCCGGCGCATCATGCAGGTCGCGGACGAAGGCATGGGCGAGCTGGTGGCCACCGCCGCCTCCGCCGTGCTCGCCGCCCGTCTCGAGCGCGCCATGCCGGGGAGCGGGCGATGAGCCGCCCCTTCACCCTCATCCCCGGCGGTGGCGGTGTCGCTGGCCAGGTGCGCCCGCAGCAGTCCGCCGTGACCATCACCGAGCGCCGCACCGCCGCCGCCACGGCAGGCCACCCGTGCGTGCCGTTCTACGACCAGGACACCGCCGAGCCGGCACCGAAGGGTGACAGCCTC
>CAYZBB010000361.1:0-3727 GCA_964476495.1 uncultured Actinomycetes bacterium | reverse complement strand
TCGAACACGGATACGGTCGTCACGGGCGACCTCTGGATGACGGAAATCTAATGCGTGCACGTCGTTGGGCAACTTTCGTGCTGGGCGTGCTGCTACTTGCCGCGCCCGCTTACGCCTATCTTCCGGCCAACATCGAAGGCGTCATCAAGACGTGGTTCAATTCGGCAGGCCAACTCATCAGCCTGCGCTTCTGGCCAGCCGCGACGGCGCCCACGCCGCAGTCGGGCACCTGCGTCTTCTACATGGACAAGGTGTCCAAGGTCGCGAAAATTTCGTGCGACGGCGCAGCGGCGACCAACCTCCTCGGAACGGGTACGATCTCGTGCTCGGACGACGGAGCAGGGACACTGACGTGCAACAACTACGCTTCGCCGGATCAAGACCCTGGCGCGGTGAATTTTCTGAGCCTCTTTCGCAACACGGTGGCACGTTCCTGTGCGAACGGCGTGGCCAACAAGCTGACGCTACTTGATACGATCGCCTCGCCCAATCGTTGGTGTACGTGTGACGGCACCTCGCAGCTTTTCTGTTTTCCGAGCACAGGTAGCTCGACGGCAGCAGACGATACCGTATTGCTCGGAACCGCAGGAGACGCGGCGACATGGAAAGCCATTCCCGACTGTCCCGACACCGCAGGCAAGCACCTCAACTACGACGCAGCCACCAACACGTTCTCGTGCGGTACGTCCTGATTCTGCGCATCCTCGCGTGTGCGGGGGTGCTGTGGCCGTCGTTGGCACATGCGGACTTGATGTTCGCGGCGGGCAGCAGCAACGCGGCGGTCACGACGACGAATTCGCCAGTCGCCTCCTTCGACTGCAACGGCTCCACGGCGGTGACGCATGAGGGGTTTGTCCGGCTGGGGGCGGCTCCTAGCTCGGTGCGTACGCAATTCATCCTCGGCGCACAAACCGCTGCCTCGGCGAACAAAAACCTCGCTTTCGGTCTCACCATCAACGGGGCAGGCACGCAGCAAATCACCTGTCGCTGCAACAACACCGAGCACAAGGCAACGGTCACGATTCCCACGGACGGCACCCGCCACCAGATTGCTTGTACGTTCTGCGGTGCGTCAACGACCGGGGATTGTGCCGCAGGCGCAGGTAGTCAGTGTGCCTACCTCGACGGCGTGCTGCAAAGCTGTGGCGGCGTCGACACGCTCAACAACACCTTCACTTCGGGCTGGGTCGCTTCCAGCGATAACGTCAACTTCCAACCCACACTCAATCTCACCGTGGGAGAAGTGCGGCAGTGGAACAGCGCCCTCTCAGCCGCGACGCAGCAATCACGCCTCTCCTGTCTCATCGACCCGACGACCAGCGGTCTTGTCTCCGTGTGGCGCATGAACGACTTCAGCTCGGGCGCGTGTTCGCTCACGCAAGCAACAGTCGACGACGCCACCAGCACGAACAACGATGCCACCTGTGTTGGTGCTGTCGCGCCGACATGGGTTGCGCCGCTCGTCACAGCGGTGTGTGGAGCACCGACACCGACGCCGACACTTTCCACAACGCCCACGGTCTCTCCGACAAAGACTGCCACCAAGACGCCAACGCCCACGCCAACCTTCACACCGGCCGACACCGCGACCGCGACACAATCACCGACACCCACGCCTACCTCGACAGCAGCGACAGGCGTGTGCTCGGGTTCCATCTACTACGTCGGGGCTTTCACAGGCGCGACGGCGTTGGACGACGCAGACTGTGGGACAGGGCTCGGGACGCATCCGGCGCCGCATCCGTGCGCCAAACTGTCCTATTGGAATACGACACGCGGCAATCCCGCGACGAGCGGTGACTGTGTACGTATCACAGGGACGCTTGGACCAGAGGCGTCTTCGAGTCACACGATCCTTCCGAAAGACGGTGTGACGTGGGAAGGCCGTACCGCTGCAAACGCGGCACCGAACAGTATCGGCTGTGGCACCATCTCGACGCTCTTTCCTGAAGGCACCTGTGACTACTCGCAAGCACAGATTGATCTCGCGCAAACGACCGGACATGCCGGATGCTGGTGGACGGTGAGCCCGCTCCAAAACTTCACGGTGCGAGACATCACCTGTATCAACGCGCAAGGCGGCGGGGGCGAGAACACGCTCATTCAGCCGTCATCCGGCACGGCAAACGCCATCACCATGCAGCGCGTGAGCTGGAAAAACTCGGCAGGCATCGGGACGATCTTCGGCAATCTGGACTACGCAGAAGACAATGCGTGCAACGGAGTACGGCGGCTCACGAATTTGACGGTGGAAGATTCGCTCGTCGACTCTCCGCGCGGTATCGTCGGACTGTGGGTCGGCTGCGTGGATGGCTTCGCCATTAAGCGCACGCACGTCAAGAATGTGGGACCGACGCCGCCCTGTGCTGATGGCGACGGCATGCACATCGGGGGTGGCATCAACGGCCTGATTCAAGGCTGCAATGTCCACGACTCGTGCGAGGACAATTTCGACTTCTCGGGCAACAACACGCCGCCGAATTGCGATGCGCCGACCCACGACATCGTGATTGAGAACAACGTGTCGTCCAATGCCTCGAATGCGCTCTACTCAATCAACCACTGCAACTACAATCTGACGTTCCGCAACAACTTCGGATTCGGGACGGGAACCTGCTTCAACCAGTATTCGTGCTCGCACGACATCAAGGTCTACAACAACGAGTGCTGGATGGAGAACTCTCGGGCCGTCATGCTGTACGAAGACGCTTACAACTGGGACTTCCGCAACAACATCTTCCGCGCGAACTCAGTGGACGCGGTGATTTTCGCGGACGAGACCTCGACCGGCCCCGGCACGACCTGGTTGAACAACGTCGTCGTCCAAGAGGGCGTCGGCAACGCCATCAACGCGGCCAATGCGGGCGGATGTGCGCCAACGTCAACCTCGTGCGCCAAGCTGTCGTGCAATCCAGGCGTCCGCACCGCAGGGACGTGTACGGTCGGAGGCGCGAATTGCTGCCGCGATGCGGACTGTTCTTCGGGAACCTGCTCGGGGGCGAATTGTGATCCACAACATCCCGGCTTCATGCCGGGGTGGCAGAGCAACACGACGACCGCGATCTTGACGGACTCTCAGCTCTCGTCCTTTCAAACACAAGGCGACGCTGGCGGCTTCTTCGGCAGCGAAAGCGGCGACAGTGACCAGTGGGGCATTCCACCGACGCTCACCGGCCCCGGAACGACGTCGCCGGCTGAGCTGGCGATCTCTGCGCTCGACGTTGTTGCCCGTGACAAGGGTACGCCGATCCCGGCCACGCCGTTCGGGACGCCGACGGTTGACTACAACAGCACGCCCCGTCCACAGGGAGTCGCGTGGGACATTGGACCGCAAGAGGTCGTTGGTACGGCAGGCGTGACGCCGACTCCTACGGTGACGGCAACCAGCACGCCGATCCCCACGCGCACGCCGACCCCGACCATCACGGCGACCCCAACCGTAACGGCAACGCCGACCCGTTCGCCGACCCCGACACCCACATTCACGCCCGCGCTCTCTCCCACGCCGACACTGAGCGCGACGCCCACGGTGACGCTCACCCCCACGGCCACGCCCACCCAAACGGCGCTGCCGACTGCCACCCCGCTCGCGAAAGCACGCGGCGTCAGCAGCCGAGGAGCCCGTTTCTAACGAGGAGGAACCTCTCTATGCCTGGACCGAGCAACGTACAGAACATCAACCTCACCCGCATGATCGACACGAAGTTCAAGCGCGGCAGCGATGCCT
>CAYZBB010000360.1:0-3736 GCA_964476495.1 uncultured Actinomycetes bacterium | reverse complement strand
GGTTAGGCGGCGCGCGGGCGCACCGCCCAGGGGATCATGTGATGAATCTCCGTTCTCGACCGGGCGCCCCGGCGATTGTCGATCAAGAAGGCCCAGACAAGCGACCATTCACTACATCATGCGATTGCGAGTTGGCCCCGCGCTCCCGCTCGCTCGAATGCCAGCCAGGCGCCGAGCGACCCAAGTCCGACAACCAGGACACCGGCAGTGGCGGAGAACGCTACGGCATTCGCCGCCGGATGCTCACCATATTCGTTGACCGGTCCCAAGCCTGCACCGTTCACCAGTACAAACGTCGCCAAGCCGACCGGCCAGGCGAAGGCAGTTGCCCACAGCGGCCAGGCTGCGGCGCCCAGAACCTCCCGACATTGCACCACTGCGCCGAGGAAGGCGCCCCCGATGAACAACCCGGATGCGAGCCATGACCAGGGAGCGATCGCGATTCCAACCGCTCCGAGCGCGAAAAGCACTGCGGCGAGAGCAGTCGCAGTCGGACGGCCGATCCGACACAGGAGGCCGGCCAGGGCTACTCCGGTGAGAGCAAGAGCAGCGACCGCGACCAGGGTCATCGTCATATAGCGCTCTTCGCTCCACGGTGCGAACAGGCCACTCGACCACCAGACCAGGACAGCGGTGCCCGCCCACAGTGCCGCGGCCATCAGCGTGCTGGCTCCCGCGATTCGGGTGAAGACCGAGGGCATGACCAGGCCCGTGGATGGCGTCGCCGCGAGTGCATCCTTCATCAGATTGCGATCGCCGAAGCGGGCCAATGCTAATCGCTGCGCGTCGGCTTCCGAGCAGCCGGCGGCGACAAGTCCGGCCGCCGCCTCCCGCAGATGATCTTCGACTTCGAGAACGACATCGTCTGCGTCGGGTCGTTGCCGTACTTGTCGGCGCAGCTCGATCAGATACTGGCTGATCAGATCGGTTTCGGGCATGTCTGGACCCCCTTCAGGACCGCGGATGTCGCCTCGACGAATTCCTGCCACTGACTGCGCTGCTCTCCCAGGGCGGCGTGGCCCCTGCCGGTCAGGCTGTAGGTACGGCGGGCCCGACCCGAGGCTTCTGTCCATTCGCTCTGCAGCAGACCAGCTTTCGACAATCGATGCAGCACCGGATAGAGGGTGCCCTCCGGCAGATCGAACGCGTCGCCGCTTCGCACCCGTAGGGCCTCGATCACTGCGTATCCGTGCAACGGTCGTGTCGCGAGCACGGCAAGCACCAACAGGTCCAGATGCCCTTTGAGGGGCCTGTCCCTTCATACCTAGATATCCTAGGCCTAGGATAGCTAGGCGTCAATCGACGGTTCGCTCCGCTGCCGTTCTCGATGGGGGTGCGATCCGAGTCGGCGGCGTCGGTTGCGCTGGCAGGCTTGTCGCCGCAGGCGAACTGTTCTGCCCGCGCGGGGTCGGCGAACCGCCCGACCCCCCGTCGTTGGAAGACCTCGGGGGGATCCGTGGACGTCTGGCCCCCGCCCAGCGACCGAGATCTGGGCGTCGCCCGTCGTTGGAAGACCTCGGGGGGATCCGTGGACGTCCCCGGGCGTCGGACGGGCGATGGCGACGTCGGAGCCACTCTCGACGGTTCGGCCCGTGAACTCCGCCGCACGTCGGGAGTACAGCCCGCCGGGTCGCGTCGTCGCCGCGGCGGCCGGCACGAGCGGCGGCCAGCTCGAGCAACGTGGCGATGCCGCCGGGTCCGGTCGATTGCGGTCGCCTAGTGGTCCGTCGGTCAAGACATGAGGTGGTTCGACGACCGGACCCCGGTTGAGCCGAAGGCTGGGAGCCTGTCCTGGCGGAGGACGCCCGGCCACCCCGTCACCTCTTGGTTCTCGGACCGAAATCCGCACCAGCAGCTATCTTTGACCGTTGTTGTGGATCTCGGCGAACCGAACCTCGCTGTAGCGCAACATCGTTCGCTTCCCGCGGGTCCGCCAAGCCAGCGACCACGACTCACCAGATCAAATCGGCGACGGACCACTAGCGCCAGGCCGCGCGGTCGGGCTCGGAGCGCGCCTCGAACGCCCTCGACGAAGCGGCGCGGGCGATCTCCGGTCGGAGGGAACCAGAGGGAAAGTGCCTGCGCAGCGATACTCCTCCTGCGAGGACGATTCAGCGGGGCCGTCGACTCACGATCTCGGCCGGTCGGTTTCCGTCCGGCCGTGGACCGCGGGTCGACTGTCGGACCTCTCGTGCATGCTGTCTCCAACGGTGTTGCGCCGAACTCCGGAAGGTCTGGACAGGCGTACTGTATTTGGAGTATGATCAGGTATGTTTGTGGTGGAACGGCAACACGGGGAACGTGCCCTGGTGTGGCAGTCCACGCCACCGGCCCCCACCACCACCGAACACCCTGTGGACCCCCGGCACCGCTCAGCGGCATCCATCGGACGCTCCCGGGTGGGCGCCGGAGTTCACCATCCACCAGGTGACGCCACCCCGCACCGCCGATGACGCGGTGCTGGGGTTAGCCGAATACCGCCGGCGGATCGGCAGCACCCCGGCCGGGGGCGCGTTGGCCCGGTTCCTGCAGCACCGACCCGCCCGCCCCACCAAGGAGGTGGGTGTGCCGGGGCAGGAGTCGGTGTGGGCCACCGTGCTGGTCGATTCGATCCGGGCCCGGGAACGGGTGATCGCCCACCTCCACGGCTGTCAGGTCGCCGACCTGGCCGAACTATCCCGTGACTACCCCGGACTGCACGAATTCCTGCCCACCGAGATCGCCCTGGCCCTGGGTGTCGCGGAGGGCACCGCGACCCGCAGACTGCTGGAAGCCGAAACGTTCACCACCCGGCTGCCGGCCACGTTCGCCGCGTTGCATGCCGGTGAGATCAGCGACCGGAAAGCGCGGGCCCTTGCGCAGGGCACCTGCGACGTCGCCCCGGACATCGCGCAGGCAGTGGAACGCGATGTGCTGGCCGACCTGCCGACCAGCACCATGCCCCAGGTGCACGATCTGGTCGCCGCCGCGGTCATCCGCCGTGACCCGCACGGCGCCCAGGAACGTCACGAGAACGCCCGGACCCGGCGCGGGATCAGCCGCCGCAACAACCCCGACGGCATGGGCACCCTACGGGTGTTCAGCACCCTGCAGGACATCGCCACCATCCACACCGCGCTGACCGCGATCAGCGACGCATCCAAAACCCCCGACGACGACCGGACCGCCGACAACCGGAAGGTCGACGCCCTGGTCGACGTGTGCACCGACATCCTGGACCGCGGCGGGTGGCGCGACACCCACCTACCGACCCGGCAGCGTCGCCGCCCACACGTGCACGTCACCATGCCGCTCACCGCGTTGCTGCCCGGCCCACCCACCGGCGAGGTCGCACAACTATCCGGGTACGGGCCGATCACCCCCACCCAGGCCCGAGAGATCGCCGCCGACGCCACCCTGCGGCGGCTGGTTTGCGACCCCCTCTCCGGCACCCTGCTCGACTACGGCCGCACCACCTACGAACCACCCGCCGCCCTCGCCGACCACGTCCTGGCCCGCGACCTGACCTGCCTGATGCCCGGCTGCCGGCAACCCGCCCACCGCTGCGAACTGGACCACATCATCCCGTTCCACCCCGGCCACCCCACCGGCGGCAACACCAGCGACACCAACCTCGGCCCACTCTGCAAACACCACCACCGCGCCAAAGACGGCGGCGGCTACCACCTCACCCGCACCAGCACCGGCTACCAATGGACCACCCCACTCGGCCGCACCCACACCCGACCAACCACCC
>CAYZBB010000359.1:0-3737 GCA_964476495.1 uncultured Actinomycetes bacterium | reverse complement strand
CCCCCCGCCCCCAACGCGCCCTCCGTGGGCGCAACGGTCGTAGTCCAGCCCCCCCGAAACCCTTCCAGATCTAGGCGATCTGGATCTTTGCCTGCCTGAACCCTTCCGAAAGGCGCCGTAATGACCGAGCCCACGTGGACCGATGCGGAGATGGCAGCCGAGACTGCCGCCCGTCTCGAAAACCTCGAAGCCCCCGACCCCGACGAACTCGTGGGTGTGCGGACTCTCGTCGCTTCGGACGTGTCTGCAGCCCTGGCCCGCAACGCCGACATCTACTCACGGGTGTACAAGCTGGCCGAGGAGCTTGGAGCCCTGATCGAGTACGAGGACGGCTGGAGGGGGCGCTCAGCCTCCTACACGCTGAGCAAGATCGTGGTGCCCCAGATGATGATCGTCCACCACACGGCCGGGAACTTCACCCCCACCAGCTACATCAAGAACGGCGACCCGGGACGCGGACTCGCTGGCCCGCTGGCGCTAGGCCACGTGGTCCGCGATGGCGTCGCCCGCATTCTCGGCGTCGGCTACTCCAACCACGCGGGCAACAACGACAAGGCCTGCGCCGACCGGATCATCGCGGGCAAGGCACCCATGGATCGTGACCTGATCCCCGGGCCGGACGGCACCTGGTCAGCGAACCGCTACGCGCTGTCGATCGAGGTCAACGGTGATGGCGGGCCGGATGACTGGACGCCCGCCCAGCTCACCACCGTCGTGGCTATCGGCGCGGCGCTGCACATCGTCATGTCGTGGCCGACTGACACCCTGTCCCCGCGAGTCGGTGCCCACAAGGAGCTGACCCGGCGGAAGCCCGGCGACCCGGCGATCAACATGGGCAAGCTGCGCACCCTGATCGCCGCCAAGGTTGCCGAGTATTGGGCGCGCGCCGCTCAGCCCCCCTCCCCCCGGCCGACAGGAGTATCTATGCGTGTCGCGTCCCTGAACCTGGCTCAGCGCACCGACTGGGCCACCCGCAAGCCGCTCGTCGTGGATGCGATGAAGCGCACCCTCAAAGCGTCGGTGTATCTCCTGCAGGAAACCGACTACAACATGGCCGCCGAGCTCGCGGTGGCGATGGGCTGGGGCAGCATCGATCAGCCGTGCTGGCGGACCGACGAGAACCGCAACACGGTCATCTGGGACCCCCGCAAGCGACGTGACATCGAGACCGATCAGGACTCGCTGTCTGCCAAGCCGGGCGATCTCGCTGATCGGCACTATCGGTCGGCGTCCTGGGTGTTGCTCGAGGACATCACGACCGGGCTCCGCGTGTGGTTCGGTGCCGCGCATTTGTCGAATGGTGCGGATGCGGGGGCTGACCGGGCTTCTCAGGCGCGAGTGCTGGTTGGTGGGATGCCGCCAGCGCCCCGCGTCCTTGGCATCGACCGAAACTCGCTCGGCACGTCCGAGCCCGCCCGCATCCTCGCCGGGGCTGGCCTGGTCGATCTGACTGTCGGCGCCGACAAGCGCCGGTCGTACCCGTCCGGCGACGCTCGGACGGATGGGCTGCAGATTGACGCGATCCACGGCACCGGGGTGTCGCTCACGTCTGTGGCGCTGGTGGACGTCGGCAGGGCGACTGATCATCGCGCTTGGGTCGGCACTCTCACCGTCCCCCTGACCTCAACGCTCTGAATCGAAGGGAAGCATCATGTGGAGTCGTATTTTCTGGGGTGCGGTCGCCGAGCGGGCGATCAAGACCCTGGCCCAGACCATCGCCGCCCTCATCGTCGGTGATGGAGTGGGCCTGCTGGACGTGGACTGGATCCGCGTCCTGTCCGTGGCTGGCCTGGCAGGAGTTGTGTCCGTGCTGACCTCAATCGGTAGCGCCGCCCTGACTGACGGGTCTCCGTCGATGGCTGGCGAGGTGCTGGCCAGGGATGCCGAGGTGCTGCCCTACGACCCCAAGCACGATATCGAGGGGGCGGAATGATCATGCGCAAGCTCATCGTTTTGTTCGCATGCCTGGTCTCGGTCACTCTGGTGACTCAGACGGCCGCGAGCGCGGACACCTACCTGATCAAGGGGCGTGTCCTCTCGACGTACTCAGCTGCCGGTGGCGAGCCTGTCTTCGGTGACCCGCTGGCCCTGGAGGTCAAGCAGAGTCTCTCGGGGCGCAATCTGTACAGCCAGCGCTTCGAGCGGGGATTGGTCTTCTGGTCGTCCTACGCGGGCGGCAAGACGGCGATCTATCCGAACATGCTCAGCCTGAGTGGCGTCAGCAACGAACGCGACGCGCTCGCCCGCTACGGATTCCGTCCGGGCATGGTGTTTCGGTCCGCCAATTTGTGCGGGGCCACGTCGAAGGACAAGCAGCTCGTCTCCGCTCAGCTCGCGGGCGGGACGCTCATCGATCTGCGCACATCTGGCACCTGCTCAGAGCCGACCCTGGCGCCGGGTATCACCAAGGTCCGCTACTCGATCACGTCGAGCGCGGCCCGGGACTACCGGCGCTACGTCACCGACAGCGCCATCCGTAGCTCGGTGGGCAAGGCACTCAAGGCGATCCTGGCCGACGCCCGGGCGGGCAAGCCTTCTTGGGTGCATTGCACCGCAGGGAAGGATCGGACCGGCTGGACGATCACCGTGCTGCTGGCTCTCCTGGGGGCCGATCAAGGCGACATCTACGCCGAATATCTGCGCAGCGGCAGCGTCGATGAGGCCGATCTGGTGCTGGCTCTCGACACGATGGCCGAACGTTACCCGGGCGCGGACTGGCACGGCACCAGTTTCGCCGGGGCCTACGGGTACGCGCTGGCCACAGGGCTGTCCGACTCCGACATCGACGGCCTCCGGGCCGCGCTCGGCTGAGGAGGCGGCGTGGCTACCGACCTCCCCGGAGCGCTTGCCCCATGGATGACGGTCACTCTCGACGGACTCGATCTGATCGCACAGTCGTCGGTGGAGACGGACGCGCCAGACGGCATCCCGGTCGCTGCCCTGATCTCCCTCAAGCCGATGATGTCTGCGGGCATCATCCGGCTGGGAAATGTCGGCTACCTGCCTGGGCTGATGGAATGGCTCGTCACTCCGACTGGCTGGACAATCCCGCCCAAGCTGGCTGGTAAGCCCCACCTGGACTGGCCCTTCTCTCAGGAGATCCTGAACCTCACCGACGCCGATATCGCCGCATATGGGGCGACTCAGTACCAGGTGTCGATCGTCGCGATTCATCCCGACACTGGCGCCGAGGTGGCGAAGCTCTCCGGCTACCTGACATGCAGTCCCGCCGTATCCACCGTGTCCCTGCTGGACGCACTCGAGGCCGCTACTCCGACGCCCGCCGAGGTGACCACCCTCGCAGTTCAGAGCGGCATCGCCCCAGGGTCTGTGCTGGCCTACGACGGCACCCGCGTGGTGGCCTACGAGGGCTCGCTCGGCGGCGGTGCGGTCACGTCCGTAGCCGGACGCGCGGGCGACGTGACCCTCACGTCGGCCGACCTCGCGGACTTCACCGAGGCCGCCCAAGATGCCATTGCGGCCATGCTCGTCAGCGGTGCGAATGTCACGCTCTCCTACGACGACGCCGCGAACTCGCTCGCCGTCACTGCCAGCGGTGGCGACGCCGAGCTGATGCGCGACACGATCGGTGCGGCGCTGGCAGGCGTGAGCGGCATCACAGTCGCGGTGAATGACGCGGCCGACACGATCACCCTCTCCATCGCCAACGGGGCCATCACGGCCTCCATGCTGGCCGCGGGCGTCATCCCCACGTGGTCTACGCTCAGCGGCAAGCC
>CAYZBB010000358.1:0-3751 GCA_964476495.1 uncultured Actinomycetes bacterium | reverse complement strand
GCAACAACCACACCAGTACGGCCGGGGCGCAGGGGTTGATGCAGTTCATGCCCGGCACGTTCGCCGCGTACGGCGTCGATGGCAACCACGACGGCCGCCGCGACATCGGCAGCGACGCCGACTCGGTCTTCTCCGCCGCGAACTACCTGGTGCACTCCGGTGTCCGGACCGGCACCGCCGGGGTCATCCGGGCCCTGTGGGCGTACAACCGGTCCGTCACCTATCGCAACGACGTCCTGTTCTACGCCTGGTCCTACGCCGGACGCGGCGGCGTCATCGTCGAGTCCGGCGACCCCACCGACTGCCTACCGGTCGACGGCGACCTGCCCGGCTTCGACGGCACCTGCCCACCCTCGCACTCGGCGGCCGAACACGGCCTGCGCGCCACCGCGCTGCGCGGCCTGCGCTGCATCAACGCTGCGTTCCCCGCCATCACCTACATGGGCGGTCGGCGGTCCGCGTCGTCATCGACGTGCCGCTTCTCCGACCACTGCACCGGGCTGGCGGTCGACTTCATGATCCCCAAATGGTCCAGCCGGGCCGGCAACGCGTTCGGGTGGCGGGTCGCCCGCTGGGTCCAGGCCAACGCCAAAGCGTTGCGGGTGAAGTACATCATCTTCGACGCCCGCAAATGGGTGCCCACCGTCAGCGGAGCCTGGCGTCCCTACCGGCACCCCTACGGCAACACCAACCCCACCCTGGCCCACCGCGACCACGTCCACGTCTCCTTCTACGACCACTAGACCGGAGGACACCTGTCATGACGATCCTGCAAGCCGACCGACGCCGAAACCCCTACCCCTACACCTGGGAGATCCCGATCGGCATCCTCACCGGCTGGCTCCTGCTCGCCGGCCTCGGCATCCAAGCCGGCCGCACCCTCGCCAACGCGACCGCCGGCGCCGGCTGGGCCTGGCCCACCGGACGCGCCCTCTACACCAGCCTGCCCGCCATCCTGGCCGGCGACCCCGCCGCCGGGCTCGCCCTGGCCGGAGGCGCGGCCGGCCCCGCCGCCCTGCAGGTCTGGCTGATCGCCACCCAGCTGGTCATCCTCGCCGGCTACACCACCGCCCTGGTGTGGGCGGGTCGCCGGTGGGGACCCGGTCGCATGAAGGGCATGGCCAGCCCGGCCGAAGCCGAACAGGTCCTCGGCCTCACCCGGCTGCGCCGCAACGCCCCCCTGATCCGTCCCGACCTGCACCCACCCACCAACCGAAGGAGACTGCCATGACCGAACCCATCCTGAACCGGTCCATCAGGGACCTGCGGCCCTGCGCAGGAGCCGATGACGCCCGCTGGGCCAAGATCCTCATCGACTGGTGCCTGTCCCGCACGCCGGACAGTCTGGAGCGGCGCGACGGCGGCCATTGGTACGTCCTCGGTGCCGAGCGGGCCGCCGCAGCGAACGCCCTTCCCCGCCAGATCCTGGACGAGATCGACGACTCGCCCGACCGATACGCCCCCACCGACGCCGCACTGGTCGCCATGTTCGACGCCGGCCTGCGCCGGATCGGACACCGCTTCGACCCGGCCACCGGAACCGTGCAGCTCACCAACCCGATCCGCGCCCTGCGCGTCCCCGCCGTCCACATGATCCACCTGTTCGACACCGCCGACATGTACAACGACCCCGAGGAGTTCTTGGACGACGACTGCCGCTCCGGCCTGCCCTGGATGGAACTCGTCGACTGCGACTGGCGAATCGAAGACGAGTTCTCACGGGAAACCCTGCTCAGCCTGTACGACACCCACCAGGCCAACACCGCCGCCGATCCACCCCCCAACCCCGCACCGCCCGCGCCGAGGCCGATGCCGGACGACACGGTGGTGGGGGCGTTCGGCGACGTCGGCCAAGTGATCACTGTGACAGGCGTGGTGCTCACCGCCGGCCGGCTGCCACCGAACCGGTGGAACACCAAGCCGCGGGCACTGCTGATACTCGACCACGGACCGGGCAGGGTGAAGACGGTCACCTCTGCCGCCTGGGCCTACCGGGTCACCACCGGCCAGCAACTCACTCTCATCGGCACCGTCACCGGCCACGCCGCGTCCCACGGCCTGCCGCTGACCATCCTCGCCAGACCAAGACCCGGCCCCAGCGCCGCCGAAGAGCGCGACCCCGATTCGGCGGCAGGCCCGCCGGTGTGGGAGCAGCTGAAGCCGACCCTGGGCAAGGCCCGGCCGTACCCGGCCCGTCCCAGCCACTGGCCCCGCCGCCGCGGCACGAGAGAACCCCGCCCCAGGAAGGACGAACGATCATGACCGAGCAGCCCCCCGTCCTGAAGATCACCGAACCCGGCGAGGTCGCCCAGGTGGTGCCGCACCTGCTCGGCTTCCAGCCCGAGGAGTCGCTGGTGATCCTCGTCCTCGAGGCGGGCCGCATCCAGGTCACCGCCCGCATCGACCTCGACGCCGCCCAACCACCCGGCGAGGCCGAACACCTCATCGACCGGATCTGGGGCCGGTTCCCCGACGCCGACGCCTTCGCCATCGCCTACACCAACCAGCCAACCGCCGGCTGGGACCTGCTCCGCCGCTGCGAAACGCACCTGGGCCCGGCCGTCGAGAGCACCGTGATGCTCGTGGCCGCCGATACCTGGCACACCCCTGATGGCCAGTACGGGCCGGTCGACCGCTTCGGACCCCTCGCCGCCGAAGCAACCCTCCAAGGCCTGCCCGTCCTGCCCAGCCGGGCCGAACTCGACGCCCGGTTCGCCAGCGCCCCCCTCACCAGGGAACTCCTCGACCAGGTCGAACCCGCACTATCCACGCTGCCCGCGCACGACGACACCCCGGCCCTGGTCGCCCGGGCCGCGGCCCTGATCGACCAGAACCTGCCCCGTCCAGGCCCGGGTCCAGCCAACGACCGGATCGGTGTGTCCGACGCGCTGTCCCTCGCCGTCCTCGCCAAGAACCCGGCCGTCCGGGACGTCGCCTTGTTGTCCATGACCGCCGACAACGCCGACCAGCACCTGCGGCTGTGGCGCGACGTGGTCAACCGCACCCCCAGGGTGGTCGCCGAGGCACCGCTGTTTCTGGCCGGCATGGCCGCTTGGATCACCGGCGACGGCGCGTCCGCCGTCGTCGCCCTCGAACGGAGCCAGAGCTGCGCCTTGCCCGGCCAACACTGCTCAGCCGTCCTCGACGCGCTCATCGACCAGGTCGTGCCGCCCTCGGCCTGGCCCGACCTGCGCGACCAGATCCGGCGCCACGCCGACCCCCAGGCCCGCGACGCCCTCATCTCCCGCGACCCAAGCCCGACACCGGGCTGGGAAGCTGTCGACCGGCCGGCGAGCGGGCGTCCGCCCAACCCTCCCGGCGGTGGACGCAAGCCACCCGCCCCCGGGATCGCGATCTGAGGCCCCCGTGATGCGCAGCAGCTTCGACCCCCACCAGGTCGGGTGGCGTATCGGCACCGCCCACGAGCCCCGCGCCGGACAACTGTGGTGCCCCTGGGACCGCACCGCCGGCGTCATCGGCCCCCAAGGCTCCGGCAAGACCCTCGACGTGCTCACCCCCGCGCTCCTCGGCGCACCCGGCGCCGCCCTGGTCACCCTCACCAAGACCGACGACCTGCTGCTCAGCCTCACCGCCAGACAAACCGACGGCCGCCCGGTCGCGGTCCTGGATCCGTTCGGTCTGGCCACGGGCCTGCCCGAACTGATCTGGGACCCGATCGCCGGCTGCCTTGACCCGATCACCGCCGAACGCCGCGCCAAAGCGTTCACCGCCGGCACCATCCACACCACCG
>CAYZBB010000357.1:1342-3752 GCA_964476495.1 uncultured Actinomycetes bacterium | reverse complement strand
GCCGGAACGGGACCACCGGGCATTACCGGGGTGTGATCCAGATGGGCACCCTGACGACCTACGGCACGGGCGAGTGGCGGGTTGCGTTGCCTGACGGGTGGTCGGCGGCGACGTCGATCACGACCGGGTTTCAGGTGGGGAACATTCTGATGGTCCCGACGGCGGGGTCTGCGTATTCAGGGTTCTGTTGGGCGGCTGCTGGTGCGACGGTGCTGCGCATGGTGACGAACGCTGCTGTTCCGGCGTCGGTGACGGCGTCGTCTCCGGCGTCGTGGACGGCGTCGGCGTCGAACTTTCTGACGTGGAACATCACTCTCGAGCTGGACAACGGATGACCTGGGGGTTGTGTTGTGCGCTGGTACGCTGGCAGGTGGGACCAGCGTCCCGATTATCAAGGAGTGATCGCGAATGGCTGTAGGACTCGCGGCGGCAACGGCGAACTCGCTGCTTGACGCACTAGTGAACGCTTCGAACTACACCGCCCCGACCGAGGTGTGGGTGCAGCTTCACATCGGTGACCCTGGGGCTGCTGGCACGGCGAACACGGCGACGGAAACCACCCGTAAGCAGTTGTCGGCGGGGGCTGCGTCGGGCGGTGCGGTGACCTCGGACGCCGCGTTGACGTGGACCAGTGTTGCTGGGTCGGAGGACTTCTCGCACTATTCGGCGTGGACAGCGTCGACCGCTGGGACGTTCCTGTTCTCGGGGACGATCACCGCGAACGCTGTCACTTCGGGGGACACGTTCACCATAGCGATCGGCGATTTCGACTTGTCGTTGTCGACCGCGGCCTGACCGGCAAGCAGATCGAAAGGTAGCGTCCTATGGCGGTCCTGTGGGCGTCGACCGACCCAGTTGCCTGGGCGTCGACCGACCCAGTTCTGTGGGCCGTTGAGGAAGTCGCCGGCACGGCTGCTGCGCCGCTTGCGTTCTCGGGACAGGCGGCCGGCAGCCGGACGGTTTCGGGTGCCGCTGAGGCCGCTGTTGCGTTTGTCGGGGCGGCTACCGGGGTGCGCTCCGTCCCAGCGGCTGCTGTCAGCGACCTGACGTTTACCGGGGCGGCGACCGGGACTGTCACCGGCTCCGGCTCAGCGACCGGCTCATTCTCGTTCACAGCGGTCGCGGTTGGCGCTGTGAACGTGTCCGGCGCTGCGTCTGCGACTGTGGCGTTCTCCGGGGTTGCGGTCGGTGAAGTCACTAGCCCCGGTTCTGAGACTGCGTCTGCCGTGTTCACGTTCTCCGGTGCGGCAGCCGGGGTGCGGACAACCGCCGGCCAGGCTGCCGCGGCTGTGGCTTTCGCCGGTGAATCTGCCGGGTCGGTCACCAGGCTCGGTGTCGGTGCTGCGGGACTTGGGTTCTCCGGGGCTGCGGTTGGCGTCCCAACAACCTTCGGGCAGGCGTCCGAAGGGGTGGTATTCGCAGGGCAGTCGGTTGGGTCTGTCCAACGGTTCGGGGTCGCTGCCGCGGCGCTGGTGCTCACTGGAGCAGCAACCGGGAGTTCGGTTACGCCTGGCTCTGTGGCTGGTGTCGCCGCTGGCAACTACACCATGACTGGTGCGGCCTCCGGTTCGAGTTTCAATCCGTCAAGTCTGCTGACCAGGGCTATACGGGTAAAAATCGTTGGGTCTGCGTCTGGCGAAACGAAGGCGAGGCTGGTCGGGTCTGTGTCCGGCGAAACGAGAGTGAGTTTGGTCGATGCCTGATTTTTTCATCAAAAGGAACGACTTGCTTCCGCCGATCACGGTTGCCTGCACGTATCGTGATGGGACCGCTGTCGATCTGAGTTCGGCTACCTCCCCGAAGTTCTTCATGCGTTCGACCGTCTCGGGTGCGGTGACCAAGGTGGATGGAACGGCTGAGGTAACTGACGGCGCGGGTGGGGTGATCCGCTATCTGTGGTCAGGTACCGACACGGACACGGTAGGTAAGTACGTCGCAGAGTTCGAGGTGCAGGTTGACGGCAAGAAGATCACGTTCCCGTCGAACGAGAAACTGCATGTCCACGTGACGGAGGATCTTGGATGAGTAGCACGACGCCTCCGTTTGATAACCCTGCGCCGACCGACGACGGGAAGGCGTGGCGGTACAACGACACCGCCGGGACCGGCGAGTTGTTCACCCCGTACGCTGTCGGCGGCACCGATGTGGCGGTCGCTGATGGCGGGACGGGCGCTTCGACAGCGGCCGATGCCCGCACGAATCTCGGGCTGGTGATCGGCACCGACGTCCAGGCCCATTCGGCTGTGCTCGACGCCACGACCGCCAGTTTCACCACTGCCGACGAAACGAAGCTCGACGGGATCGAAGCCGGGGCGACAGCGGATATGAGCGCCGCTGAGATCCTTGCCGCTTTGCTCACTGTCGACGGGTTTGGGTCGGGGCTCGACGCCGACCTGCTTGACGGCCAGTC
>CAYZBB010000357.1:0-1242 GCA_964476495.1 uncultured Actinomycetes bacterium | reverse complement strand
AACGGCAACCTCCACGCTCTCACGCTCACCGGTAACGTCACGTCGCTGACCTTGTCCGGCACGACCGCCAGCCGCCTGTGCTCGCTGACGTTGGTCATCACCCAGGACGGGACGGGCGGCCGGTCGATCACCTGGCCGGCGTCGGTGAAATGGCTGCCCTCGGGGTCGGCGCCAACGTTCACCACCACGGCATCGACGGTGAGCATCGTGGAGATGTTCACGATCGACAACGGCACCACCTGGTACGCCGGGCTCGCTGGAACGGGGATCTCGTGAGTGTCGCCGCCCACCGGTTGCGTCGGCTCACACAGGTGGCTGGCTCCTCGTTCGCGCCGACCGATATCACCGGTTGCATCGGCTGGTACGACGCTTCGCACGCCGGATCGTTCTCGTACCACTCGGGGACGTTGGTGTCACAATGGAACGACAGGTCTGGTTCCGGCAACCATCTGGTGTCAGCATCGTCCAGCGTGGCCCCGAGCCGCACTGGCACCCAGAACGGCCTGTCGATCGTGGCGTTCACGTCGGATGTTCTCACTGATTCCGGTGGTGGGGTCAGCGCGCAGATCGCTGACGCGGAATCCGATTTCTCGATTGCCGTGGTGTACATCACGAACAGCACCGCAGCGAACTTCTTGATGGGTGGCACCCCGACATCGACGGCGTTGGGGTTCGGTATCTTCCGTCAGACTTCGACGACGGCAGAGTTCCGTGCTCGTAACTCTGTGTCGAACCGGGTGAGGCGTGTGACGGTGCCGGCTGATGGGTGGCGCACGTTGATCGGCACCGTTGACGCAAGTTCATCGGGCACTCGTATCCCGACGTTGCGGGCGAACGGCACGGACGGCGCCACGGAGTTCGCTGCGGCCACGTCGGGGGCTGCTGCTGCGCTTGGTGTGGGTGCTCGGGATTCGGCTGGTTCGGCGACAATGTTTGACGGGTCGCTGGCAGAGCTCATCGTTTACGACAACATCATCTCGGGCGCCAATGTGACTGATCTCGAAACGTACCTACAGGACAAGTGGGCGACTTGGTGATGTGGCACAAGATCAATGACGGGGAGATCGTGCGTAGCGTTGCGGCGCTTCCGGAGTCTGAGCGGCTGCCGGACGGATCGTGGGTGACCGGGTTCCGCGGCGCCGACGCCGAAGTGGTCGCCGCGGCCGGCTGGGTGCAGTCCGCCGACCTCGGGCCACGCCCGGACGACGGCCACGCCCAGACGGCGGTGTGGACGCTGCAACC
>CAYZBB010000356.1:0-3762 GCA_964476495.1 uncultured Actinomycetes bacterium | reverse complement strand
CCCACCCCCGCCCGCAGCGCCGCCGGGATCGTGGCGAGGGCGGCGCGCGCCGTGCTGCACCCGGACCAGTGCTGGTGGTTGTCCATGCCTGCCAAGTACCGGCCAGAGGCACTCTCGGTTGAGCACCAGCACGGTCCCTGGCCGTGATCTACCGATGATGCCTCCAACGCCCCCGCCAACCCCCGCACCATCGCCACCAGCGCCGGGACGGCCTCTCGGGCGGAAACGATGAAGCCGGCATCAGCGTTAGTCATATCAGCCGCGATAGTCCGGTGCTTCGACTGCACGCTTGTGCCAGCCTCGCCCATGTCCTCCCACCACGGCCCCGCCGTCGCCTGCCCCTCCAGCGCCAGCAGCGCCGGCCAGTCGATCTCACTCACACGTCACCTCGTCATACCCGCAGCCACGCAGGTAGATGCACCCGTGAGCCACGGTGCCCGTCAGCGCACACCGCACCGACCCGTCCCGTCGCAGCCCCGCGCCGATCATCGCCCCCGTCGCCTGACTCACGCAGACGAACGCCCGATGCTGCACGGCGGTCTGCCGCCGCGGCAGGCTCCATACCCGACACGTCAGCTCGCCCGTGGGCTCGGTCCAGGTGCGGTCGAACCCAAAGGCTGTTCCGCACCAGACCGTCAGCGCCAGGAGGAGACTAGAACTCGTCGGCGTCACGTCGCGCACCCTTCGGCGGGTCGAAGGCCAGCGACAGGAACACCTTGCCGCTGCCGCTCTTCTTCTTCCACCCGCTGACGTAGTACGTAGTCCCACCGATCATCGCCTTGCCCTTGTAGTCGGGATGCTTCTCGCTCTGCTTGCTCTCCTCGACAAAGAGTGACCCGCTGTTATCCCGCTGTTCGTATGCCATCACGCTGCCTTTCGTTGCTGCTGCCAGTGATAGAGCACGACCGCGGCGCACCATGCGTCGTCGTCGGCTCCATCGGTGTACCACTCGATGCGATACGTCCCGTCGCGTTTGAGCTGCACCACCGCGCGGCGGCGCGGCGTCGGGTCGGGCGTGCCATCGGCCTGCACCAGCCCCGGCTGTGTGTACCCCGCCACCTGGAGCCGATAGGTCGGCGCGATCTTCCACGTACACTTCAAGTCCACGCGCACCGCCCCCTCGGCGTGGTCCACGTCCACGTCGTAGCTGCCGGCGTACTTGAAGTCGGGGTGGTAGATCCGCCCCTGATGCCGCACCGGGGTGAAGCCCTGTTCCCGCTTGCACCGCTCCCAGGCGTTGACGTAGGCCACCGTCTCCGGGTGCAGACGGTCCCGGTCCAGCTCGCCGCGGTCGAGCAGCGCACAGCACTGATCGACATACGCCCCGCGTGCCGCCGCGCGGTGCAACACCTCCGGGTCAATCTTCGTGTAGTCCGGTGAGAGCCCCGTGCTCTTGATGATCGCAGACACACTCGGCACCGGCTCGCCGTGCCAGCGATAGACGTGATCCGCCTCGGAGAAGGTGAGCACTACAGCGCCTCCCGCTGCTCCAGCCGCGCGCACACCGCGTCGTAGTCGGCGGGCTTCAACTCCTTGCTGGACGCCACGCCGTACGCCTTCGCCAGCCACGCCTTGACCGCTTCCCCCTTGTGCCCCGACTTCCGCGCAATGGTTTGCAGCCGGCTCACCTGCGCTTCGGTGATGCGGTCGCCCACCACGGTCGCCTCGGGGAACACTTCTTTCGCCACGTCGGCTTGCGCCTTCCGCGGGGGATCCCCGAACGGCTTGGCGTCCACCTTGGCGTCGGGCGTCGCCTTCCCTGACGCGGCATTCCCGTCGTCGTCCTCGTCCGCCACCACGCCCACCGCCGCCGCCAACGCGAACCGCTTGGCGTAGGTGATCGCGGACCCCGTGCCGTGGGCGTCCGCTTTCGCCACCGGGACGCTCATCTCCGCGCACAGCCACTCCCCGGCGTGGGCCAACCGTGTGACCAAGTGCAGCCGGTTGTCGTCCGAATGCACCGGCCACTGCGTCACCGCGATGGCGTGCTTCGACAGCGCCGGGCGGCACGCCTCCCAGATGGCTGACAGGTCGGCGTACTTCGACCGAAACGCCGGGTTGGTCTTGTCCTTGAGCGCCGAGACGATTTCGCTCTGCGCCTTCGCAAGCGCCGCATCGAGCGCGGCCGTGGTCACACTGGTGAGCAGACTCATCGCGCACCTCGCAGCGCCGAGCCGATGCCACTGAGCACACACTGGAGCGCAAAGGCTTGCCAGTGCGTGATGGTGCGAAGTCCCAACAAGTCGGGGAACACCGCGTTCCAGGCAAACATCAGCACCCAGCTAGTCACCCAGCAGATCGCCACTACCACCGCAGCAAGGAGCAGGATGATGCCGCCGTACTCCGCCGCGTCACTCAACCCCTTCATCGCCGCACCACCCGCGACGGTCCCACGACCCGCGTCGCCTCTTCCGCCACCGCTTCCCGTGCCAGCGTCTCCACCACCGCGCGCACCTCGTCGCCCGAGTCGAGCGGCGCATCACCCCCGAGCCCGATCAGGTGCCCGCCCGTGTCGCGCAGCGCGTACCCGATCGCCGGCCCGGCGTAGTACACCGTAGCCACACCCCCGACCCACCCGGCGAGCCATGCACTCGCCACCATCTTGGCAATCCGTCCCATCGTCATCCCCTTCCGTGCCGTGACGGGCGCTCGTCCCACCACCGCGTTTGTTCCCGATCCAGCGCCAGCGTCAGCACATGCTCGGCCTGGCGCTCTTCCTCGGCCGTCAGGTCCACGGCGTTGCCTTCGAGGTCCACCGCCTGCACATCCTCCCACCCACCCGGATCGCCGGGGTGTTCCCACGACGCCGGTTCCGGCGGCTGCCAGCAGCCTTCCACCTGCACGTCGATCAGCACGCCGTCGCGCTCGATCTCCATGCTCGCCTTCGTCATCACCATGACCACCCCCACGGGGCGCGGCACCGTCCATGGCACCGCACCCCGCTGCCTCCCCCACCACCCAGCGCACGACCGACCGACCGGGCTTCCGCAACACGACGCCGAACGACGATGTTAGCCCGATTGCTGGGACCCCCTGTCGGGACCATTCCCGACAGCAGGTGTGGTCGGCCGTGCGCTCGATGGTGCGTCACAGCAGCGCTCGAATCTCGTCCGCGTACCGGCGCACGAGCGACTGAATCTCCAGATGGTGTGAGCAGTGCTCGTACCAATCCACATCACGGTCGGGGGACCACCCGACGCGGCAGCCGCATTCCATCGCGAGCTTGAGTTGCGTGTACTCGGCCAGCGTACACCACGCCGCCGCAATCCCGAGCGCGAACATCAGCCGATCCTCCGGGCGATTTCGTCCACCCACCGCCGGTACTGTACCAGTCCGCAGCGCAGGTCCTTGGTGCTCGCCTGCTGCAAATCCGTGTAGAGGGTGTTCAGAAAATCCACCCACCGATGCCGCCCCTGTTGCTCACACCGCCAGATGAGCTGCGGGATGCGGTCGCACAGGCGTTGCCTCCCCTGTTGCAGCCACAGCGCCGACAACACGCTGATGCTGATACCCTCGAGCCCGACGTGGAAGCGCATTAGAGCACCCCCGCCAGCAGGACCAGCGTCCCTACCAAGGCAAACCCGAGCAGGATCACCGTACCCCCGACCAGCATCTGTGACTGGCGGTGCATCTCGGTCAGTTGCGCCCGCGCCTGTCGGGTGCGGATCTCCGCGCCGAGGGCCGCTCGCGCCGCCCGTTCGATGTGAGCCAAGCTCGAAGGCATGTCGTGTGTCGTCATGCCCCCCTTGTACGACGAACGCC
>CAYZBB010000355.1:0-3767 GCA_964476495.1 uncultured Actinomycetes bacterium | reverse complement strand
TGGATGTGCTGGGCCCAGCCGTCGGGGGTGAACCACAGGTCGGTCGGGCACAGGTCGGCGCCGGTCAGCGCGGCGAGCATCGCCGGTCCCGCCGGGAACCTGACGGTCCGGCCGAAGAAGGTGACCGGGATGCCGTTGGCGGCCAGGTCCCGATCACCGACCAGGGCGATGATGCCGCCGGCGGTGAGCCGCTCCCGCAGCGTCTGGGACGGTGGCGCCCCCCCGGTCAGCGGCAGGATCTCCATACCCAATGATTCCCGGTAGGCGACGAACTTGCGATAGAGCGATTCGGGTTCGAGCCGTTCCACGACGGTGGTCATGGCACCGAAGGACCTGGTCAGCCAGAGCCCCGCGATGTCCCAGTTGCCGGAGTGGGTGACCGCCAGCACGGTGCCCCTCCCCTCCCGCTGAGCCCGTTCGACGTGCTCGCGCCCGATACAGGCGGCGTCGACCCGAGCGGCGATCTCGTCGTGATCCATCGCGGGCAGCCGGAAGGTCTCCTTCCAGTAGCGGGCGTAGGAGCGCATCCCCAGCCGGACGGCCGCGTCGAGCGTCTGCGGGTTCGACGACTCCCCCAGCACCCGATGCAGGTTCCTCGCCAACTGGACGACCCCCGGGCCGCGGCGCCGGAACGCGGTATCGGCCGCCACTCGGAAGGCCCGCTCGGCGGCCCACTCCGGCATGGTCCGGACCAGCGCCCAGCCGCCGGCGAACCCGAGGTCGGTGAGCCGGGCCGACACACCGGACCCGGCCGGTGAAGGCGCGGTGTCCCGGGGCGGCTCGCTCACAGCGCGGGTCGCCCGGTGCTGCGGCGGCCCGGTTCGGCGGACGCCCGCACCGCCGCTCGCCGCACCTGCACCAGCCGCTGCACCACGGTGACCAGACCGGCCACGGCGAGCAACCAGAGCCCGACGTCGATCGCATACGGCACGCCGAGCCCGGACAGCCCCGCGCCGACCAGGCCGAGCACGTTGCGTTCGGCCCTCTCCGCCAACGCACCACCGATCGCCAGGTCGACGCTGTCTGCCCTGGCCTTGACGTACGAGATGACCTGCCCGGTCACCAGGCAGATCAGCGCTGCGATGCCCAGCGGCCGCTGGTCGGAGGTGAAGGCGTAGTAGGCCAACGACCCGAACAAAGCCCCGTCCGCGATGCGGTCACAGGACGCGTCGAGCACGACACCGAAGTCCGTGCCGTGTCCGCGAGCCCGCGCCATCGCGCCGTCCACCAGGTCCAGCAGGACGAAGAAGGTGACCACCATGGTCCCGGCGAAGAGGTAACCGGTGGCCAGCAGTGCCACGGAGCCGGCCACCGCACCGACCGTGCCGACGATCGTCACGATGTCCGGTGTCAGCCCGGCCCGCAGCAACCAACGGCCGATCGGGTCCATCACCTTGGACACCGATGCCCGGGCCAGGGAGTTCAACATCACGGTCCTGTTCGGGGCTGGGTCGGGCGGAGGCGGGTTGGTCGGGCGGGTCCCCACGATAGCCGGATGGATGGATCCTCGGGCGCACCCCGGGGCCGTGCCGCGAAGCCGTGGACCCGCGGCGATGTCGTCTCGGCGGTCAACCTTCGCACGGTTCCCGCGTCCAGCGGTCGGGACGGTGTCCCGGCACGGGCGCGGGTGACTTCCCTTCCACTTGCATCCGTTGCGGCGCCTATGGCGGGAGAATGAGGACGTGGCCGTTCCAGTGGTTCCGTACCCGGATGATCCGGACGCGGGGTGGTCCGGTATCGGCGAACCGTCCCGCGACGACGCAGTCGACGGTGGCCATCCGTCCGCGGAGACCCAGCGGCAGCAGCCGATCGCCGGCCGGTACACCCTCGACGCGATGATCGGGCACGGCGCAACCGGCAACATCTGGGCCGCGACCGATCAGTTGCTGCGTCGCCGGGTGGCGCTGAAAAAGATCAACATTCCCGTCGGGATGCTGCCCGCGGAGGCGGCGGAACTGCGCGAGCGAACCCTGCGGGAGGCCAGGGCGGTGGCCGCTCTGTCCAACCCGCACATCGTCACCATCTACGACATCCTGGCGAGCGTGGAGTCCGGCCCGGTGATCGTGATGGAGCTGCTCGAGGGGCGTTCATTGGCCCGGTTGCTGGACACGATCGGCCGGATCGGCCCGGACCAGGCCGCCACGATCGGCGTCGCGGTCGCTTCCGCGCTGGCCGCCGCGCACGGCCGGGGCATCGTGCATCGCGACGTCAAGCCGGCGAACATCCTGATCGGGCGCGACGGCATGATCAAACTGACCGACTTCGGCACCGCTCGCGGCCGGGCGGACCACACGCTGACCGGCACCGGCCTGGTCGTCGGCTCTCCCGCCTACCTGGCCCCGGAACTGGCCACCGGCTCGACCGCCGGGCCGGCCGCCGACGCGTGGAGCCTCGGCTGCACGCTGTATGCCTGCGTCGAGGGACGCCCGCCCTTCCACGAAGACACCGCACTGGACACGGTGAGCGCCGCCGTGCACAACCCGGTGCCGCCGCACCCGCATGCCGGTGAGCTGTCGATCGCGATCGCCGCGCTGCTGGAGAAGTCGCCGGAGGACCGGGCTCCGGTCGAGGCGATCCTGCCGGTCCTCCGGGAGATCGCGGCCGATCCGTCCGGGATCCGGGTCAACCTGTCCGCATCGCACGAGAAGTTGCCTGTGATCGCCGAAACCGCGCCGGCCGACCCGGATCCGACCGTCGCGACACCCAGCGTCCTCACCCAGCCGATGCCGTCTGCGGGATCCACCTGGCTGCGAAGGCTGCGTCGGCGGCGGGGCCACACCGCGGCAGACGCAGCCGACACCGGACCGGTGACCGGCGAGTTCACCGACTGATCGGCACCGGGAGCGGCCGGCCGGCCGCAACGGCGACGTCATGACCAGGTCTACCCGTCTACGCCGCGACTACCAGGCCTGTGCCAGCAACCGGCGGGTGTCGGCCAGCAACTGCGGCAGCACCTTGGTCTGCCCGATCACCGGCATGAAGTTCGAGTCACCACCCCACCTGGGGACCACGTGCTGGTGCAAATGCGGGGCGATTCCCGCGCCGGCGGCCGAGCCGGCGTTGATGCCGATGTTGAAGCCGTGCGGCGCGCTGACCGACCGGATCACACCCAGGGCATGCCTGGTGAACTCGCTGAACTCCGAAAGCTCCTGCTGGTCGAGGTCGGTGTAGTCGGGGATGTGCCGGTTGGGCACCACCATCAGGTGACCGGGGTTGTACGGGTACAGGTTCAGGACCGCGTACACCCGGTCCCCGCGAGCCACTATCAGTCCTTCCTCGTCGGGCAGGGTCGGGATGCGGCAGAAGGGGCACGACTTCGCCGGCGGCGGGCCATCGGATCCGTCGGCGTCGGCCGCGGCGTTCTCGGTCGCACCGCTGACGTAGGCCATCCGGTGCGGCGTCCACAGGCGGGCCAGGTGATCGGGCACGCCGATGCCGTGCTGCCGGACCGGATCCGGCCTGTCCGATGCCCTCCCGTCCGAGACACTCCGGTCGGGCTCAGCCATCCGTACCGTCCGGTCGTAGGTGCGCAAACGCCTCCGCGGTGGGCGGGTCGTTGCGACGATTCCGCACCCACTGCTCGATCGCGTCCACCGCGGCCGGCACCGGCACCCCGTTGACCTGGGACCCGTCGCGGAACCGGAAGCTCACCGCCCCGGCGCTCACGTCCTTCTCGCCGGCCAGCAGCAGGAAGGGCACCTTCGCGGTGGTATGGGTGCGGATCTTCTTCTGCATCCGGTCGTCGGAATGGTCGGCCTCGGCCCGGA
>CAYZBB010000354.1:0-3824 GCA_964476495.1 uncultured Actinomycetes bacterium | reverse complement strand
TCGACGGTCTGATGCTGGTCAGGGTGGGGGCAACGACCTATCAGCAGGAGTACACGTGGTTGGCCGAGGACGACGTGACAACCGCGATCCGGCCGCGTCAGGTTGGACCGCCCCCGGCGGCGTCGGATCCGACTTGACGCCAGCGCCCAGGCCAGCCGGGTGAACTACTGCTGAGCCCAAGCCGAAATAGGGGACGCTGATTCCGCGGAATCAGCGCGGCCCGTCCTTGCCGTGCCGGAGCCGGATCCGCAGGTCAGTGGACCGTTGGGCCGCGGCGTCTAGCGCGGTGGGCGGCCACCCGGCACGCCCCACCGCAAAACCTGGCCGGCCGGCCACGGCCACGCATCGCCGGCAGCGGTGTGTGGCACCGCGCGCACGTCCGTCGCTCCTCGGGTGCTTCGGCATCGGAGGGTACGAGGGGTTCGGTGGACGTCGAGCTGCCCAGCAGCTCCGCCGGCGGGCCGCCGATGGGCCAGCGGAAACTGATCACCTCGCCCGCCAGGTCGGGCGCCGAGCGAGTCGACGGCCGTGGCGGTACCGGGGGAGAAGCAGCGGCCAGCAGGCGACCCATGTGCACGGATTCACCACCGGCTAAGCGGTTCAGCAGTTCCGCGGCAGCCAGGTCGGCCTCATCGGCTCGATCTTGGGGATACCCGGTATCCTCGACCAGTTGCTCCACGCGATCGACCGCGCCTGGGAGGCCGGCCTGATCGGCCAGCGTCAACCAGGCCAACGCCCGGGCCAGCCCTGACGACGACCGGGCGAACCGCATGTCCTGAGCGGTCAGCGGCGCTCCCACGCGGTACCGGGACAACGCGGCGGCCCGGTCCATCAACACCAGCCGGGTCGGACCGTCCACCCACCGCACCCGCCACGCCGGGCGCTCCCACTCGACAACCACGCGCACCCGAGCCAGCTCGGACAGCACGATCGCCCACTGTCGAGCACCATCTGACCGCGTCATCACTCCCGCCTTTGTAACGTAATTAAGGGTCGAGTGTAACGAATACGAGGGTGCGATGACAGTCGCTGCGCTGCTGGCCGCAAACAGTTGGCCGGCAGCGGAAGAAGCCCTGCCCTGTCCCCGTGCGGTGGATACGTGGTGTGCACGTACGGGGAACCAGGGCCCTGAGCAAGCGTTCCGGAGGCTGCCCCTTTAGGCTGATGGTGTGTGACCGGCGGTGGGGCTCGCCGGATCCAACTGCGGCTTGCGGCCGACAACAGTCCCTACCCGATTTCTTTGGCGACCTCGGGTAGGTGAGTGATGGGTAGTGCGCGGCGCGGGCGGCCCCCGATCCTGGTGTGGAGCCTGTGGTGAGCGCGGCGGCGGTTGGCGCCGTCCTGGGGCCGGCTGCTGACCTTCCTTTGTGCGCTTTTGTGCGCATGCCCCGTTGCGGCGGTCCGCGGTGAGTGGGGGCTCTGGTCGGGATGACCGAGGTGTTGGCCCTAGCTGGGTATGCAGCCGGGATAGCCCACGGGGATCGGGGTGATCACCGCCCGAGGACTCCACGCTGAAGACGCGTAATGCATGCAGAACCGATTCGTAGGAGGAAATCTCATGTCCAATTCAGCTGGTCTGGAACTGTCCGCGGTGCATGCGGTGGAGATTCTGGATTCCCGGGGTGGTCCCACGTTGGCGGTCACGGTGACGCTGGCCGATGGAACGAGCGCCCGGGCCGGGGTGCCGTCGGGCGCGTCGACCGGGTCGCGGGAGGCGGTCGAGCTTCGCGACGGTGACCCCGACCGGTACGCCGGCAAGGGTGTGTTGACCGCGGCCGCTCATGTGAACACTGAGCTGGCGCAGGCGCTGCTGGGTCGAAAGTTCGACGGGCCGGCGGAGGTGGACCAGGCGATGCGGGACGCCGATGGCACCCCGAACAAGGCGCGGCTGGGTGCGAACGGCATCATCGGGGTGTCGATGGCCACGTACCGGGCTTACGCGGCCAGCCAGGGTGTGCCGTTGTGGCAGTCGCTGAACCCGGCGGGAGTGCCGGTGTGCCAGCCGGTGCCGCATTTCAACGTGGTCAACGGTGGTGCCCACGCCCCGAACAGCCTTGATTTCCAGGAGTTAATGCTGGCCCCGCTAGGCGCTCCGTCGATCGCCGAGGCCATCCGGGCCGGCGCTCAGGTGTACGCCACTCTCAAACGGTTGCTGCACGACGCCGGGTTCGCCACCGGCCTGGGGGACGAGGGCGGGTTCGCCCCGGACATCAGCACCCCCGAGGACGTGCTGTCGATGCTGGTCACCGCGATCACCGACGCCGGGTACACCGCGGGACGGGACGGGGTGGCCATCGCGATGGATCCGGCGTCCAGCGAGTTCTACCGGGACGGGGCGTACCGGGTGGCCGAGCAGGCGTTGTCCAGCGCGGACATGATCGACCGGTACGAGGCGATCATCGACCGGTTCCCGGTGTGGAGCATCGAGGACGGGCTGGGCGAGGGCGACCAGGCGGGGTGGGTCGAGCTGACCGCCCGGCTGGGGGAGCGGGTGCAGTTGGTCGGGGACGACAACTTCGTCACCAATCCGGCGATCATCGCCGAGGCGATCGAGTTGAAGATCGGCAACGCCGCGTTGATCAAGGTGAACCAGATCGGCACGGTGTCCGAGACGTTGGAGGCGATGCGGCTGTGCCGGGAGGCCGGGTACGCGGCGATGGTGTCGCACCGGTCCGGCGAGACCGAGGACTCGTTCATCGCGGACCTGGCCGTCGGCTCGGGCTGCGGGCAGATCAAGACTGGTGCGCCGGCCCGCGGGGAAAGGGTCGCCAAGTACAACCGGCTGTTGGAGATCGCCGACAGCAACCCCGGGATCGGCTATGGCACCAAATAGATCACTCGCCGGCCGTGGCCGGACGATGGGGCGCGGCGGCCCAGTCGGCGCCGTCGCGCGGGCCGGGCGCCCTGGATGAGACCGGACCTGCCGATCTCCTGGGCGGGCAGGACGTCCGCCGGGACTGCGCCCACCGATGGGGTGCGGCACCTGGACGAGGACGAGTCGCTGGTCGACCTGCGGTGCTCGCTGGTAGTGGTGGACCGGGGGCGGGTCCTGGTGATTCACCGCACCCGCGGGGGCCGCGACGACTGGGTGCTGCCGGGTGGTCGGCCCCGGCCGGGGGAGAGCCTGGCGGCGTGTGCCACGCGGGAGGCGTTGGAGGAGACGGGATTGGCCGTGAATCCGACCCGGATCGCCTTCGTCGGTGAGGTGATCGACCCCGATCAGCGGTCCCGCACGGTGGAGGTGGTGTTCACCGGCGCTCTGCTCGGCGCGGTGACCGCGACCGATCTGGGGGCCGGTGAGCCCGGGACGGCACCGGAATGGGTTGACCGGACTCGGCTGTCACAGATCGCGTTGAAGCCGCCGATCGCCGGGTACCTGCCGGCGATGATGCACCCCCAACGGTCGACGGCCGGCTACCTGGGCAACCTGTGGCGACCCGACCAACGCCGCTGACCCGTCGTCAGCCGCGCGGTGTCGGGTGGGTGGGCCAGCCGGACGGTTGGCCGCGCGACCGCCCGGGCCAGCCGAACCATCGCCGCGCGGACCGCGCGGACCGCGCCCGGGGCGACCAGGGTGGACTCGCGGTCTCGGCGAAACGCGACACCGCCGCACACAGGACCCCCAGCGCCACGCCGGCCGTCAACCAGGCGACTGCGTCGAGCCGGTCGGCGCAGATCGTTGAGATCGGAGGACGTTCGCGCGATGGCCCGACCAGCTGCCCAGCAGTCGCCCGCGTGGTTGGACCGCGGCGGCTCCACACCGCTGTATGTCCAGTTGACGACCGCGCTCCGCGGGAAGATCGAGCGGGGCGAATGGAAGCCGG
>CAYZBB010000353.1:0-3838 GCA_964476495.1 uncultured Actinomycetes bacterium | reverse complement strand
TGTCGTAGCCGGCGGTGAAGTCCAGGAACCGGATCGGCACGAACAGCTTGTTCGAGTACTCGCCGGCCTCCAGATCGTCCACGAAGTCCGGCCAGATCACCTGCACCAGAACGGCTTCCACGTGCCGATCGGGGCTGCCGTTCTGGGTGTACATCGGGAAGACGACCAGGTGCTCCCGGCCGTCGGTGCGGGCCCGTTCCGGGTGGAAGGCGACCAGCGAGTCCAGGAAGTCCGGAACCGCGAAACCGCCGTCCTGCCAACGGATGAAGTCCTTGATCAGGGCGGCCAGGTAATCGTGGTCGTGCGGGAAGAGTGGCGAGAGCTCGACGATCGCATCGGTGATCGTCGTGACCGCCGATCGTGCGTTCGCCCGGTTGCCGGCGGCTGGCACGGAGCCGTCCGCGGTCTGGATCGACTGCAGATCGGCGACGGCGGCCTTGAGCCGAAGCCACGCCGGGTGCTGTTCCGTCGACGCCGCCAACGTCGACGCCGCCAACGCCGAGGCCGCCAACGCCGAGGCCGCCGCGGTCGGCCGGGCGCCGGGAGGTGGCGCCGTGACCGTCACCGTTGGAAACGCACTCATCATCTCACCTCTTCACTCAAGAATCTCCTTCAAGACAGCCTATTGGCAGAAAGTTCTACGGTCAACGGGCACCGGTTGGTGCGCGTCCCGTTGCTGAGGAACGCGTGCTCAAGATGCCGCGCGTAGCAGCGCTATCCCTCGGACAGCGCTATCCCTCGAACAGCGAGGTGACGGACCCGTCCTCGAAGACCTCGTGGATCGCCTTGGCGATGAGCGGGGCGATGGACAGCACGGTGAGCTGCTCGAACTGGTGCGCCGGCGGGATGTCCAAGGTGTTGGTGAGCACGACCTCGACGGCGCCGCAGTTGGCCAGCCGCTCGGCGGCCGGGTCGGACAGCACACCGTGCGTGGCGGCGACGATCACCTTTTTCGCCCCCGCCTCGAGAACCTGCTTGACCGCCTTGGCAATGGTGCCGCCGGTGTCGATCATGTCGTCGACGACGATGCAGGTACGGTCCACGACGTCACCGACGACCCGGTTGGCGACCACCTGGTTGGGCCGGCTGGGGTCGCGGGTCTTATGGATGAACGCGATCGGCGCGCCGCCGAGCCGGTCGGCCCAGCGTTCGGCGGTACGGACACGGCCGGCGTCGGGAGAGACGATGGTCAGATTGTCGTCGATGTAGCGGGCCCCGACGTAGCCGGTGAGCAGCGGCTGGGCGAACAGGTGGTCGACCGGGCCGTCGAAGAAACCCTGGATCTGGTCGGTGTGCAGGTCGACGGTCATCAGGCGCTGCGCGCCGGCGGTGCGCAGCAGGTCGGCGATCAGCCGGGCGGAGATCGGCTCGCGGCCGCGGTGCTTCTTGTCCTGCCGCGCGTACGGGTAGAAGGGCAGCACGACGGTGATCCGCTTGGCCGACGCGCGCTTGAGCGCGTCGATCATGATCAGCGTCTCCATCACCCAGGTGTTGATGGGCACCCCGCAGGACTGGATCAGGAACGCGTCCGAGCCGCGGACCGATTCCTCGAACCGGACGAAGATCTCGCCGTTGGCGAAGTCGTACGCCGACTGCGGGGTGACGGTGACGTCCAGGTACTTGCCCACCTCGTCGGCCAGCTCGGGGTAGGCGCGACCGGAGAAGAGCATCAGGCTCTTGCGGGTGGTGATCGACAGTGAGTTCACGCCGGACGATCTCCTTGGGCCTTGACGGTGTTCGTGATCACGGAGCGTTGGTGGTGTCGCGGGTCGGCAACTGAACGGGTTCGTCGGCGATCGCCTGCTCGGCGGCCGACGCGGCCTTGGTGCCCACCCGCTTGCGCAGCACCCAGCCCGGCGCGGCATGCTGCCGTCCGCGGGCGATGCCCAGGTCGCCGGGGCCCAGGTCGTCGGTGATGGTGGAGCCGGCGGCCACGTAGGCGCCGTCGCCGATGGTCACGGGTGCGACCAGCGTGGAGTCACTGCCCACGAACACCTGATCGCCGATGACGGTTGGGTACTTGTGATCGCCGTCGTAGTTGGCCGTGATGGTGCCGGCGCCGATGTTGACCCCGGCCCCGATGGTGGTGTCGCCGATATAAGAAAGGTGCGGCACCTTTGAGCCAGGACCCACCGTCGACTTCTTGATCTCTACGAACGCGCCGGCCTTCGCGCGTTCCTCGAGCACCGCGCCGGGACGTAGGTAGCTGAACGGCCCGACGGTCGCGCCCGCGCCGATCGTGGCCTGCTCCGCGTGCGAACGGACGACGGTGGCGCCGTCCTCGACGGTGCATGCGGTCAGCGTGGTGTCCGGGCCGATCGAGCAGCCCTCGCCGATCGTGGTGCCGGCCCGCAACTGGGTACCGGGGTGGACCTCGGTGTCCTGGCCGATGGTCACGTCGGCGTGGATCCAGGTGGTGGCGGGATCATGCACGGTGACGCCCGACAGCTGCGCCTTGCGGACCAGGCGGGCGTTGAGCACCCGGGCCATCTCGGCCAGCTGCACCCGGTCGTTCACGCCCTCGGTCTCCGTCGGGTCGTCGGCGTGCACGCTGCCCACGGTGCGGCCGTCGGATCGGGCGATGCCGACCACGTCGGTGAGGTAGCGCTCGCCGGCGGCGTTGCTGTCGGACAGCCGGCCCAGCGCGTCGGACAGCACGTCACCGTCGAAGGCGTAGACCCCGGAGTTGATCTCGGTGATGGCCCGTTGGACGTCGTCGGCGTCCTTCTGTTCGATGATCTTGAGGAGCTTGCCGCTGTTATCCCTGATGATCCGGCCGTAGCCGGTGGGGTCGGCGACCGTCGCGGTGAGCACGGTGACCGCGTTGCCGCTGATGGTGTGGGTGTCCGCGAGGGTCTGCAGGGTTTGTGACCGCAGGAGGGGCACATCCCCGTAGGTGACGATCACGGTGCCGGAGAGCGGGCCGGTGACGTCCAGGGCGCGGGCGCAGGCGTGGCCGGTGCCGTGCTGCTCCTCCTGGATGGCGGTGGTGATCTTCGGTAGGTCGTCGGCGCCGGTCAAGAAGTCACCGACGTCCTCGCGACCGTGGCCCAGGACGGCGACCAGGACGGTCGGCCGCAGGGCGGCGGCGCTGGCCATCGCGTGCCAGATCAGCGGTTTGCCGGCCAGTTCGTGCAGCACCTTGGGCCTCGCCGACTTCATCCGGGTGCCTTGACCCGCCGCGAGCACGATCACCGCGGTGACGCCCGCCGTATCGACTGTTGGTGTTTGCGGTGCGGCCGGACCGGGGGTGGCGTCGGCTGGCCTGGGAGGCACGGCTCATCCCTCCTGCGAACTGCTTCGCGGACTGTGGGGGCCCGGTCGTGAACGGCTTCCGACTGCGTGCCACCACAGCGGCGGCGAGGGTACGCCTTCGATGGTAGTCCGGGCGGGTCGACGACTTGAACGCCTGCCGCACCGCATCAAGCGGCGCTCGCCACACTTTCGGCGCTCCGCCGCCAGGATTCGAACCTGGACCATTGGAACCAAAATCCAAGGTGCTGCCGTTACACCACGGCGGATCGCAGGGCAATCCTCTCACGGTGGGTCATCCTGCCGGCCAGCCGACGGCAGACCGCGGCTGAGCGAAGTGAAGGCCGCAACACCGGCGACGGACGACCGGCCAGGTGGATCTCGTCCCAGCCGACTCTGTGTCCAACCGCCCACATCCACGCCACCAGCCCAAGAGAGAGACGACCGGCCACGTGGATCTGGTCGCCCGCCGCCGGACCTGAATCATTCACACGGGCTGTCGAGCTGTCCACATTCTGGGAATCGGTCCGCGCTCTGTCCCCGGGGCGTGGGTCGGCGACCCGGGCGACGATCCTGACCGTGGCCC
>CAYZBB010000352.1:0-3862 GCA_964476495.1 uncultured Actinomycetes bacterium | reverse complement strand
CCGATCAGTCCCGCCGTACAGACGGTGGCCGCACAGACGCCATCCGATCCGCCGGTAGTCGCGCACTCCGCGAGTGCCGTGGCAGCTTCAATCTGACCCGAGGTCGTCCAATGCGTGCCATCGCGGAGTGCGAGGGTCGCGTCCTCGGTGTCCGTACAGCCATTGGCGATGGCGCAGGAATGCTCGGGGAACCGTTGGCGGAATCGCGCGAGGAGGTCCACAAAATACGGTTGCCGACGAAACACCTCGCGGACATGATCGAGGCCGATCACCGTCTGATCCGTGCCGTTCGTGGGATCTTCCTTGTAGGCGAGATGCGGCGCGGACACCCAAATGACAGTGGGTTCCCCGCTCGCGCCAGTCGGGGTCGCCGCAGGATTCGGCGTCGACAACGCGGAGGTCGCGGCCGTGATGTCGGTCACGAGCGCGGAGAAATCGGCAAGGGACGGCTTCCGTACGCACACGCCGCCGGTACATCCGACGCCGTCAATGCACCCCGGCTGCGCCCACGAGTCGCGCGTCAGCGCCGACGCATCAACCGCGGGATTCGAGCCAGAGCCGCAAAACCCATAGGTCGTGTTGCAGGGCGCGGGGGTATGGAGTGGCCCCGGCGTCCGCCTCCCGTGCGTACAGTCGGCGTTGCTGCTGCACGCACAGTACCCCGGCAGCACGGGGATCGGTGTCGAGCGAAAGGCCCCCGCGTTTACGCAATAGAGTCGCCCGGGCGTCGTGTTCGGCGCGGGCGTGCCCCCGAGATTGGTGGTCGTGGGATTCCGGTCGGGGCAGTAGCACGGGTCCCCCTGTCCGGCCGCGCCTTGCATTTCACAGAATCCCGCCTGCGCCAGACCGAGCAGCGCCGTGGGCAACTTCGGATCGACCAGGTGCTGCCCATACACCCAATTCACGGCATGCGAGACGAAGACCATATCCGGCCGCTTGCCGGACGTGCCCCGCGCAACGACAAGCCCCAGGTAGGTGCCGGTGGCCCCCGCCATGATTTGCGACCATTCGGCGGCGGCATCGCCAAGATGTGAGCCGCCGCGCGTGTAGAAGTACATGTTCGTCGGCTGCACGAGATTGGCGACCAGCGTGTTTTGAAAGTCCACGTTGTCCCAGGTGGAATCCCCAACGAAGGCCACCGTGTATTCGCCGTCCTGATTCTTGTCCTTGATGGTGGTCGGGACCGCAGGATCGGACGTTTGCTGGATGACGTTCGCAATGAGCGACGTCACGCGCACGCTATTAGTCGAATGCGTTGTGGCGGAACGATTGAGCGCCACCTGAAGGCTATTGAGATCCGTTTCGGAAAATGTCGAGCCGTCCGGCGCCGTCGTGTAGCCTTCCGGCGTGATCGGGTAGTACGACGCCGACGCGCCATCGTCATCCCAATCAATCGTCGTCGCATGCGTGCCGCTGACCCGATTCGTGCCGTCCGTCGCGTCGAGCCGAACGTCCATCGTCCGCGACGCCGTGGTTTCGTTGTCCTTCGCGAGGGCTTCGAAGATGACCGCCGCAATCGGCGTCGGGAGCGGCGTCGCGGGGTTGGCGAGCGGGACATCGATGCGCGTCCCGGATCCCGTCGATTCCTTGTAGAGATAGGTGGTGTCGTCGTCGGGCGTGCCTCCATCGTCGACCGCGAGCCCCGCATTGGCCGCACCCTGAACACTCCAGTTCGCGTCACTCCCGACCCCGGACGACGGTTGCAGCGTTTCCCAGCGCCAGTTCTGCACGACCGTCCCGTCATAGACCCAGCATCCATCGAGGTCGTACCTCGGCGCGCATGTCGTCGTATCGCTCACGCCGAATCGCACGGTAGTCGGCGCGACCACGTTGGTGACCGCGCATGTCCCGCTCGGACACTCACTGGCGACATTGCACGGCGCGAGGTCGTTGGTGCCGCCGCTGCATTCGCCGACAATGCGGGACGATGAGCCGCGAGAATACACCGCCGGCGAGGTGCCTGCCGTTCCCTGGTACAGCCCAAGCGTGACCGTGCCCGCCGTCGCGCCGCTGCCATTGTCTTGGGTGAACGTGAACTCATAGGGCGTGCCCACGGTCATCACGGGCGTTGCGGCAAACGCCGTGGCGGCACACTGCGCTTCTCCGGGACGCAGCTCGGGACAATCGGAGACGGTGGCGCATTGTTTGCCGAGTGCTGGAGAACCGCTACACACCTTTTGCGTCTGTGATCCGTAGTAGGCTTGCAACACCACTTGCGTCCCATTGACGGCCCGCATCGAGAGCACCGCCGCCTTGCCGCTCCAGTCGCCACCGGAGCCGACCGTGGACAGCACTTCGCGCGTACACGATCCGTTCCCTGTGGCGCGCGGCGTGATGCGACATGACACGCGGAGCGAGGACGCCGCCGACCAGGCGGGTGGCGACAGGTACTGCGTGCTGCCACTGGTCGGGGCGATCCGCAGCGCACAGAGATTGCCGCTGCCGCTCTCGACGCTCGTCGTGAGCGTTGGGCTACCGACGATCGACCAGCCGTAGGTTCCACCCGGGCTGACGGGCGTACGGCACAGATCGAATCCGCTGCCGAAGTAGATCGAGGCGGAGGCCGGAACCGCCCACACCACAAGCAGCAGGCCGCCGAGCGCGCGTCGCATCATTCGCGTCCGACGCACCAATAGTCGATCGTATCCGATGCGATGTCCGAGGCCGTCGCTGTATCAAACACGACGGTTGTGGTTGTTGGCGTTGCGCGGACCACGAGCACGGCAGTGCGATCGTTCGCAAAGCACTGCGGTGCGTTCGTCCACCCGCGACTGAAGGTCAGCGTACAGGCCGTGGCCGTTGCGCCGACGGTGATCGTACCGTTGTGGTCGTTCCCGGTGACGCTGGGCGAGGTGCCGCACGAACTCACACTCACACCGGAGCCGATGACTTTCGTCGTGAAGTGCCCGGTGGCAAGAATACGGGCAGATGCGGTGGCGGCGCTTCCTCCAGCGTGCGCGATCGCGGTCAAGTTGACGTTCGAACCGTTCCAACCGGCACCGCCTTGGAGCGTGACATCCCCCCCCGAGGAAAACGCCGCGGTGTTGCCCGTGCCTCCGACCACGGTCACTGCGCCTCCGGTGATCGCGAGACTCGGCGCACGAACCGCATCGGCAACGGCGTCGACGCCCTTCAGTGTCCAGGCCGCAGGAGGCGACATGCCGGCCCGCCCCATGGGCTGCAACGTGAGATCGCTGCCGGTATCGCGAATCCGGAGGTCGCGGACGTTGAGGATATTTGCCCACAGATCCGGCGTAGGAGTCGCCGTCGGAGTGACCGTAGCGCCCGTCGGCGTCGGCGTCACCCCCGTTGCGGTTGGCGTCGCCGTGGGCGTCGGCGTGATGCCCGCCTCGATGCCCTTGGGGGCGTACACCTTGCTGTCGTCGAGCACGAGCCGGGCGAGCGTCGTATCGTAGCGCAGGGACGCTTGGTCGCTCGTCCCGAAATACCGCTTCTGGTCATTCCCGGCGAGGCGTAGGAGCTGGCTCGCCTGCACGGTGGTCGTGACCAACATCATGGACGAAGACGCCGTGATATTGATTTCCCCCGTCGGGGATTCGGTGAGATCGAAATAGGTCCCGTCGAAGTCGAGCGTTGTCGCGGACGACGTGACCGTAACATCTCCCTCTTGCACGATGATCGGGTAGGAGGTCGCGGCTGGTGTCGGTGTGGCCGACAGCGTCCCGGTCGGTGTCACCGTAGCCGTGGGCGTCGCGGAGAGCGTCGGTGTCGGGGAGACGGTGGCGGTGGGCGTCTGCGTTGGGAGCACCGCGCACACGCACGAACCGTCAGCGTTCGTCCCGCGGCACCACGAGCCCGCCGCACAGTCGGTAGGATCGGCGTTCAGCGCGAGCGCCGTCGT
>CAYZBB010000351.1:0-3873 GCA_964476495.1 uncultured Actinomycetes bacterium | reverse complement strand
TCGGATGGACAGACTGCGGGCATGACGCCTACGCCCCCGGCGTGGTGCTCGACCCGTTCGCAGGCACCGGCACCACACTCGCCGTAGCCGACCTGCACGGCAGGCACGGCATCGGGTTCGACATCGACGCCCGCAACGCCCTGCTCGTGGACGCCCGCCGCGCCGAAGTGGCCCGCAACCTGTTCGGCACCACGCCCGAGATCCCCGGACAACTCAACATCTTCGACAGCACCGCATGATCCACTACCACTGCCCGCGAGGGTGCGGCGCTGGCGTCACCGTGCGCCGACCGATGCCCACCCCACCGACCTGCTTCTACGAGCGCGTCTGCGCACGCAAGGGGCTGCTTCCTCTGTGACGCCCCTCGCCAACCCGTGCACCGCGTGAGCCTCGCCCCACACCCCATGAACCCGATCCTCGCCGCCGCCCTCGACGCCCACGCCGCCGGTCTGTCCGTCGTGCCCGTGCGCGCCGACGGGACCAAGCGGCCGGCGGGGGAGTGGAAGCAGTACCAGGCCCAGCGCGCCGACCGAGAGCAGGTCGAGCGGTGGTTCGCAGGCGCCGGCCACGGGCTCGGCATCATCTGCGGCGCCGTCTCCGGCGACCTGGAGATGCTGGAGCTCGAAGGCCGCTTCATGGTCGAGCACGGTTCCAACAGTTTCCGCGACGCCATGAAGGCCGCCGGGCTGGAGCTGCTGCTCGGTCGCCTGGTCAACGGCTTCATGGTCATTTCGCCGAGCGATGGGCGGCACTTCTACTACCGGGTCGCCGGTGAGGCCGACCCGAACACGAAGCTCGCGCGCCGCCCGGCCACCGACGACGAGCTGGCCGCCAACCCCGCCGACCGCGTGCGGGTGCTGATCGAGACACGTGGCGAGGGCGGGTTCGTCGTCGCCCCGCCCTCCAGCGGCACCGTGCACCCGACCGGCCGCCCGTGGCAGACCAAGGCCGGCACCTTCGCCGCCATCCCGACAATCACCGTCGCCGAGCGTGCCGCACTGTTCGCCGTCTGCCGCACCTTCGACCGCTGGGCCGTCGATGTGGCCCCGACGTACCCGGCGACGCCAGCAGAGGCACGCGTGACCGTCCACCGGGCCACCGCGGCAGTCGTGGGTGGTTCGTGGATGGACGCCGTGGTCGACCACCTGCGCACCACCATCCCGCTCACCGGCCTGCTCGAGCACTACGGGTGGACGCACGCCTACACCGACCGCCACGGTCGTCACTTGATGACCCGCCCCGGCAAGGAGAACGGCGTCAGCGGGTCGGTCAACACCAGCGACCGGCTGCTCCCGTTCTCCACCTCGGTCCCGTTCGCCGTGGGCGGCATCCCGCCGGCCACCTACGACCAGCTCGACGTGATCGCCGCCTACGAACACCACGGTGACCGCCAGGCCGCCGCGCGCAGCATCGCCGAGCGCACCGGCATCCTCGACACGTGGAAGGCGCGTCCGGCACCGCCGGCCAACGTCGACCCGGCCACCGGCGAGATCATCGGCCCGCCCTCACCACCCGACACGCCCGTCGTCGGCCCCCTCGATGACGAGTTCTGGGAGTCGCGGCCGTACCTGGCCCACATCCGCCAGGCGGCCCGTAGCCGGATGGTGGCCCCTGCCGCAGTGCTCGGGTGCATCCTGGCCCGCGTGGCGGCCTTCACGCCCCCGAGCAGCCGCCTCCCGGCGATCATCGGCGCTCAGTCCACGCTCAGCACCTACGTGGCGCTCAGGGCCCGCTCAGGGGGTGGCAAGTCGTCCGCCACCGGCTGCGCCGCCGACCTGCTTCCCGATGTGCCGGCAGGCTGTGTCGGGCCGTTGTCGCTCGGCTCCGGCGAGGGACTGATCGACGCCTACTTCGACCTCGTCGAAGAGACCGACGGCGGCGGCAAGAAGTCCAAGGTGAAGCGCCAGACCAAGCGCGGCGCGCTGTTCGTGCTCGACGAGGGCCAGGCGCTCGCCGAGATGGGCAACCGCAAGGGCTCGACGATTCTGCCGATCCTGCGCACGGCGTGGTCGGGCTCGGATGCCGGGCAGGCCAACGCCTCGACCGAGACACGGCGCAACCTGCGCGCCGGGCAGTACGTGCTCGGGCTCGTGTCGCTGTGGCAGGACGCCGCCGCGGCCCGGCTGATCGACGACGCCGACGGCGGCACCCCTCAGCGGTTCGTGTTCCTCGAGACCACCGACCCGACCATCGACGTGGACTGCCCGGAGTGGCCGGGCAGTCTCGAGTGGAAGCCGGAGCCGGCCATCGTCATGGGCGGCGCCGTTCAGCCGCACCCGCTACACGTCGACCCCGTGGTGGTCGCCGAGATCCGCCACACGCATGCCGCCATTCAGCGCGGCGACATCGAGGTGGCCCCGCTGGACGCCCACCGCCGCCTGGTGAAGCTCAAGCTCGCCGGCCTGCTCGGCATCCTCGACGGTCGCCACGAGGTGTCGATCGTTGACTGGGCGCTCGCCGAGCGGATCATGACCCACTCCGACGGCGTGCGGGCGTGGATCGTCGCCGAGGCCAACCGCCGCCGCCGTGACGCCGACCAGGGCTCGATTCAACGCCACGTCGCCCGCGAGGCGGCAGTCGAGGAGAGCGTCGTGCGCCGGGCGCTCGACCAGTCCGCCAAGGCCGTCCACCGGGCTGCGTCGAGGGCGGCGAGCGGCACCATCAGCAAGCGTGACGCCCACGCAGCGATGACCTCCCGGGCGCGCCAGCACGTCAGTGTCGACGAGGCGCTGGTCGAGGCCGAGCGCCTCCGATGGGTCGCCCGCACCGGCGAGAACGAGTGGAAGGTGGGCGATGCGAAGCCTTCCTGAGCCTGTGGATAAAGCGCGGGTCACGCGGGTCGGCGACCCGCGCGGGGGTCCCGCTGTCGGGTCAAAACTGACCCAAAATCTGTGGATAACTACTACTTTCAATGACTTTTCAGATGGTTTTGCCATCCACAGAGCGATGGCACGCGGGTCCGACCCGCGCGACCCGCGTTTTGACCCGCGTTCTCGACCGACCCCCACCACCCACCAGGAGGACACCCTCGCATGAGCCGTACCGCCGACCAGGCCCGCACCATCCTCACCGACGCCACCGTGCTCGTCACCTCGATCGACGCCGCCCTGCGCACCCTCGCCGACAGCAGGGGCGGCTTCCCGGCCTCGACCCCGGGCGCAGCGCCGGCCACCGGCGGCGCACCCCTGCCCGACATCAGCGGCCCGTGCCGGGAGCCTGGGTGCGAACACGCCCGCCCGTGCCCGGACCACGACACGGCCGTGCGCCTCACGGCCACCGAGGCCGGCGCGGCAGGCAACGACGAAGCGGGCCAGGCCACCGCCCGCCTGCTCGAACACATGCGCATCGCAGCCCACCACGTTGCCAAGGCGGCCACCCTGGCATCCCGGTGGGGCAACCCAGCCCTCGACGCCACGGCGGTGGCCAAGCGGCTGCAGGAGATCGACCGGAGCATCTGGTGCCACAACTGCGCCAAGCACGGGCACAACAGCCCACGAGAACACGAGCGCACGGAGTGCACCCCGTGCCGGGAGTTCCGCAAGGTGTACGGCGTGCACCGCAACAAGGCGATCATCGACCGCGTCACCCGCGGGATGGCGCTGCGCCCCGACTTCATCGCTGCCCAGCTCGACACCGAGTACGGGCCGGGCTGGCGCAAGCAAATGCCCAGGCCCGCCAAGGTCCGCAAGGGGAAGGCGGCGTGATGCTTGACGTGTGCAGGTGCGATGTGCTTAACTGGGGGAGATTCGTACGGTCGCCTGTTGTGTGCGGAAGCACCCGGGCGGCCTTCGTCGTTCATGCGTCGCTCGTGCATGACCATGCGACAGGGGAGGGGTGGGGTCCACCCGTCCCCCTGGGGTGGGGCTGCGAAAC